>JAFXDK010000015.1 GCA_017521805.1 Ruminococcus sp. | reverse complement strand
GATACATTCAAGGCTGGCTGTATTTACGGCTTACTGCATGGAATGACCGATGATGAGATTGTGCGTTTTGCAAGTGCTTGTTCTGCGATAGCAATATCCAGATTTCCGCTACCGCTTAATCCTCCGACTATGGATGAGGTTAAGGAATTGCTGAACGGCTAATCTGTCTTATAAAACAAAACTTTATGAGGTGGCTAAATTGATAGATATTACCGCATGGATAAGTCAGTTTTTGCAAACGCTGAATGAAAATTTCGGAGACCGTGTATGGTTTGTGGGTTTGCAAGGAAGTTATGGTCGTGGAGAAGCAAAAGAAACAAGTGATATTGATATTGTCGTAATACTTGATAAATTGTCTGTTGCAGATATTCAGACCTACAATACAATGTCGGATTCCATACCGAACAGAGAATTGCTTTGTGGCTTTCTTTCAGGAAAAGAGGATATTCTGAATTGGGAGCCATCTGACCTTTTTCAGTTTTATCACGATACAACTCCGATTAAAGGAGAACTTGATGAATTACTGTCATTAATTGACGATATTGCTGTTGACAGAGCAATAAAAATCGGCGTGTGCAATATCTTTCACAGTTGCGTACATAATATGCTTTATGAAAAGAGCGAAGAAATCCTAAAAGGATTATATAAATCTGCTTCTTTTGTTGTACAGGCAATCTGCTTTAAACAAACAGGAAAGTATATCAGCCGACAAAAAGATTTGCTTTCAATTGTTTCTTCGGATGAACGTGTTATTATTGAAACCTTTTTAAGTTTAAGAAATGACGGAATGATTGATTTTTTCAAAATGTCCGAAGTCTTGTTTATCTGGGCAAAGAAATGGATAAACAAAGAATAACTTTTTTTGAATATGAAATCTATTCGACAAATCGATATCTGTTACGATTCGTGTCATCAGCGTGTTGAAATATTTCTGTAATTTTAAAGGAAAACACTATGGAAAAACTATCACAAAGAGCTGAAGCAATACTGCTTAAACGTTTCAGCAAGGACAGCCTTATTTCACTTGCAACATCCGTAGAAAATGTGCCGTACGTCAGAACTGTTGACGCATTTTATGTGTTGACGCATACCTTATCGGGAAAGATGAAGCAGATTGAGAAAAATCCGATTGTTGCAGTTTCGGGTGAATGGTTTACCGCACACGGCAGAGGTATAAATCTCGGTTGGTTCGGAAGTGATAAAAATAAGTCTATCGCAGAGAAAATGCGTATCGTTTTTGCTGATTGGATTGACAACGGACACAGCAACCTTGAAGATAAAAATACAATTATTCTCCGTATAGAGCTTACTAAAGGAGTTCTGTTCTCTGATGGAATACGATATGAAATTGATTTTAGCTAAAACTTATGGAAAAGGCGAAAAAATATTACTTGAAACAGAAAGACTGATTCTCCGTGAGCTTACATACGATGATTTCAAGCCGCTTTATGCAGTTCTTGGTGATTCGGATATTATGAAGCATTATCCTTACATATTTGATGAAAACAAAGTGCGTAACTGGATTGAACGGAATATAGAACGTTACCGCATAGACGAATTTGGACTGTGGGCTGTTGTTCTGAAAGAAAACGGCGAAATGATTGGTGACTGCGGAATAACAATGCAGAATATAAACAGTCAGTTTCTTCCTGAAATCGGCTATCATATCAGAAAGGATATGCAGAACAAAGGCTATGCGACAGAGGCGGTGGCTGGGTGTATAAGATACGGCTTTGAAAAGCTGAATTTTGATTGCCTTTATTCATATATGAAGTACACAAATTCAGCATCTGCCCGTGTTGCCGAAAGAAACGGAATGAAATTCATCGGGGAATATCCTGACGATGTGAATTACCTGACAAGAGTTTACTGTGTAAACAGAAAGGAATGGAAAATGTCAACTATAAAAAACTATGAAGAAAGAAGAAAAATGGATAAAATGAGAAACGACATTACAATACGGCCTGAAACGACCAAGGACTATAAGGAAATTATTTCCCTTATTTTACGTTCATTCAGTGAGGGAACGAATTATTCCGACGGAAGCGATATTGTAGCATTGATTGAAGAAATACGAATGTCAGAATATTATATTCCCGAACTATCCTTTGTTGCAGAGCTTGACGGAAAAATTGTGGGACATTTTCTGTTCTCACATTTCCCTCTTTCCGAAACGAAAGAGGGCGGACATATCAATGATAACAGCATTGTTATGCTTGCTCCTGTTTCGGTACACGCTGATTATTTTCATCAGCATATCGGAATTAGTATGCTTAAACTCGGCATCGAGGAAGTGAAAAAACACGGATTCAAGGGCATAAACGTAGAAGGGGACTATCATTTCTATAACCGTGTCGGCTTTAAAACTGCATCGGAATATGGTATTTATCCGACAAGCGGAATTCCTATGCAGGAACCAAGATGTATGATGTGTATGGAAACAAGCGAAGGCTCTCTTGAAAATATCAGCGGTTATGTGGTTTATGATATGTATTACAATGCCTGAGTGAAAATCTAAACTGTAAGTTTACTTGTCATGATTCGTATCATCAGCGTGACAATGCGGTTCTTTACTGTTTTTATATCCTTTGCTATTATTAAATCAGCTCTGAGAGCAAAATAATATGCGAAAGGACAAATAAAAATGAAAGATAAAAAAATGTTTTCTGTCGGACTTATCCTGATTGCAGTATTTGTATTCTGGACAATACTGATTCTGACAGTTGATGTTCAGCCCGTCGGAGTTTATGGAACTGTTGTCGGTTTACGCTGAATTGCTCGTTTCACAATATGACAGGTGTGAATATGACAATCTATCACATCACCGATTGGCTCGGTCTTGTGTCGCTTTTCTGCTGTATGATTTATGGTGCAGTCGGCTTTGTTCAGCTACTTCAAAGAAAAAGCCTTTTGAAGGTGGATATTGATATTCTGCTGTTAGGCGTGTATTATGTAATTGTAATCTTCGGCTACCTGATTTTTGAAATGATACCGATAAATTACAGACCCATACTGATTGACGGAAGAATGGAAGTGTCATACCCTTCATCTACAACGCTACTCGTGTCAAGCGTTATGCCGACTGTTATTTTTCAGATTGACCGAAGAATCAAAAACAGGGTTGTCAGAAGAATTATTACGCCATCTACTATTCTCTTTTCGTTATTTATGTTGATCGGACGGACTATTGCAGGCGTTCATTGGCTGACAGATATTATCGGCTCAGTATTTTTAAGTGTTGGATTGTTTCTGATTTATTATGCAAATGTTTTACGGCTTGATAAAAAGCGGGAGGAATATCGTGGAATTCAATGAGAAATTACAGGAATTAAGAAAAAGCAAAGGTCTTACACAAGAGGAACTTGCTGAGGCATTATATGTATCCAGAACGGCAATTTCAAAATGGGAATCAGGAAGAGGGTATCCAAGCATTGACTCATTGAAGGAAATTTCAAAATTCTTTTCAGTTACTATTGACGAGTTGCTGTCAAGCGAAAAAATAGTAAACATAGCCGAAAGAGAAAATAAATCAAATATCCGGAACATCTGCGATTTACTGTTTAGAATTACGGATTTGATGAGTATATTACTTATAATTCTGCCGCTTTATCCAAAGACGGTAAACGATTTTGTTTATTCTGTCAGTTTGTTTTCATACAGTGATTTAACGCCTGTAAATCGTACAGCTTACTGGACTGTGTTTATTTTGCTTATCCTATTCGGTGCAGTTAAAGTTATCCTCAATCAGGTAAAAATAGAAAAGGACGGAATATTCTCACGAATATATCTATTGTTGTGAATATTGCTATTGTTTTGATTTTAGCGATGACAAAACAGGCATATGCAATAGTAATCGCATTTCTTCTGCTGGTAATAAAAAGCATTCTGTTAATAAAAAGCATTCTGTTAATAAAGAACAAGCTATGAACAGCTGATTTTGTACTGTGTTCTTGGCAATACCGAATCAAAAAACAAAGGCGCTGTAAAAAAAGAGTAAAAAAAGAAAAAAACTGCTGTCACGCAAAAAAATGCGTGACAGCAGTAATTTTTTGTGGTATTATTAAATTACAATGAAAAAAGTACCACAAGAATATTATAACACATATCAATTGAAAT
>JAFXDK010000002.1 GCA_017521805.1 Ruminococcus sp. | reverse complement strand
TTAGCGTTCTCAAAGCAGATAGGCTGAATGCTTTCGATAAGCTTATAAATGTCAAGACCTTTTTCCTTACAAACTTCTGCACACTCCTCAATTGAGTTAATGCCGTAAGCCTTGATTACATCGAGAATCTGCTTTTCTCTTCTCTCATATGATTCAAATAAAGCCATTGTACAAGTCCTCCTTATTCTTTTCTGGGATCAACGATCTTAACAGCGTCGTCAACTCTGCCGTACTGTCCCTGAGCTTTCTCAAATGCAGTATTAGCGTCGTCACCAGCCTTGATGAAGTCCATCATCTTGCCGAAGTTTACGAACTTGTAGCCGATGATCTCGTTATCCTCGTTAAGAGCAAGACCTGTTACATAACCGTCTGTCATTTCGAGGTAACGGGGACCCTTTGCAAGAGTACCGTACATTGTACCAACCTGTGAACGAAGTCCCTTACCGAGATCCTCAAGACCTGCACCAACAACGAGACCGCCCTCAGAGAAAGCAGACTGTGAACGACCGTATACGATCTGGAGGAAGAGCTCTCTCATAGCTGTATTGATAGCATCGCAAACGAGGTCTGTGTTAAGAGCCTCAAGGATTGTTCTGCCGGGGAGAATTTCAGATGCCATAGCAGCAGAATGTGTCATACCTGAGCAGCCGATTGTCTCAACAAGAGCTTCCTGAATTACGCCCTCCTTAACGTTGAGAGTGAGCTTGCAGGTACCCTGCTGTGGAGCGCACCAACCGATACCGTGTGTAAAGCCGGAAATGTCCTTGATTTCCTTAGCCTTTACCCACTTAGCTTCTTCTGGGATAGGAGCTGCGCCGTGAGCAACGCCCTGTGCGATAGGGCACATTGTTTCAACTTCGTGAGAATAAATCATTTTTAATACTCCTTTCGGGAATTTAACAGTGACAATTCGTGGGAATTATCAGTGCAATATCGGAACAGAAGCAGAACTTGTCCGCAACCATTCCACATACAATTACATTATACTACATTTTCAGAATTTAATCAAGAGCTTTTGATAAAAGAATGTCAATCATATGTTAGTCTATGCTAATCATTAATATCCCAATTCTTCTCCAACAAGGATAACCTTGATTCTGTTCTTGTGTCTCTGCTGTGCGGAAATGAGATAGTTGCAGCAGATACGACCGTCTCCCTTGCAGCCGTCGGACATTTCATGGTCTGCCATGCTGAGAGATACACATTTGCCTGTTTCGGCACATGGAGTTTTACAGCTGAGACGGATACAGTTAGGAGGTGCGGCTTCCGTTTTTACGCGTATTTCAGCCTGTTTCAAATCTTTTACAATTTTGTTGTAGCCCGCAATGATTATAACAGATTTCGGTCCGAAAGCAATTGCGGCAATTCTGTTGCTGTTGCCGTCAACGTTGTAAAGCACTCCGTCCTCTGTTACGGCATTTGTACTTGATATGTAAACATCGGCGAAAAATGCTTTTCTGTAAAGCTCTGGAACTTCCTCGGGAGATACTTTTGAACGGTCAAGATAGTTGTACTTCGGGGATTGTATAAGCTCTCTGATGCCGCATTCTTCCATTGATACCGTGCCGCCGTGAGTTATAACATCGCCCTCGCTGAGCAGTTTTTCAACAATTCCCTTAACGTCTGCCGCTGTGGGAGCGTAGTGGAATTCCATGTTGTTTTTCTTCAGGTTTTCACCAGTTTTCATTATTCTTTTTTCAATTACAGCTTTTTTGTTAGCGTCCATGATTTTTACTCCTTTACGTTGAAAATAGGTTTTGTATATGATGCTGTTTTTATTATAGCCTTTATTAGCGTGAAAGTCAAGAAAATCAAATAAAATACACAGAAATCCATTTTGTGTCTATTGAAATACAGAATGTCGAAAAACCTGAATTTCGTTCCGAAATTGCGGGCGGATAATATCCGCCCCTACACGAAACAACGTAAAACAGCCGTGTTCATTCTATTTACTTAAAGCTAATAGCTAATGGCTCTAGGCTAAAGGCTAATGGCTATAGGCTAAAATCCAACAAATACTTGACAATTTATACATAATAATGTATAATATTTTTATTGATTTGCTTTAAGGCGGTGATACAGTGGATAAGGATAAATACATAAAATCTATAAAAAGAGTTATAATATCCCAAGAGGAAATTCAGACAAAAATCGCAGAAGCAGGCAGATATATCGACAATATCTATGACGGCAGACCTATTCTCCTTGTTGGAATACTCAATGGATGTTTTGTTTTTATGGCTGATATCGCAAGAGCTGTTACTGTTCCATGCGAAATTGCCTTTATGTCGGCAAAAAGCTACGTCGGTACGGAATCGGCAGGAGAAGTTCAGATTATTCTTGATATCGACAGGGATTTGTCACAATATCACGTTGTTATTGCCGAGGATATCATAGATACGGGACGAACACTGAAAAAAATCGCGGAAATTCTGAAAAACAGAAATCCATTGTCGCTTACTGTGGTTACTCTCCTTGATAAGCCTGATCGACGTGTTGTTGATTTTAAAGCTGATTATGCGCTGTTTAAGATTCCTGACCTTTTCGTAATCGGCTATGGTCTGGATTATAATGGATATTATAGAAATCTGCCATATATTGCTGAATTTCAGGAGAAATAATTGAAAGGTAGTGTGTTATGAATTCAGGTAAAAGAAAAGTTGTTCTCATTGGCACGGGTATGGTCGGCATGAGTTTTGCATACGCTCTTGTGAATCAAGGCGGTATATGCAACGAGCTTGTGCTTATTGACGTAAATAAAAAGCGAGCTGAGGGTGAGGCTATGGACCTTAATCATGGTCTTGCTTTCGGAAAATCCAATATGAAGATTTATGCAGGTGAATACAGTGACTGCAAGGACGCAGATATCATTGTAATTGCCGCAGGTGTCGCTCAGAAAGAGGGCGAAACACGCCTTGACCTGCTCCAGCGCAATGCGGAGGTGTTCCGTTCAATTATCACTCCTGTTGTGAAATCGGGATTTGACGGTATATTCCTTGTTGCAACAAATCCCGTTGATATTATGACAAGAGTTACCTATGAGCTTTCACGCTTCGGCGCTTCAAGAGTTATCGGCACGGGAACTTCTCTCGATACTGCCCGTTTGCGCTACCTTCTCGGGGATTATTTCATGGTAGACCCGAAAAATATCCACGCTTATGTTATGGGCGAACACGGAGATAGCGAATTCGCTCCCCTCTCTCAGATGATGCTTGCAACAAAGCGTATTACTGAGGTCTTGGAGGATAAATGCAACGGCTATTGCGTAGAGGATATGAAAAAAATTGAGGAGCAGGTGCGCACTGCCGCTTATAAGATCATTGAGGCAAAAAATGCTACCTATTACGGCATAGGAATGGCTATAACGCGTATTGTTAAAGCTATTCTCGGCGATGAAAACAGCGTCCTTACCGTTTCCGCAAAGCTCTGCGGAGAATACGACAGCAAAAATGTATTTATCGGCGTTCCCTGCATTATTGGCAGAAACGGCGTTAAGGAAATAATAGAACTCTCACTCACTGACGAGGAAATGGAAAGCTTTAAAAATTCCGTTGATGTCCTTGAACAAAGCTTTGAGGGAGTTATATAAACCATAAAACTAATCTGATTTATTATTGGGGGTAAAATTATGAAAATCATAAAATTAGCATCAGCATTTACTGCTTTGTCACTTCTCAGCGGCTGTTCCTTTATTTCAGGTCTGGCAAATGAAATCGTACCTGAAATTGAAATCGAACAGCCCACAGAACCAAAGACAAACAAAATGCCCTCTATTACAGAGGTTGCAGAAGAATTGTACGAAACTGAATGGTATAGTCTTTTCTGCGAAAGTACCGCTGAGGGAAATACAAAGACAATTGTTCCCGGAAAAATCAAAGGCAGAGAGGTGGAAAAAGCCTTTATTAATCTTTATTCCGATTGTCCTGAGGTTTTCTGGCTCAATAACATTTATTATACGGGAACTGCTGCGGACGGAACGGAAATAAGTACTAATATAATTGAAACTCTGGACGAGGAAGAAATTCCTGAAATGCGCGAAAAACAGGAAAAAGCCTTGGATAAAGCACTTGACGCTATTCCCAGCGGACTGAGCGACTATGAAAAAGTCATTTTTGTTCACGATTATCTCATCGAAAACACAAAATATGACCACAAGGGCGCTGAAGCAGATACTACAGGATTGTATCATCATGCTTACGGCTGTCTCGTTAATCAGAAAGCTGTTTGCAGCGGATATGCAAGAGCATTTCAGATGATAATGCAGGAACTTGACATAGAAAGCGGTATCTGCACAGGTTCAAATCATGCTTGGAATTATGTTAAAATCGACGGTGACTATTACTGGGTTGATGTAACATGGGATGACTACGACTTCGGCGACCCTGTTCATACATACTGCATGATTACTACTGAACAGCTTATGAATACCCGTACATTCGACAGACAGCAAGGATTTGTTCCTGATTGTACGGCTACGGAATATAACTTCATCGTGCAGAACGGCGGATTTTTTGAAACCTATGATAAGGACGCTGTTCTTGATTATATCGGCAAAAACTCCGATAAGGAACACTGCGAAATTATGTTTGGAAGCTTTGAAGCCTATAGTGAGGCTCTCAACAGCCTTATTGCCAAATCAGCCCTTTACAAAGCTGATGGCATAAAAGATAAAAATGTTTCCTATTACCGCACTGACGAATTGTTTACTCTTGATATAGTTTTAAAATAAAAAATCCCACAACATATTCAGGGATTTCATAGGGGAGAAAATTGTGAAGATAAAGAAATATACCCTTTTGCTGTCAGCCGTTTTTATGACTCTTTCTTCGGGGTGCGTGGAAATAAATCAAACAAATGATATGCCCGTAAGCTCCGAAAGAATATCGGGACAATATATCGAAAAGGACGTGTTGTACACTACTCTTACAGATGCCTTTGAAAATGGTGAAACTATAATTGAATTTGACGGATTCGTTGATTCCGATGAACTCAGCGATGTATTGGATGATATAAAACGAGATTATCCCGAATATTTCTGGCTTGACTGTATGAGTGCATACGCCGTTGAAACTTCTAAAAATTCTACAATCTGTGATTTTGAATCAATGAACGATTATACCTCTGAGAAATTAAAGGCTATGATGGAGGAAATCAGAGCCGCAGGAGATGCTGTTCTGTCATCTTTACCCGAGGGACTTGACAACTATGGAAAATCCCTGTATGTCCACGATTATATTGCTGAGCATACCGTTTATGATGATTCCAAGGTAGGCATTGAAGAAAAAAATCTATGGGATACGGCTTATGGCTGTCTCGTTGAGGGAAAGGCTGTATGCGGCGGCTATTCCCGAGGATTCCAGTATATGATGAATCAGCTTGATATCCCCTGCGACATTGTAAACGGAAAGGCATGGAATCGTGACTCAAACAGCAGAGACGGTGAATATTCCGAACCCGCAGGTCATGCATGGAATTATATTACACTGAATGGCATAAACTACTGGGTAGATGTTACATGGGACGATGCAGGAGATACCGAAAATATGGGCGCTGATGTGTTCCATACATATTTTCTCATCAACGATGAACGGCTTCTCCGCACTCATAGTATAGGTGAAAAACAAAGGGATATCCCGACTTGTTATTCCATGGACAGCAATTATCATGTGCAGAATGGCTCATATCTCACGGAATATACTGCCGAAGCTGTGGGAACAGCTATGGCAAATTCAGCTTACAGCGGCTTTGCTGAAATGATGTTTGCAGATGAACAGACATATAAAAACGCTGTAAAAGGCTTGTTTGAAAACGGCGAATTATGGGACCTTTACGGCTATGTTCAGTTCGGTGAAACCGTAAGCTATATTCTTGATGATGATATGCATGTTATCATTATTTCTTATTAAATGTGAAAACTTGCGCGCAAATTAATTTTCCCGTTCTGTAGGAATCGATGCCTACATCGACACGCAAACAAATTATACAACTAACGGGCTGATGTGGGCATCAGCCCCTACAAAAATAATACATAATCATACAATTTGTTTTGAAAATTGATTTGCGTTAAAAACTTGTAATGCCCCTTGCATTTGGCTGAAAAATATGGTATAATATTTCTTGTAGGCTGTATTTGCTTTGTCAGATTCAACTTTACATATTTATTGATTACAATTTATGGAGGTCTTTTATGCTTACTGATATAGAAATCGCTCAGGGCGCGAAAATGAAAAAAATCGGTGAAATTGCATCTTCTCTCGGTATTTCCGAGGATTGTCTCGAACCTTATGGACACTATAAGGCAAAGCTCTCCGAAAATCTTTATTCGCAGACTGCTTTCCGTGAGGACGGCAAGCTTATACTCGTTACTGCTATAAATCCTACCCCAGCCGGCGAGGGCAAAACTACTGTCAGCGTTGGTCTTGCTGAGGCTATGGGAAAAATCGGCAAGAATGCTGTACTTGCTCTCCGTGAGCCCTCTCTCGGACCAGTTTTCGGTATCAAGGGCGGTGCCGCAGGCGGCGGTTATGCTCAGGTTGTTCCTATGGAGGACATCAACCTCCATTTCACAGGTGATATGCATGCTATTACATCTGCAAACAATCTCCTCTGCGCTATGCTTGATAACCATATCCAGCAGGGAAATGAACTCCGTATCGACCAGCGCCGCGTACTTTTCAAGCGTTGTCTTGATATGAATGACCGTGCACTTCGTAATACAGTTATCGGTCTTGGCGGAAAGTTAAACGGCGTACCCCGTGAGGACGGATTCCAGATTACCGTTGCTTCTGAGGTTATGGCTATACTTTGTCTTGCTACGGATTTGGCAGACCTTAAAAAACGTCTTGGCAATATCCTTGTTGCCTATGACCTTGACGGCAAGCCCGTATTTGCTGAACAGCTTGGCTGTACAGGCGCCATGACTGCGCTTCTCAAAGACGCATTAAAGCCTAATCTTGTACAGACACTTGAAAATAATCCCGCGTTTATTCACGGCGGTCCTTTCGCAAATATCGCTCACGGCTGCAACTCTGTACGCGCTACAAAGCTTGCTCTTAAACTGGGCGATTACTGCATAACAGAAGCAGGCTTCGGCTCTGACCTTGGCGCTGAAAAGTTCTTCGATATCAAGTGCAGATATGCAGGTCTCAAGCCTTCTTGCGTTGTACTTGTTGCTACTATCCGCGCATTGAAATACAACGGAAAAGTTCCTAAAGATGAGCTTGCAAAAGAAAATATGTGGGCTCTTGAAAAGGGTATCATAAATTTACAGACACACATTGAGAATATGCATAAATTCCATGTTCCCGTTGTTGTGGCTATCAACAGATTCCACACAGATACCGACGCGGAAGTTGAATTTGTACGCAATTTCTGCGCTGAAATGGGCGTTGAAGTATCAATGTGCGAAGTGTTCGCCAAAGGCGGCGAGGGCGGTATCGACCTTGCAAACAAGGTTTGCGAAACTATTGCTCTTACCGACGGCAGCGGCGAGGGATTCCGTCCCCTGTATCCCACAGAACTTCCAATCAAGGAAAAAATTGAGATTCTTGCAAAAGAAATATACCGCGCTGACGGCGTAAACTTTTCAACTCAGGCTGAAAAGGCTATCAAGGAAATTGAATCAATCGGATTCCGCAATCTGCCTGTATGTGTGGCTAAGACGCAGTATTCTCTCTCCGACGACCCCACACAGCTTGGAAAGCCAAAGAATTTCAGAATCACTGTACGCGACGCAAAGCTTTCAGCAGGTGCAGGATTTGTAGTATTATACACAGGCGATATTCTTACAATGCCCGGACTTCCGAAGAAGCCCTCAGCTTTGAACATCGACTGCGACAACAACGGAAATATTTCAGGACTTTTCTGATATGATAAGAAAAATAATTACAAAATCCCCCGAAGAAACAATCGAAGCCGCCGCTGAAATAGGAAAGCTTCTGCAAAAAGGCGATATTATAGCATATCACGGCGGCCTCGGTGCAGGAAAAACCACATTCACAAGAGGTCTTGCTCTGGGGCTTGGTCTGGGAGATGTGGTAACATCCCCCACCTTTGCCCTTGTAAACGAGTATATCGGTGACAAGATAAATCTCTATCACTTTGATATGTACCGCATTTCAAGCGAATGGGATTTGGAATCCTGCGGATTTTACGACTACGATTTCGGCAATAATGTTGCGGCAGTTGAGTGGTCGGAAAATATTGAAAAATATCTTTCGGGAAAAGTTATAAATATTACTATCAACTCTCTTGATGAGCTTGAAAGAGAAATTACTTTAGAGGGAGATGAACGTTTTGCTTCTGCTTGGAATTGATACATCAGGAAAAGTTGCATCAGCCGCCCTCTTTGATACAGACAGTGAGATTGTCATAGCCGAAACCTCGCTGTATACGCAGAAAACTCATTCGCAGGTAATTATGCCTATGGTGAAAAGTCTTATTGAGCAGACGGGAAAAACTGTTAAGGATATCGGCGCTGTTGCCGTGGCTAAAGGGCCCGGAAGCTACACAGGACTGCGAATCGGCATTGCCGCCGTAAAAGCTATGGGATTTGCTCTGAACTGCAAATGCTGCGGAGTTTCAACACTGGAGGCTCTTGCGTTCAATAATATCGCCTACAAGGGCGTTATATGTTCCGTTATGAAGGCTCGTGCAGATTTAGTCTATGCCGCAGTTTACAAAAGCGATTGCTATGGGCTTGAAGCCGTTATGGAAGAAAAGATTCTCAGCTGTGATGAGCTGGCGGAATTCCTTGCTCTCAACGGTACGGAAGTTATGCTCTGCGGCGACGGAGCGGCAGATTTCTTCATGACATACCGCTCACCTATGTTTATTATCGCCCCCCCACAAGGCAGAATACAGAACGCCTGTGGTGTATGTCTCGGAGCAATGGCAAAGGAATTTATTTCCCCTGACGAGCTTGAAGCTTCATATCTGCAAAAAGTTCAGGCTGAAAAAATACTTGAAAATAAAGGAGTATAACCAATGATTGCTATAGGATGCGACCACGCAGCAGTTGAGATGAAAAAGGAAATCATCAAGGCACTTTCCGAAAAGGGCTTTGATTTCAAGGATATGGGCACAGACGGCGAACCCTGTGATTATCCCAATATGGCGGAGACTGTATGCGGAGTAGTTACATCAGGGGAATGTGAAAGAGGTATTCTCCTCTGCGGTACGGGAATCGGTATGTCCATTGCCGCAAACAAGATAAAGGGAATCCGCGCCGCACTCTGCGCCGATTCATTCTCAACAAAATATACACGTCTGCACAATGATTCAAATATCATGTGCATGGGCGCAAGAACAACGGGCGTTGGTCTTGCCTGCGAGCTTGCCGAAATATTCCTTACAACAGGATTTGAGGGCGGCAGACATCAGCGCAGAGTTGACCTTATTACAGCTCTTGAAAACAAGTAATTGTTTTTAGAGATAAATGATTATTGGAGGTAAAAAACAATGGCAAAGAAATCAAAGTATGACACCGAACTGGACAAGGCTTACCGTGATCTTAAGGATTACAACGACAGACGGGACAAGAACAGAAATGACCTTCTTGAATTTTTCGTAGGTCTTCTCATGCTTGCGGCAGGTGTATTCATGATATTCCAGAATCTGAATATCGAAAGCACATGGGGTTACGGCGGATACATGTTCAGCTTCGGCGGATTCAATCTTCCCAACGGAACAATATTTGTACCTATATTTATAGGTATCGTAATGCTTTTCCTTATGGAGAGAAAAATCTTCGGCTGGATATTTGTTGCCGTGGGATTAGTAATAGTGCTTGCGGCAGTTCTTATGAGTGTAAGAATGCACTGGAGAACAACAAATGCATATATGTTCGTACTTATGTTCGGACTTACCGCAGCAGGCGGCGGTCTTGTACTGAGACAGCTTTTCAAGAAATAAATTTTTATCCCCGATTCACTGGAGAGTCGGGGATTTTTTTGTATGATTAAAAATGGGATTCTAAAGGGTGAAACCCTTTAGCAGAGTCAAGAGACAGCGTCTCTTGCAGGGTATGGGACAGCGTCCCATGCAGAGCATAGCTCTGCGATGCCTTTAGGCGCTCTGCAAGGGGTGAATTTTCAAACAGTCCAGTGGACTGTTTGAAAAGAGGGGACGCTCTGCAAGAGAGAGCGTCCCCTTAGTAAATATAGCAGAAATTCCTTTATATTGCTCCACCAATTATACCTTGTCGAAAAGACGAAAGCAGAAAGAAAATTTATCAAGGAAGAAAAACGCAGGAATGCTGTCGCATTTCAAGTTTTTCTGACGCAGAGAAATTTTATTTATGTCGCGTATTTGATGGCAAGGTTTAGTTGGGGGAGCAATATTACCTTTTTTCTCATTTGCACTTGAAAATAATAACAAAAAGGTGTATAATAAAATAGTAATGTTTAAAGAAAAGAAGGTAAAAAAATGAATCAGACAGAAAAAAATAATCCCCTTGCTTCTGCACCTGTGCCGAAGCTTATGGCGGAATTCGCTATCCCAAGTATTATCGGTATGCTTGTCAGCGCGCTGTATAACATCATCGACCAATTCTTCATCGGTCAGGGCGTGGGAACTGACGGCAATGCCGCCACAAATATCGCTTTCCCATTTTCGACTTTGTGTATCGCCGCGGCACTTCTCCTTGGTATCGGCGGCGCTTCCTGCTTCAATCTCACTATGGGCAAAGGCGATTCAAAACGTGCAGGATATTTTGCAGGAAATGCCCTTACAATGCTTGCAGGAATTGGTATTATAATATCCGCATTTACCCTTATATTCCTCACTCCCCTGCTGAAGCTTTTCGGCTCTCCCGATGATATCATGCCTTATGCCAAGGATTATGTTGCTGTATCAGCAATAGGCTTCCCGTTCCTTATACTTGCTACAGGAGGCGGACATATTATCCGCGCTGACGGAAGCCCTGGAATGACTATGATACTTAATCTGACAGGTGCTGTAATAAATACAATCCTTGATGCATTATTCGTTCTCGGCTTTGATTGGGGAATGAAAGGCGCGGCAGCTGCAACAGTTATCGGACAGGTTGTTTCCGCATTCCTTGTTATCCTTTACATACGCAAGTTCAAAACAGTAAAGCTCACTGCAAAACATTTTATTCCGCAGTTAAAAGTGGTTTCAAGAGTTTGCGCAATCGGTATGGCTTCATGCTTCAATCAGCTTGCAATCGCTATTGTTCAGGTTGTACTCAACAACTCATTAAAGCACTACGGAAGCCTTTCCATTTACGGTGAAAAAGAGCCCCTTGCCGTTGCAGGAATCGTTATGAAAGTGAATATGATTGTATTCTCTATTGTAATTGGTCTTGCACAGGGAACTCAGCCAATTCAAAGCTTTAACTACGGCGCTAAGAATTACAGCCGTGTTAAATCCTCATACAAGCTTGCTCTGGGAATAGCCGCTGTTATATCTGTTATAGCATTCATCTTCTTCCAGCTTATCCCAAAACAGATTCTCGGACTTTTCGGCGAGGGTACAGAAACATATTTTGAATTCGGAAGCCGTTTTTTCAGAATATTCCTTTTCTTCACATGGCTCAACTGTATTCAGCCCATATCTTCAACATTCTTCACATCTATCGGCAAACCCATAAAGGGCGTATTCCTTTCACTTACACGACAGATTATATTCTTTGTGCCGATACTCCTCATACTTCCGAAATTTATGGGAATCGACGGCATACTGTATACAGGACCAATATGCGACCTGCTTTCAGGCATCGTCGCTTTAGCTATGACTATATT
The DNA here is from genome assembly GCA_017521805.1 of Ruminococcus sp. Lineage (GTDB taxonomy): Bacteria > Bacillota > Clostridia > Oscillospirales > Ruminococcaceae > Ruminococcus. Next base: position 30,325 of record JAFXDK010000002.1, on the reverse strand, counting down.
TGAATTCAGACTTATGACTGTAATGTCTGAAAAATCAGAGGTGAAATTATGATACAGGATATATATCCATTGGGCTTTGACAACCGTTACTTTCCCGATGCAGAACCCGACAGCAATAGTATGCTCATGTATTTCAAGGGCAACAAAGTTCTGTGCAATATGGCTTCCGACAGGCTTTTCCCCACTCCGTCGCAGATGTGCAATCCCGCTGATGTGACATATCTTTTTGCAATCGGAAATGTGAAATATTTCATTGTAAGCGATTATTCCTCCGCTGATGAGGGCTTTTCAATGGTAAATATCCGAACTCTGCGCCATGAAAAATATATGCTCAGAGCAAGTATATTTGCACTTTTTACCGCTTATCATCTTTCTGAATGGTACGCTTCAAATCGCTTCTGCGGCAGTTGCGGCGGCAAAACTATAGCCTGCACAAACGAAAGAGCAATGCTTTGCACCAACTGCGGCGAGTTGATATATCCCCGTATAAATCCCGCTGTAATAGTGGGAGTTACAAACGGCAATAAACTGCTTGTTACACGCTATGTGAAAAGCCGCGGCGTAAACTACGACGCTCTTGTTGCAGGATATATGGAAATCGGCGAAAGCCCCGAAGATACTGTGCGCCGTGAAGTCATGGAGGAAGTGGGGCTGAAAGTAAAGAATATCCGCTATTACAAATCTCAGCCATGGGGATTTTCAGCAGGACTTCTTCTGGGATTTTTCTGCGATGTTGACGGCGATACCGATATTAAGCTTGAACAATCGGAGCTGAGCAATGCACGTTGGATTAAGCGTGAAAATGTAACAGGTCAGCCTGATGACTTGAGTTTAACTAATGAGATGATGAAGGTCTTTGCTTCGGGAGAAAAGCTTATGAAGTAAGCTATAGTCTGTAAAAAAAGTTATTATTTCAATGCGGACCGCCAAAGGCGGCCCCTACGAATTGGCTATTTTACGTCGTTTTGTGTAGGGGCGGATATTATCCGCCCGCAATTTCGGAACGAAATTCAGGTTTTTCGATAATCTCAGTCTTCCGAAGTAAGCTATAAAACCCTATAGGAATTAGGGGTTCTCTAAAAACCGGAACACGAGCGGAATTTCGTATATGACAAATATCAGTTGCAAGGCGACAAACCGCAGTAATACTTGATGTATTGCAAGGTTTGGCAACGCAGCAAATGGTGTTTGTCATAGAAATTCAGCCGTGAGGGAGGTTTTTAGAGGTTCCCATTATTGAAAGGAGTTGATTATATGGATATCGCAATCTGTGCGGCAGCTGTTGCCTTGCTTGATATCTGCGCGCTGGTGATACTTATAGCCTCATATATGGAAAAACATTCGGGCAAAAAGGTCTGGAGCAAAATCGCGGCAGATATGGAGCTCACAGACGAAACAAGGGTATATCCCCTTGAATGTGATGAAATACTTATCGGCAGACACGCCTCCGCCGATATACGTATTCAGGATATGTCGGTATCACGATACCATGCCATGCTCAACGTAACCGACGGTAAATGGACGATTAACGATATCGGCTCAAAATCGGGAATATATGTAAACGGAGAACTCGTCAGACACGTGCGCCTTTACGATAACGATGTCATAACTCTGGGGAATCGCAGACTTATTTTCAGAAAAAGGAGGATTCAGAAATGACAAATCCTGTATCTTACCTTTTATCATGTATTTTTGTAATCGTTACTCACGGTTCAATGCTCATGAATGTATACACAAATGGAAAATACGACAGCATAAATGATATAATAACGCTCAGTGCAGGAGTTATTCTCCTTGACGCTGTATACTTTATAATTATGCCCTTTTTCAAGCAGCGGACATATGCAGTAGACTTCATGCTTTTGCTGATACTTAACATGAGCATGATTTTCCAGTCCTGTTTCGGCGGTGTTCATTTTGATGCAAAGCATTTTATAACCTGTATCGCCGCCCTTGTATCGTGCAGAATAGGCTATATAGCATGCCGCAATCACCGCTGGATTCAGACGAAGAAAAAATTTGTCTGGGCAGGCATAGCCGTGTTAATGGTGATAATTCTGCTGTTTACAGGTAGTCGAAGTATGTGGATTGATTTAGGATTTATGTCAATTCAGCCATCGGAATTCATCAAACCTTTGCTTGTTCTTGCCTGCGCTACATCTATTGCAGAGCAGATGAACAAGAAAAAGCTTGGAGAGTTTAACGTTGTATATGATAATCTGATTCTTTTCGGCATAACCGCAATAATAATTCTTTTCCAGTGGTGGTGCAGAGATTTGGGAAGTATCCCCACATTTGCGGCAATATATGCCTCATGCTTCTTCCTGAGAATATGTTATCCAAAGGCAAAATTTTCGAAGAAAACTCTGATAATTGCAGGTTCTGTTGTGGGAGTACTTGGAATCATCGCAATAATCCTTGCTCCCGCATACGTAAAGGACAGAATTTTTGCGGATATCTGGAGCGACCCAGATGCAAACGGCTATCAGCAGACAAAAGCGCTTATTGCTATTGCTGAGGGCGGCTGGTTCGGAAAAGGCGCAGGAAAGGGCTTTCTCCACAAAGTATTTGCCTATGAAAGCGATATAGTGTTTGCCACAATCAGCGAGGAATGGGGACTTCTCTACGCCCTTATGACAGTGTTAATGCTTCTTATAATGGTTGCTATGCCACTTGTAAATCCGCCGCGCTCCTACTATCACGGAACAATGTGCGCAGGAATTGCCGCAGCATTTACAATGCAAATGGCACTGAATATCTTCGGTTCATGCAATATGATACCTTTTACGGGCGTAACACTACCCTTTATTTCAGCAGGCGGAAGCTCAATGGTAACAAGCGGACTTATGGTGGGAATGATAGTTGCGGCGCAGTCACCTGTATTTGCAAATCCCTCACATAAGCCGAAAAAATCAGGCAAAAAGCGCAAAAGGAGGACAGTATGAAAAGTATAAAAAGATGTCAGCTTGTTATAACGCTGTTTCTCCTCATGTTTATCGCAGGTCTGGGAATCCTTACAGCAAGGATATACAAGGACGCGCCATTTTACATCACCCATTCGGACAATTATCGTCTTGGAAAGGTATATGACAGAAATAAGGATGTCCTCTTTGACGGTTCGGGAACTGTAGATATCCCTGTTAATCATCTCATAGATGTTGGAAATCTCATTGGCGATGATAAAGGACAAATGGAAAACACCCTTGTAGCACAGAATATCGACAAGCTGAGTAATTACAGCTTCAACGAGGGAATCGACAACAAAAACGGCAAAGCGGCTATATACACCACTCTTGACCACAAGGCAAACCGTGCGGCATACGACGCATTTATGGGAGCAGACGGCTGTATTGTTGCATACAACTACAAAACAGGTGAAATTCTTGTCTGCACAAGTCTGCCCAATATTGACCCCACAAGCGGATATGAGGGCTTGGAGTATATGAAATCGGGAACACTTATGTCAAAGGCAATGTACGGCACAGTTCCCGGTTCTACGCAAAAGGTTTCCACAGTTATAACAGCTATGGAAATTCTCGGACAAGAGGGGCTTTTCTCCAAGAGTTACAGCTGCAGCGGATATTATATGAACGGCTCAGGCGGAAAAATCGACTGCCACAACAGCTGGGGACACGGCACGCAGAATATACAGCAGGCAGTGGAAAACAGCTGTAATCCGTTCTTTGCACAGCTTGTGGAGGATGCCGATATGCCTCTTGAAAGCATAAAAGAAATGTATACACGGCTTGGCTACGCCATAAGCGACGGTGAAAATGAGGCAGAGGACAGTTATATCGATATTGACGGTATACAGTGCTTCAAGGCTTCCACAACTCTCACAGATACATCGGATTTTGCAACACAGTGGGGCTGTATCGGACAGGGCGAAACCCTTGCAAGTCCAATGCAGCTTATGATGTGGCAAAGTGCAATTGCCAATGAATCGGGAAAAATGACAATGCCGCATATAATAAAGCAGGTAACAGATGTAAAGGGCAACGTTACAGAAAAGGCGCAAACAAAGTACAGCGAACAGCTTTTCAGCGAGGAAACTGCGGCATCTGTAAAGCAGATTCTCCTTACAAACGGTGCGAATCATTATCAGTATTCGATTCCGGGGTATAAAGTGGCTATAAAAAGCGGTACAGCACAGGTAAAGCACGGAAACGAGGAAAACGCGCTTCTTGTGGGATTTGTAGATGATACAAAATTCCCTATTGCATTTTGTGTTGTACTTGAAAACAAATACAGCACACCTGCGGTTGCGGAAAATATTGTAACAACAATGCTTAATAATCTTGCAAAGTAATATGTCATATGTAACAAATTGTAATGCAAAGTTTATACAAAATATACAAAGTTAACAAAATAGTATTGTAAATGTGATTTTTTTATGGTATAATATAACTGTAGAAAAGATATTCTACATCATAAGCCGTTCCCGATGTACAGGGGACTAACTAAGGAGGATTACAATATATGAAAACAACTATTACAGCAAAGAAAATGCAGATTCCGCAGAATTTCACCGAATACGCAGAAGCAAAACTCGATTCAAAGCTCAGCAAATTTTTCGGAGATGAAGCAGACGCAAAGATTGTTCTTTCAGAAGTGAAAAATCAGATTGTTGTAGAGCTTACGGTAAGATATAACAGCGTAATCTATCGTGCAGAGCGTACAGCTGTTGATAAGAATGACGCTCTTGATGATGCAATCGACAAGATTATCAGACAGATTCGCAAGAATAAGACAAAGATTGAAAAGAAGCTTAAAGATACAGCTTTCAAGGAGGCATTTGCAGAGCCTGTTGAGGAGGTTTCAGATTACACAATTATCAAGGAAAAGAAGTTCGAGCTTCGTCCTATGGATGTAGAAGAGGCAATACTTCAGATGAATCTTCTCAGCCACACATTCTTTATGTTCCTCAATGCAAAGACAGGGGCAATTAATGTAGTGTACAAGCGTACAGACGGAAATTATGCCGTTCTGGAGCCTGATGTAAAGTAATAGTATTTTTGGGCGCTCCTTCGGGAGCGTCTTTTTTGCGTGTTGTGCAGGGACAGCGCCGCCATGTCCGTAAACCGCCAAAGTCAGTATATACAAAAGATAACAGCTAAAGCCTAATAGCTGAAATACTTGACAATCCCGAAATATAGTGTTATAATCTTTAAGCAAAACAAACACGGAGGGATAAAATGTTAAGAAATTTCAGAGAAAAATATATCGGAGACAGGCAATTTTACAAAAATGTGCTTATTATGGTAATTCCCATGATACTGCAAAATCTTGTCACAAACTTTGTCAGCCTTATTGATAATATTATGGTGGGGCAAATCGGAACGGAACAGATGAACGGCGTTTCCATTGTCAATCAATATATTTTTGTATTCAATATCACTGTATTCGGAGCTGTTGCAGGTCCAAGCATATTCGGCGCGCAATTCTTCGGCAAGGGCGACCACGAGGGACAGAAGCATACTGTCAGATTCAGACTGCTGACAGTTACCACAATTATTGCTATCGGTACAGCTTTATTCTATTTTTTCGCTGAACCGCTGATATCACTTTTCATAAGCCCTGATGACCCCGTTGAAAAAGCCGCTGCAACCCTCGAATATGGCAAGGAATATATGATGTATATGCTCCTCGGACTTTTCCCCTTTGGAATCGGACAGGCATATTCCAGCGTTGTCCGTGAATGTGGCGAAACTAAAATACCCATGATAGCTTCATTTTCCGCAGTCGGAGTAAATATATTCCTCGACTACTCTCTTATCTTCGGTAAATTCGGATTTGCTGAAATGGGCGTAAAGGGCGCGGCAATTGCTACAGTTATTTCCAAAGTTATTGAAGCCTTTGTTGTAATTTTATGGACACACACTCACCCGAAGAAAAACAAATATATTGTCGGCATATTCAGGGGATTCCATATTCCCTCGGAGCTTGTCCGCAAGATGCTGATAAAAGGTCTGCCGCTGCTTTTCAACGAATTTTTATGGGCGGCAGGAATGTCAATTATCGCTCAGTGCTACTCTGTACGCGGACTTGACGTTGTAGCGGCAAGAAATATTTCAAGTACAATGACTAATCTTTTCGGCGCGATATATATTCAGCTTGGGGCTTGTATTGGAATTATCGTAGGTGCAAAGCTGGGAGCCAATAAGCTGAAAGAGGCTCGCAGTACAGATAATAAACTGCTTTTTTTCAGCGTTGCAGTGACTGTACTCGCTGCTGCGGCGGTTATTCCCTTTGCAGAGATTTTCCCAAAACTGTACAATACAGAGGATAGCATCCGCGACCTTGCCTCCTATATGATAATAATACAGGCTCTTGCAATGCCTCTGTGGGCGTATACCAATGCCTGCTATTTCACGCTGAGAAGCGGCGGAAAAACAGGTGTAACTTTTCTGTTTGACTTTGGTTATACTTTTCTGCTTATGATTCCTCTTGCCTTTGTCCTTGCATATTTCACGGATATGAATATCCGTCTGCTGTGGGCTGTCGTTACCTTTTCGGAGATTATAAAGGTAATTATCGGCTATTTCATGGTAAAAAGCGATGTCTGGATAAATAATATAGTCAATACAGAAGAATGAATTTACACAAAAATATATATTTGGGATAAATTTTTGTTGTAAATGTATTGATTTTCTATAAAGAGTATGATATAATATATTCATAATGTAAAGGAGTTAAAATTAAAATATGAAAACTATTGCTGTTATAGGTGCAATGCCCTCAGAGCTTGCCGATATCCGCCGTATGCTCGGAGATGCTGAAATAAAGCGCATTTCAGGATTCGATTTCTACATAAACGAATACAAGGGAAATAAAATTGTAAATGCCTGCTGTGGTATTGCTAAGGTAAATGCCGCACTTTGCACTCAGGTAATGATTGACAATTTTTCACCCGATTATATCATAAATGCAGGTGTGGCAGGTGGTATGAATTCCGCTGTTAAGGTATGCGATATCGTTATATCTACAGAGGTACTCCCCCACGACCTTGATGCACACTTTCTTGCAGATTATCCCCCATACTGCGCTGTATTCAAGGCTAATGAGGCTCTTATGAATACTGCCGAAAAGGTATGCGGTGAGTTTTCTGTAAACAGCTTCCGCGGACGTATTGTATCAGGTGAACAGTTCATTTCCGACAGCGCCGTAAAAGCCGCAATACAAGAAAAATTCAATCCCTATGCCGTTGATATGGAAAGTGCCGCAGTAGGTCATGCCTGCTATCTTAACGATATGCCCTTTGTAAGCGTCCGCTGTATATCTGATAATGCAGACGACGAGGGTGCAATGTCATTTGACGAATTCGAGAAAATCGCCGCAAAACGTGTGGCAGAAATCGTTCTGAGAATGACGGAAATTTTATAAATACCTCCCTTAGCACAGGGAGTAGAAAAGGAGAAATAATTATGAAAAAATCACTTTCAATGGTATCCGCCGCAGTTCTCACTGTTGCCTGCCTGCCGTTTGCAGACACATATGCAAACGCAGAACCATCACCTGTACGCTTTTATATGGAAGCTGCAAATTCAAGCAAGTACAAACTCATCAACAACAATACCATTATAATCGATTCTCTTGATGAGGATTTGACAATCAACGGAAAAATTTATTTTTCAGACGCATCCAAGGGAGCATGGAGCGTATCTCCAAAATGGAATACATCCAACGAGAATATCAAGATTACCAAGGTATATGACCCGATTGAAGAGGGAAATCTTGCTTATTACGCTTATGCCGAAACAGATGCAGACGGAAATCTTACAGTTTCCAGAAATGAAAGCTACTATTCTGTTAATAAAACTTACGGCTCACATAACTTCACTATAAAAACTAATGACGGGAAAGCTCTTGTCCCTTTCAGAGAAACAGCTGAAAATTATCCTCTTGTAACATTTGATTTCACAATTGATGCCGATACTCCCGAAGGAATATACGAAATCTTCTTCACAAAAGATGAGGATAACAGCACAAGATGCGCTATGGATGCAGCTCATAATAATACAATTTACAAATTCCCGGATCTTGCCCCCGATGTGTCAGGTATTACAATCAAGATTGGAAAAGACAATTCTTCAGTAGGTGATGCTAATAAATACACTTTCGGCGATATCAACCTTGATGATGTAGTTGACGCTTCTGACGCTTCACTTGCACTTGTTGAATATGCCGCTATCATCACAGGCGGAACAACAACTCTTGATAAAATTCCGGCAATAAACGCAGATGTCAATTTCGATACTGTTATCGATGCATCTGATGCTTCCGACATTCTCCGTTACTATGCATATACTTCCACAACAACAGAAGAAGCTAAGGATTTAGTTGATTTCTTCGGAAGAGAAATTCCTGAAAATTTAAAGTAAATTAATTTAAAAACCGTCGGTTTTGCGCCGACGGTTTTTTATTTATTGATATTACCGATTTCTCAACTTCATATTTATTCCAAATTATGCAAAATGCCGATTTCACCAAAAACCATTGACATCTGCGCTTGATAATGATATAATGCTATTAACAAAGAGATATTAACACAAATTGACATTTTACTTGTATTGACTATTAAAGCACTGCATAAAATGATTGCATTTTCACAGAAAATGTGATATAATATAAATAAGCGGTTTACTATGATAAATCGCAAAAATGATATGGAGGAATTTAAAATAATGAAAATGAAGAAAATTGCAGCTATGGCTGCAGCTCTGCTGATTTGCTCGGGAACTATGGGGTATATGCCTGAGAAAACACTGAAAATCAGTAATTTTGCGGCGGATGCGGCTAATATTATCGCATCAGGCGACTGTGGTTCTCTCGGTTCTAACCTTACTTATACTCTTGATAGCGAAGGAACATTAATTGTTAAAGGCAAAGGTGCGATGTGGTCTCTTACTGCTGCCTGGGCTGGATATAAAGATAAGATAAAAAATGTAATCATTGAAGAAGGTGTTACAACCATCGATATGTACGCATTCAATGATTGTGAATTTTTAGAAACGATTTCAATACCTTCCACAATTAAAGAAATTCAAAAAAAATCATTTAAGAATTGTTATAGTTTAACTACTGTAACTATGCCAGAAGTTACAACTATTGGTGAAGAGGCATTTTTAAATTGTGTGAGTTTAACTTCAGTTTCAATGCCAAATGTTAAAAGCATAGGCCCAAATGTATTTGGTTGTACAGGTTTAGTAACTATGGAATTGCCTGATACTGTAAAGCAGATAGGTTATGGTGCTTTTCACGGATGTAGTTATTTAACTTCAATTAATATTCCAGAAGGAATTACAGAAATCGAGTTTAAAACTTTTGCAGATTGTTCGAGTTTAAAGTGTGTTACAATTCCTGATAGCGTAACTACAATTGGAAGTTACGCATTCAACGGTTGTTCAGGAATGACATCAGTTGAGCTTCCGGATGGCATTATAAGCATTGAAGATTTTACATTTTATGGCTGCGAAAGCCTGACCTCGATAACACTCCCTGACAGCGTTACAAGTATTGGTGAAGCTGCATTTACTGGATGCAATAGCTTAACCTCAATAACACTCCCTGACAGTGTTACAAGTATTGGTAAATCTGCATTTAGTTCTTGTGAGAACTTAACCTCAATAAACATTCCGGACGGCATTACAAGTATTAATGCATTTGCTGGATGCAAAAGCTTAACCTCAATAAATATTCCTGACAGTGTTACAAGCATCGGTAATAGTGCATTTAGTTCTTGTGAGAACTTAACCTCAATAAATATTCCTGACAGTGTTACGAGTATTGGTGATAGTGCATTTTGGAAATGCAAAAGCCTTACCACGATAACACTCCCTGACAATGTTACAAGTATTGGTGAAGATGCCTTTAAAAGTTGTACAAACTTAACCTCAATCAATATCCCTGACGGTGTCACAAGCATCGGTATAGGTGCATTTAATTATTGTGAGAACTTAACCTCAATAAATATCCCTGACGGTGTTACAAGCATCGGTAATAGTGCATTTGGTTCTTGTGAGAACTTAACCTCAATAGATATTCCTGACAGTGTTACAAGTATTGGTGATGGTGCATTTTGGAAATGCAAAAGCCTTACCTCGATAACAATTTTTAATCCTGAATGTATAATTATATATAGTATTACTACTATTTCTGATTCAGCTGTCATTTATGGATATGAAAATTCGACTGCACAGACATATGCAGAAAAGTACAACAGAGAATTTGTACCGATTGGCAAGGCAAATATTACCACAACTACATCAACTCCGAAAACTACAGCCACTACTACGACTACTACCACAAAAACAACACAGCCAACTACAACCAAAAGCGAAAAAAACACAACAACTACTACAACTGCTACTACGACTATTACTATAAAAACAACACAGCCAACTACAACCAAAAGCAAAAAAAACACAACAACTACTGCAACTGCTACTACAGTTCCTACAACTACAACAACGGTTACAGAAACACCCTCAGTTACTATTTACGGCGATGCAAACTGCGACGGTAAATTAACTATTGCAGATTCAACAGCAATTTTACAGTCACTCGGTAACGCTGACAAGTACGGACTTTCCGAACAGGGTGTTGCAAACGCTGATATAAACGGCGTTGCAGGTATAAGTGTTGATGATGCTATTTTAATCCAGAAAATTGACGCTAAACTAATTACTCTCGAAGATCTTCCAGTCTATAAATAACAAAAAACAGCCGGGGAAAATTATTTCCTCGGCTGAAATTATCGTCATATTCCACAGCATATTTTTTTCAACATACTTGAACCGTCGGTTTTGCGCCGACGGTTTTTCTTATGAGCCTTTAGCCATAAGCTATTAGCTAACAGCTAAAGGCTAAAGGCTAGCAGCTATTTATACAAGATTATTTTTTATCGCAAACACCGCCAGCTGTGTGCGGTCTTTCAGCTTCAGTTTTTCAAGGAGACGTGATATGCCGTTTCTTACCGTTCCCTCAGCAAGATAAAGCTGAGCCGCTATTTCTTTGTTGTCATAACCGTCGCAGATAAGACGGAGAAATTCCGCCTCTCTTTCGGTTATATCGTAATTTACAGGAGCCTGCTTCATAGGCTCTTTTTTTATTGCCTGAAATATATTATCACAGAATACGTTTATCCCCCCTGCTACAGCCTTAATTGAATTTATCACCTGCGAGCTGTCCATTTCTTTCAGGATATAACCGTCCGCGCCGCTTGACATAGCCTTTTCCACCGTTTCCTTATCGTCGAATGTGGTAAGCACAAGAACCTTAACGCCGCTTAGCTTGTCTTTAATCTGTCGTGTGCCGTAGCCGCCGTCGAAATCGGGCATACGCATATCCATAAGCACAACATCGGGTTTAAGACGTACAGCAAGCTCATAAGCCTCCTTGCCGTTGCCTGCCTCCCCTACTACATTTATTTCGGAATCCTGACTTAACACCGCTTTGAGCCCCATTCGGAGTACTGCCACATCATCTGCTATTAATACATTTATCATAATATCACCCTTTTGCTACTGGAATTTTTATAATCGTGTTGAATCCCTCTCCTTCAAAGGAGGAAAATTTCACCGTTCCGCCTATATCTTCTATGCGGCGGCGGATTCCGCTTAAACCGTTATTTTCCTTTATTTCGGAGCAGCCCTTGCCGTTATCGAAGATATACAATTCAAGACGATCGCCGAGGAATTTTATAATTATGTCAAGCCTTTCTGCCCCCGAATACCGCATTGTATTCGTCACAATTTCCTTTACGCTGTCGTACACCTCCCGTATGCAGAAGCTGTAGGAATCGTCCTCTGTCCCCTGTATGCACACATCAACTTTCATACTTCTGACCGCCGCTGTTACTGTATTGACAGCACGGGTTATTGATGTCATGAATTCATCATCACGGAGATTGTTAATAGAACATCTCAGCTGTGTTATACCGCTTCGTGAAAGCCCGTCAATTTCCGCAAGATATCGGGACACATCACCGTTCACACCCTTTTTCAGTTCCGCGTCGGATATTTTTGCAAGGGAGCTTATCATTGTAAAGGTATGCCCTGCAGAATCGTGTATTTCCTGCGCTATTCTGTTTCTTTCATGCTCTATGGAAAGTCGTTTTTCAGCCTGTGAAAGCTCATAATACTCGGTTATATTGCTTATCAGCACAATTTCAGCGATAACAGTACCGTTTTCGTTGCATACAGAGCTTTTTTTAAGGCTGTATCGTTCAGCTCCAACGGTAAATTCTGCGGATTCCTTGTTCAGTTCCGCTCCTGCAAGCTGCCCAAGAACAGCGTAGAATCCCGAAATATCTGAAAAATCCGCAGAGACAAGGGATTTCATTGCCTTATTTCTGTATGTAACATTGCCCTCTGTATCAAAAATAGCCGCCGCTGTCCCGATATTATCAATGGTTTTATGTATAGCAATTCTGTTTATATTCAGCAAACCGTAACGCTGTATCGCAATATGCACCATAATGACAGAAAAGGCGAAAAACAGCGGTGTCAGCTCAATTTCCGACTTTATCGCTCCGCTTATTGCAAGGGTATTTATAATAAGCGGAACAGCCGCCGCCAGCGCCAGAAGCATTGACTGTGCAGATACTCTATTTCCCTTTGAATGACGGATAAACATAATGGAGATTCCCCATATGATAAATACATAAAACAAAAGCTGAAATAAATAAAACAATATACCATAGCTTATCCCGGACAATCCGAAATTCCTGTAATACAGCCTGTGAAGCGGATTTGTAGCAATTACTGTATACATTATAACAGAAACTATAGGCAAAAACTTTGTCATACGTCGGAATTTAGCCTCAGCTTCCGCATATTCAGCCGAAAACATCAGCCAGAAAGGAGAAAAGGCGCATATACCGATATTTCCGATGAGGTAGCTTATCATAAGCTGATTATCGGTAACGGAAAACAATTTCAGGAGCTGTGAAACAAGCCACAGCACAATGGAAAGCTGACAGACAATAAACAATTTTGTCATTGTATTTCCATTTCCCCTTGAAAGTATCCACCCTACTGTGCCCAGCATACCGCCCAGACCAAGCAAAAGAAGTACTGTCGCTGTTATTGTTACTGCCATTATTTCAACTCCATTTCTATGTCCCATACATTATATACAATATTACATAATGTAAACATCGTTTTATTTTGATGAAAATTTTCCACCATTATAAGGTTTAGGGTTATAACATATTCTTTTATCTTTAATTTTAGATTTTTTTATATTAGTTTTTATAACATTTGTTTTGCTCATTTGAGTAAAATCTATAATTATATTTATTATTGTATTTCTACTTATAAATTTACAAACTATATTCTCTTTCATTTTTTCATATTCTTTTATAGAAAGAGAGTATTTGAATGATATTGTTGCGTTATTCTCATCTATTTTACTTTTAAAGTTTTTTTGATTATTAAAGCGAATAAGCGCATGTTTTAGTTCATCTATATCATGATATTCGAAAGAAATAAGTACTTTACACTTTTTGTCAATAAAATCAATTCTATCAATAGAATCAAAGCATATTGTGAAACTACAATATATTGTAATTTTATCATCTTTTATACTTACATTCATCCCCATATTAAATACCTCATTTAACTACCAACTCCAATCCGAAAATGTCTTTGATACTGTTTCTTTCATGCTTTCGCCCTTTTTCTTGCAGGCTTCGTTTACTGCCGCAATAGCTATGAATATCACGCCAACTGCAAGGAGATATACCCACCAGCCGGCAAATTCGAAATACTTTCCTGTAAGCATAATTGTGAGAATCACAAGAGCGATTGATGAAGCTGTGAACCATGTCTTGCTCTTTGCGTAGAATGAGAAGATAAGTATTGCCGCTGTAACTGCAAGAACAAATATTCTGTTGCCCATGCTGTCATGTACGATTCCGTCAAATATAAGTCCTGCAAAAGCAAGAATAAACACAACTGTTGAAACGATTTTTGCTGTTCCGCCGTGATTTCTCCAGATGAATCTGTATGAGATTCCCAGAAGAACCATTATTGCGAGGTTTATCTTGCTTGAAATTACAGAAGAATCTGTCATGAAGAAAGGTCTGAATATAAACGCACAAGATGCAATAAATGCGGATACAGACAGGAGAACTGCCGCCGCGTCCTTGCCTGTATTCTTTTTTACAAATGAAGCAATGAATACGGCAACTGCTATTTTAAAAAGGAAATAGCTCATATCGTCCACAAATGCTGTACCCCAGATTGCTATCATTGAAGCAGGCAGAAGTATATCAATTTTAACCTTTCCTTTTTCCTTAGATACAAAGGATTTCGGGAATACTACTCTTGAAAGTATTATAAGAACTGTAAACAATCCGTATAATACTAATATTCCTGTTAATTCGTCTTTTACACATTCCCCGAGAACATTTCTCACAACAGCAATAAGCGCTATAACTGAACCCGCCGCTGTAATATTGCATCTCATTGAACATGACACGATGAAATGTAATATACAAAGTGCAATTGTTATAAAGTAAAACTCTGAATAATCCACAACTGTAAAAAGTGCGATTACTGCTGCTGCCATTGCGGAGTATTCCGCTGTATGCGCCTTTATAAGATGCTTTGAGTAAAAATCAATTGATATGCTTGGAAGATATATGAAAAATGCGGCAATAATTATGTATACAAGTGCAAGTCCGCCATAAACAAGAACTCCAAGTTCACCAGAATTTCCGCCTGTCCAGTAACTGTCGTATATGCTGTATGCTATACACCACGGCATAAGGGGAAGTGCAATTCCTGCAATGAACTGGATATCCTTTGACATATGGAGACAGTAGTATATTGAAAGCACCACTACAGCCGCAGGAACAAGGAGATTTAAGCCGTATAATTCATCAGTGTTTGCGTTGAGGCAAACAATTGCGCCGATTATAAGTCCAACAAAGGAAACAGCTTTTGCTGATGTGGGATTTTCAGGAATAAAACGGTTGAATACATAAATTCCCAGAGTAAGCAAACCGAAAACAAGCATTGAAACAGGCTCATTCGCTTCTGTCTCACATACTACGGACACTGTAATTGCGGCGTAAATCGAGACAATATCAGCCCAGATAAACATCCATTTTTTATTTTTCAGTAAGCCATAGAGGAAAAGCTGTCCGAGAAGTATAACCAGAATTATAAAGGTATACCATGTAGGCTTGAATGTTGAAGCCACAACATAACACATTGCAAATATCTGATAGATTACTGCTGAAATATCGCCAATAACTCTTACGGGCTTTTCAAACACTGTATTCTTCTGAGGCTTTAATACGTGTATTACCGCTGTTATAATAAGCTGTGCAATTGCAACGGCAATTGCATATTCCTCATACTGATAAGCAAACTGTCCGCATAAGAATAATATTGCCAGTGAAATAAATGAGAAAGCTGTGTAATGGAACGATTCATGCTTGTATAAGTTATAGCCTGCAAATGCCGAAACAGAGGCAAGAAGAGCCGTTACTGCAAGGAATATGCAGTTTCCCATTCCGGAAAAGCTGAACCATTCGCCGAACATTTCGTAATATCCTGCCGTGCCGAATGAAACAATTCCCACCAGCGTACCAATCATATAAAATGCCGCCGATGTTCTGTCAAGGTGTACTGCCGCTTTAAGAACACCGCTTATTGCAAAGGCTATTACTGCCGCACCTGCAAGAGTGAATACGCGCCCGGCAGGCTCCATACCCAGCCAGTTAGCCGCTACAAAGGTTATAGCCGAGAGCATTATGAATATTGTACCGATGAGAAGCATTACAGTTGAAGCTGAAAGCTTCTGTTTAGGCTTTTTCGGTGTATAATTCGGTATATATACAGGACCGTACATATTCGGGTTAAGCCTTCTCTGCTGATTCTGCTCTCTCTTCTTTTTTTCGTGCTTCACCAGTGCAACAATACCAATTATGATAAGTGCAGGAATACCGATAAAAATGAAAAATAAATACATATACAACAGTGACATTGTCATATCTGACACTCCTTTCATCATGGGATTTTCTCTTTCCCTTTGACTATATTATACCATATCAGGAAATAATTGTAAGATGTCATACGTCACTTTTCATGTGACATTTGTCACTTTTAGAGGTTAGGAATTAGAAGTTAGATGTTAGAAAGCGGCTGTCTTTGACAATCAGCATAGCTCAGATAGAATTTCTCTGCCCTCACTTAATTTCAGACCTTTCACCTTATATCGTGAACGGCTTTCGCCGCACAGCCACAGCACAACAGTGCATTTTTTAAACAATTTCTGTACTGGATTCTGCTTTATCTGCACCATTATAACATTTTCACGCTTTGCAATTACCGTGTGAAATCTCGTTCCCCTTGCGCATCTCAGAACAATACTGTCGGGATAAATGGTTAT
The DNA here is from genome assembly GCA_017521805.1 of Ruminococcus sp. Classification (GTDB taxonomy): domain Bacteria; phylum Bacillota; class Clostridia; order Oscillospirales; family Ruminococcaceae; genus Ruminococcus. Next base: position 13,921 of record JAFXDK010000002.1, on the reverse strand, counting down.
TCCGCTTGTGAATAATGCGGCAGTTTTTACCATGACAAGCCATACAAGAGGTATATATGCCATTACTGCAAGAAAAAGGAATATTTCTTCTGTTATTTCAGGCAGAAAATCCGGAAAATAAAGATAATCAGAAAAATGATGAAGTACGGCAATAAGGATTATACACAACAGCGGAATTCCTGTATAGCTGAAAAACGCTGTAGGCTTTGGACGATATTTCATAATTCCTGCATTTTTTATGCCGAGAATTTCGGAACGGCTGTCCAGATTTTGTTCACTGCTTATGGGCAGAAGTACAGGAAGATGCGATTTATAGCCAAATCCTGCACAGCTTATATTCACTGCAACTGCTCTGCATATCTTCATAATCAGATTCTGACGCAAATCAACATAATTTATATGCTCCGTCTTTATTCTATGCCGCCGCCTTTTAACAAGTCCAAATGATACGTTTATGCAGTCGTTGTCCGCTGATATTTTAAAATAAGCGTACACAAGCAGATTCAGCACAAAGGATAAAAACCACGCTGCTATGAAGAATACGCCTGCAATTACTGCTGCTTTGGGAATTTCACCAAGAAATTTTGGGTATATCTGCTCAGCCTGCATTGTAATACGCTTCATTGCAAAATTTATTATATCTTTTGCTATATCGCCGCCCTTGAAGAAAAATGCCGCGATATATACAGCTCCCGAAAATCCGCTGGAGAAAAATACTGAAAATAATGCTACGGAGGTGAGTGTAGGCTCGGGAATCCCTTTTATTGCCTTTTCTATTTTAACATCGGGGATATGATTCATTATTATATCCGCTGTTTTCTGCGTTACAAGAAGCTTTAAATCAGTGGATTTGAAAAATCCTGCACGGGTATCACAGCGAATTCCCACAGCCTTGAACGGTATGAGAAAAAACAGTGTTTCTGTTGCCGCAGAGCTTACGCTTTCAAATGGAATTGTCCGCTGAATCCTGAAAATAAAGCCGTTTTTATGGGTTATGGCATTGTCTGTCAGAGTAATCTGCGAAAAATACCAACGTATAAAGCCGTATACCAGAATTATCCCGATTACTGCAATATCAAACCACGCGCCCTTTATCCATGCGTATATTCCTTTTGGATTGAAACTCAACACAGATACACCGCGTAACAGCGGAAATATAAGCAGCCATATATTTTTCAGGGAATATTTCAATATCCGCAGAGGGTGCTCGTGATATATCATACGCTCTCCTTTCGGGCACTGCCTGCAAGGTGCAGTATTTCATCACAATCGCTTTTGCTCAGAAATGAAAGTCTCAGCTGACCGCCGTATACAAACAATACAGCAATATTAAAGCCTGTTTGCTTTGAAAAGGGCATGGAAACTGCCGCGGTATACTGCACAGAGGAAAATTCCACTGATTTGCTGTATTTCATAATAACTCCGCCGTAACGGGTTATGGATTTGCCGTCTGATTCATACCTTAAAGCTCGGAAATACAGGGGAATATATATTAAATCAAAGAAAAGCACAATTGTCAGAAGTACAGCACCGACTATAATAACAACTTTATCTAAAGGAACATATAGTCTTACTGCCGCAAGTATCAGTACAGCGCCTATAATCACAAGCAGTTTCAGACTTCGGGAAGCATTTTTATCGGGAAAAAATTTTTTCATTTATACACCACCTGAACGAATTTTCAGATAATTACCTCACATAAATATATTATAACTCATTTTTCACAAAAAGTACAGTATTTTGCGGAGGTTTTCATGATTCTTGAAAAAATAAATAATTTTGTATGGGGAAACGGTCTTATATTTCTCCTGCTCTTTACAGGAGCTATGATTACTTATAAGCTTAAATTTATACAATTTCGTATGCCCTTTTTGATTTTCACAAGCAGAAATTCTGAAAATTCGGGATTATCACAGTTCAAAACCGTCTGCATGAGCCTTGGTACTGCTATGGGTACGGGAAATATTGTGGGAACTGCCTCTGCTCTTGCTCTTGGCGGAGCAGGCGCTGTCTTCTGGATGTGGATTTCCGCTTTTTTCGGCATGGCTCTGGTTTATGCCGAAAATGTTCTGTCAGCTAAATACAGCGATGAAACATTAAAAGGTCCTATGGCATATCTGACTAAGGGACTGGGCTGTCCTGTGCTTGCTTGGATTTTCGCCCTTTTCTGCGTTATGGCATCGCTCGGTATGGGAAGCATGGTGCAGATTAGCACATTTGCCGATTCCTTGCAGGATTGTACCGATTTCAGCCGTCCTCTTGCCGCTGTAATAATATTTGCAGTTGTATTTCTTACAGTACGGGGCGGAAGTCAGCGCATCGGCACTGCGGCTCAGTTTCTTCTGCCTGCCGCGTCTGCTGCATATACCCTTGTTTGCATTGCGGTAATTGCCATACACGGCGAAAAATTGCCTGATATCGTTAGCAATATCTTTGCAGAAGCTTTCGGTCTAAGAGAAGCCGCAGGGGGAATCTCGGGATATGCTCTTTCCGTGGGTATACGTCGGGGTATCTTTTCAAATGAGGCAGGTCTGGGAAGTTCTCCTATTCTTCACAGTGCTGCTGAAAATACTTCTCCAGAAACTCAGGGAGCTTGGAGTATGTTTGAAGTCTTTTTTGATACCATATTCTGCTGTACCCTAACAGCTATGGCTATACTCTGCGGCTCTGACTGCTTTTCTGTTTCCGAAGCTGTTTCCTCGGTGCTTGGCGGATTTTCTGTACCCTTTATCACTGCGGAACTGGGTATATTCTCATTCTGTACCGTTATTGGTTGGTTTTACTGCGGAATGAAATCATTCAGCCACATATCCAAAGGAAAATACATAGGCATATTTACTGCTGTATATGCCCTTTCAGCCGCTTGCGGAGCTGTTTTTTCTCCCGAAGCTGTATGGCTTTTATCCGATATCTTCAACGGTCTTATGGCTTTCCCGAATCTGCTTGGACTTTTTTTGCTTATGAACAGGATAAAAGACAGAGAATAAGTCTTGATTTGAACAACCCCCTCCATAAATAGGCTGAAATGAGCCTTTTTGCAACGGAAAAACGTTGCATTTTGAAAAATTTTTCAAAAGTTTGGATATGTGCATAATTATCAACACGCTTTTTTATATAATACAGAGAAAATTATAAACATTCTTCTGTGTTGAAAACATAAGAATTTAATTTCTGAAAAACATTGAAAAATACTCAGAATTGTTTTTTCATTTGGTATTGACATATATCAAATTTTTGGGTATAATTATATTATCTCCATTTGTGAATATTCAAATGATTAAATTTATGAATTTAATGGCGATTTCAGTAAATCTGGCTTTGCCAAAAATATATATAACAACGTTAAATCACTGTTTTAAAGGAGGACTATTTAGTGAACGAAAACAATTCAACAAAAAAAACATACAGAAGTCCTGTGCGTAAAAAAACAACAGACCAGCCAAAGAAAAATACAAATTTCAGCGGTAAGGCACCCTCAGCCTCTGTCCGCAAGCCTAAACAGGTGAAAGAAGTAAGAAAAACTCCTGTAAGAATTATCCCTCTCGGCGGTCTTAATGAGATTGGTAAGAATATGACTGTATTTGAATGTTCAAACGATATGTTCATTCTCGACTGCGGTCTTGCTTTCCCTGACGCTGATATGCCCGGCGTTGACATAGTTATACCAGATTTCACCTACGTTGAGCGCAATGCTGACAAAATCAGAGGAATTGTTATAACTCACGGTCACGAGGACCACATCGGCGGACTTGCTTATCTGCTTAAAAAGGTAAATGTACCCGTATACGCTACACGCCTTACCATTGGTCTTATTGAGGGTAAGCTGAAAGAACAGGGTATTCTCAATCAGGTAAAGCTGAACGTAGTTGAGCCGAGAAAAACTGTTAAAATGGGCTGCATGGCGGTGGAATTTATCAAGGTAAACCACTCCATACCCGACGCTGTAGGTATGGCTATTCATACCCCTGCAGGCGTAATCGTTCATACAGGCGATTTCAAAGTTGATTACTCCCCTATCGACGGTAATATCATTGACCTTGCACGCTTCGGTGAGCTTGGAAGCAAAGGCGTTCTTGCGCTTATGGCGGATTCCACAAATGCCGAAAGAGAGGGCTGTACCCGTTCTGAACGTACTGTAGGCGAATCCTTTGACCGTCTTTTCAAAAAGGGCGAGGGAAAACGTATAATCATCGCTACATTTTCATCTAATATTCACCGTGTACAGCAGATTATCAACGCTGCTGAGCACTACGGAAGAAAAGTTGCTGTATTTGGCAGAAGTATGATAAATGTTATAAATACGGCTGTGGAACTGGGATATCTTGAAGTTCCCGACGGCATATTCATTGACATTGATATGATGAACCGCTACGAAAATGAGCGAATTGTCCTTATCACTACGGGAAGTCAGGGTGAGCCTATGTCTGCCCTTACTCGTATGGCAATGAACGACCATAGAAAAGTAAGTATTACTCCCATGGATTTCATTATCATTTCTGCTACTCCTATCCCGGGAAATGAAAAGTATGTTACTCGTGTTGTAAATGAGCTTATGAAATCCGGTGCTGAGGTTGTATATGAAGCTATGTATGAGGTTCACGTTTCAGGTCATGCCTGTCAGGAGGAACTCAAACTCATGCAGGCTCTCACAAAGCCTAAATTCTTTATCCCTGTTCATGGTGAGTACAAGCATCTCAAAAAGCATGGCGACCTTGCTGTGCAAATGGGTATGCCCCGTGAAAATGTAATTATTGCAGAAATAGGTAATGTTATAGAATCCGACGGTCTTACAATGAAAGTCGTTTCACAGGTGCCCTCCGGACGCGTTCTCGTTGATGGTCTGGGCGTTGGCGATGTAGGTTCTATTGTACTCCGCGATAGAAAGCATCTCGCTCAGGACGGTCTTATCATTATCGTTATCGGTATAGAAAAAGCGGATAACGTGGTTGTTGCAGGTCCTGATATCATTTCAAGAGGATTTGTATATGTACGCGAATCTGAGGAGCTCTTTGTAGAGGCTAAAAATCTTCTCATTGAAACCCTTGATAATTGCTCGTATCACGAAATGCGTGAATGGAACACTCTCAAGGGCAAGCTCCGCGACGCTCTGTCAGATTATATTTATCAGAAAACAAAGAGAAGTCCTATGATTCTTCCTATAATCATGGAATTATAAAAATCTGCTTATTTGTAAATGTAAGGGGGGGATGCTGTGAAGAAAAAGTTTCCCGGTGCTGCTTTGATAATGATTTCTGCAATCATTGCAAGTCAGCTGTTTGTCTCTCTGGCGCTTTTTGAATATAATAAGCTGTACGGCACTGTGAGTATGATTTCCGCAGCTGTCCTCGCTGTTATTCTTATTGTGATTTATGCCGTGTTTTCAAGAAATTCAGTGCGCTATTTCACCAAAATGAATGCGCATCTTGAAAATTCTGCCGCTGAATATATGAATACTCTGCCTGCTCCTGTGGCTGTTATCGAAAAGGACGGCAGGATTGTGTGGTTTAACCGCATATTCTCGGAAAAAATCTGCATGGGCGGCGATTTCTATGGTATGAATTTTGAGGATTGCACTGCTGTGAATGTAAATTCCCTTTTGGAAAACGGCTCTGTTGTATGCCGTATACATGATTCTGTCTACAAAATTGTATATGAGGAATTCGCTAAAAATGATGTTACTTTCCTTATTGCATACTTCCACGACGAAACGGAATGTCACAATCTGAAAAAAGAGGCGGAACTTTCTCACCCTAATGTAGTTATTATGACTATTGATACCTACGACGAGATTATGCAGAATGCCAAAGAAACCGAGAAAGCTCGTGCTGCCGTTGAAATTGAACAGCTTATGGAAAAATTCATGAGCAGTACAAACGGCTTTATTAAAAAAATTTCTCCCAATACATTCTACGCTGTTATCGAGCATCGTCACCTTGATGATAAAATCAGGGAAAAATTCAAGATACTCGATATGGCAAGAGATATAAAAATTGCAGGTAAATATCCTCTTACCCTGTCTATAGGCGTGGGTGAGGGTGCTGATTCCCTTGAAGAAAGCGAAAAAATCGCCCGTCAGTGTCTTGAAATGGCTCTGGGTCGAGGCGGTGATCAGGCTGTGGTAAAAACAGTCAACGGTTATCGCTTTTTTGGCGGTGTTTCCAAGGGCGTTGAAAAAATGTCCCGCGCTAAAACACGTATTATAGCCAATGCCATGCAGGATGTCATTCTGAACTGCAATACGGTGTATATCATGGGGCATCGTTACGGTGACCTTGATTCCGTTGGTTCTGCCTGCGGTCTTGCAGGTGCTTTGCGGATTATGGGCAAGGAAGTGCATATCGTTGTTGAACGCACTAAGAATCTTGCTGTAAACCTCGTTGACATTATTGAAGCACAGGCAGGTCAGGGACTGTTTATAACTCCCTCTGCTGCTTTGCAGACTATAAATGACAATGACCTGCTGATTATTGTAGATACTCACAACAAGGATAATGTTGAATCCACTGAACTTTACGACATCAGCAGACAGGTTGTGGTTATTGACCACCACAGAAAAACTGTAAATTACATCGATAATTCCGTGATTTTCTACCATGAGCCATATGCTTCATCGGCTTCTGAAATGGTTACTGAGCTTATACAGTACTTCCGCTTCGACAACGATGAAAAGCTTCCCTCCTACTGCGCAGAGGCACTTCTTGCCGGTATTATGCTCGATACGAAAAATTTCGTTATGCGTACCGGTGCAAGAACCTTTGAGGCGGCAGCATTTCTCAAAAAGCTGGGCGCTGATACCGTTGCGGTAAAACTGCTGTTTTCAGGCTCATTCGATTCCTACAAAAACAAAATGGAAATCGTTTCTTCGGCAAAGATACATAAAAAATGTGCCATTGCCGTTGCAGATGTAAAATGTAGTGATATACGCATTATCGCACCTCAGGCGGCTGATGAACTGCTCAACATCACCGATGTTGACGCTTCATTTGTAATTTATAAAACAAATAATGTTGCCAATATCTCTGCACGCTCTCTTGGAGCAATAAATGTGCAGATTATTATGGAAAAACTGGGCGGCGGCGGTCATCAGACTATGGCGGCTGCTCAGCTCAATGACGTTTCCCTCAAAGAAGCGTCAGAACTTCTTGTCCGTGCAATCAATGACCGTGACAAAGAATTAGATGAAAGGAAATAAAAAATATGAAAGTTATCTACTTACAGGACGTTAAAGGTTCAGGAAAAAAGGGCGAGGTAAAAAATGTAGCTGACGGCTATGCAAGAAATATGCTTCTCCCTAAGGGACTTGCTGTTGAGGCTACTCCAGAAAATCTCAGTAAGCTTGCAGGTCAGCAGTCCTCTGCTCAGTTCAAGATTGATACAGAGAAAAAAGCTGCTCAGGAGGCTGCTGCAAAGGTTAAGGACAAAAAGCTTATTATCAAAGCTAAGGCAGGCTCAAATGACCGTCTTTTCGGCTCTGTAACTGCTGCTCATGTTGCTGAGGCTCTTGACGCTCAGCTTGGCGTTAAAGTTGATAAGAAAAAAATTTCTCTCAGCACAGATATCAAGAATTTCGGTTCTTATTCCGCAACAATCAAGTTTTACACAGGAGTTTCCGAAAAGGTTGACGTTGAGGTAATTGAGGGCTGATGGACGCTAACAGCATTTTCTCCGCCGCTGAATTTCCTCATAGTATTGAGGCGGAACAGTCGGTTATCGGTGCGGTGCTTTCCGACCCCTCCGTTATGCCTACTGTTATTGAAAAAGTCAAGCCTGAATATTTCTACAGTGAAAACCACAAGAAAATTTTCAGTATAATCTATCGTATGTTCACCGGCGGCTCTCCAATAGACCCCGTAACTGTTCTCAATGAAATTGAGAAACTGGGGATTTTTGAATCCGCCTCTGAGGGCAAGCGGTATCTCATGGAAATCGCCAATACCCTGCCTACTACGGAGAATATCGAAAGCTACTGCAAAATTGTTTCTGATAAATATTTTATCAGAAGTCTTGGATTCGCCGCAAGAGGTATTCTCGACGATATACAATCAGGGGAAACTGACGCTCAGCTGCTTCTTGATTCCGCTGAACAGAAAATCTACGATATCCGTCAGGGACGAAACGTAAGCGGTCTCTCCCCTCTTTCCGAAGCTGTACTTGAAGCCTACGACAGACTGGGAAAAATCACAGGTGAAGATAAGGATAAATATGTTGGTGCAAGAACAGGTTTTTCCTATCTTGATACAATTACATCGGGACTTAATAAATCCGACCTTATCATCATTGCTGCTCGTCCTGCTATGGGTAAAACTTCATTCGCAATGAATATTGCCACTAATGTGGCACGACGAAGCGACAAGGAAGTTGTAATCTTCAATCTGGAAATGTCCAAAGAGCAGCTTGCTACGCGACTACTCTCAACGGAGGCTCTTGTTGAATCGGGAAATCTCAGAAACGGCAGAATTCAGACTGATGAATGGGTGCGCCTTGCTACAAGTGCCGCTTATCTCAGCACTCTGCCCATGTTTATTGACGATACCGCAAGTATGACCGTTCAGCAGATGAAAGCTAAGCTGAGACGAGTAAAAAATCTCGGTCTTGTTGTTATCGACTATTTGCAGCTTATGGGCTCTACATCGCGTTCGGACAACCGTGTTACCGTAATTTCGGAAATCACCCGACAGCTTAAAGTTATGGCTAAGGAGCTGAACGTTCCTGTTATACTCCTTTCACAGCTCTCCCGTGCTGTTGAAAGCCGTACTGATAAACGTCCTATGATGTCAGACCTCCGTGAATCAGGTTCAATCGAGCAGGACGCTGATATTATACTTTTCCTCTATCGTGACGCATATTATAACAAAGAGAGCACAAAGCAGAATATCTCTGAATGTATTGTTGCTAAAAACCGTCACGGTGAAACGGGTACTGTTGAGCTTATCTGGAACGGTCAGTTTACACGATTCTCGAATCCCGAATATAATCAGCCGCCTGAGGGATAATGTATGATGATTGAAAAAATCCGCAGTACAGCGGAAAAATACAATATGCTAAGAAAAGGCGATACCGTTGTCTGCGGTCTTTCAGGCGGTGCGGACAGCGTATGCCTTCTTCTTGCGTTACGGGAGCTTGCAGATAATATGGATTTTTCCCTTGAGGCTATCCATATCAATCACTGTCTCAGAAGCACAGAAAGCGACGGAGATGAGCAATTCTGCCGCGAGTTATGCCGCAGACTTGATATCCCCCTCACTGTTGTTTCCTGCAATGTTCGGGAATATTCCGTGAAAAATCGGCTGTCCTGTGAGGAAGCCGCAAGGGAAATGAGATACGAGGCTTTCCGCTGTCATACAGAGGGAAAAATGCTTGCTACGGCTCACAATGCCGATGATAACCTTGAAACTATGCTTCTCAATATTATCCGCGGAACAGGGCTGAAAGGCATTTCTGGGATTCCGCCTGTGCGGGACAATATAATCCGCCCTCTCATTGCAGTTTCAAGGGCGGAAATTGAGGATTATCTGCGCAATATCGGGCAGGATTTCGTTACGGACAGTTCAAATCTAACTGATGATTACACGAGAAATAAAATACGGCATAATATTATTCCGCTTATGAAAGAGATTAACGGCTCTCTGACGGAAACAACTGTACGAACTTCTGAGGTTCTGCGCAGTGAAAACGACCTTATAGAAGAAATTGTGGCAGAGGCTATGGAAAAATGTCTGCAAAATGGCTTATTTCACGGCTTATCGGGGTATAATGAGGTTGTACGCCGCAGATGTATTGCAAGATATCTTTCTGCAAACTCCCTCCCCTTTTCAAATAGAAGGCTTACAGACTGCGACAATATTGCGGTAAATGGCGGAAAAATCAATATCTCGGGGAATATTTATCTCGTTTCCGACGGAAAAGAAATGAAGCTTTCGGAAATACTCCCCCAAAAAACAGAAGAAATCATTTCAGCAGAGCTTAAAATCGGAGAAAACCGTATTTTCCCCGATTCTGTACTCATTTGCGAGATTATCAATTGTGAAAATTTGAAGAAAATTGACTTTGTTCATAAAAATTTAACATTTTATCTGCTGGATTATGATAAAATAAAAGGAACAGCTATTGTCAGAAACAGGAAATTCGGCGATAAGCTGAAACTTAGAGGACGGAATTTCACTTCCTCTGTAAAAAAAATAATTAATGAAACAATTCCCGTTTCCCAGAGAAAAACTCTCCACTTCATCGAGGACGATGAGGGGACTGCTTTCGGGGAAAAAATCGGCATAGCTGAAAGAGTTGCCCCCGATGAAAATACATCGAGGCTGCTGAAAATCACTGTCGTGCGGGAAGGATAGGAGTGTGCATTTTGACACCAAAAAAGAACAGAGGCGTATTTACTTATCTGCTTATCGTATTTATTTCGATATTCTGCGTTTACTTTGTAATATCAAAGCTTGCCGAAGCAGGCGAAAGAACAGAGTATACAAACATTATAAACCATTTCGACAAATATGAGGTATCTTACTATGAGCTCGACCTCGGCTCAGGTGAACTGACTTATCAGCTCAGAGGCGAGGAAGGAAAACGCAGATATACTGTGCCTTATGTAAGTATTTTCCTTGATGATACCGATAATTACCGTATCGAATACAACAAGAAATATCCCAATGAGCCGTTGGTTCAGAACTATATCAGACCTACGGATAATACGTGGCTGCTGACGCTTATACCAGTTCTGCTCACTGTGGGACTTGCAATTTTCCTTTTTGTATTTATGATGCGCCAGAGCGGCGGCGGCGGAAAGTACAATACTTTCGGCAAGGCTAATCTGAAAAATCAAGCGGATGCAAGAAAAGCAACTTTCAAGGATGTTGCAGGTGCTGATGAGGAAAAACAGGAGCTTCAGGAAATTGTTGATTTCATGAAAAATCCTAAGAAATATAAGGATATCGGCGCAAAAATCCCCAAGGGTGTGCTCCTTTTAGGTCCTCCCGGAACAGGTAAAACTCTCCTTGCAAGAGCTGTTGCAGGTGAGGCTAATGTGCCATTCTTCCCAATTTCAGGCTCAGATTTCGTTGAAATGTTCGTCGGTGTTGGTGCTTCCCGTGTACGTGACCTCTTTGAGCAGGCGAAAAAGCACGCTCCCTCCATTATATTCATTGACGAAATTGACGCTGTAGGCCGTCACAGAGGCGCAGGTCTCGGAGGCGGTCACGACGAACGTGAGCAGACGCTCAATCAGCTTCTCGTTGAAATGGACGGCTTTACAGGAAATGAGAGCGTTATCGTTATCGCGGCTACAAACCGCCGTGATATCCTTGACCCTGCCCTTCTCCGTCCGGGACGTTTCGACAGACAGATTGTTGTTGGATATCCCGATGTAAAGGGACGTGAGGAAATCCTCAATGTTCATTCAAAGAATAAACCTCTTGACAAGGACGTTGACCTTAAAGTTATTGCTCAGACAACACAGGGCTTTACAGGTGCTGACCTTGAAAATCTTCTCAATGAGGCGGCTCTCCTTGCGGCACGTGCTGACAGAAAGTCCATTACCGAAAAGGACATCGAGGAAGCTACAATGAAAGTCATTGCAGGTCCTGAGAAAAAGTCCAGAATCGTTACAGAAAAGGACAAAAAGGTTACTGCATACCACGAAGCAGGCCATGCTGTTGCGGCATACAATCTGCCTACACAGGATAAGGTTCATCAGGTTACAATTATTCAGCGCGGTATGGCGGCAGGTCTTACTGTTACCCGTCCTGATACCGACGATATGCACGTTTCTCGCACTCAGATGCGTGAGCATATTGTAATGCTTCTCGGCGGTCGTGTGGCTGAGGAAATCTTCCTTGACGATATCTGCACCGGCGCTTCAAACGATATTGAACGCGCTACCAAAACCGCAAGAAATATGGTTACAAAGTACGGCTTCTCTGAAAAGCTTGGAACTGTTGTTTACGGCTCTGATAATGAGGAAGTATTCCTCGGTAAAGACTACGGTCATACACGCAATTACAGCGAATCTGTAGCAGCTCAGATTGACGATGAAGTAAAGGAAATCATTGAAAAGGCTTACAAGAACTGCCGTGAAATCCTTACTGCAAACGCAAATAAAATGCACTTGCTTGCCGATTATCTGCTGAAATATGAGAAAATCGACAATGAAAAATTTGAGCGTCTTATGAACGGTGAAAACATTGAGGCTGATGAGCCTGCGGTGGAATCCGCACCTGTTCAGGCTGAACCCGAAATCACTGAAAATACTGCTGAAAACAGCGAAAATACGGACAATTCCGAAGAATAATTTAAAGGGTACCGATTTGTTTCGGTACCCTTTTTGTATTATTTGTATAATTTAAAATCAATAGTTGTTTCCTGACAGTTATTGAATTCAATTATGAATTCATTAAATTCCTGCTCGGTACCGTAGTTATTATAAAGCAGATAATTAGTTATAACATTTTCAACATTTTCACCGCTATATTCACGCCATTCAAACGTGCCGTCATACCCGAATGTTATTACATCTCCACGATGTGTATAATTCTTATCATCAAGAAGATACAATCTTCTGTTAGTCATATCAAGCTTTATCTTGTTATAATTACCTATTTTTGATACTAATTCATACTGTTCATCAATATATTCATATATGTATACCGTAGGAACAGAATCATCATGGTCAACAGTTACAAGCATTTCAGGAACGTTATCACCAAAGAAATCGATATAAGCATATTTTACATCTTTGTTATATTGTGTATATGTAAAATCGAACAAAATCTGTTCTCTTGCATATTTTTCATGCAAATAATCAGCATTGTTATAGTAAAACGTAAAACTTTCCGGAGCATTTAAATGTATGCAAGCGTCACACTGATGCACGCATGTCAAATATTCTTCCTCGGTTACTACAATATCATTATGCGTGTACTCATCATATGCATTACCATTTTCGTCATAATTATATCCTACAAACCATATATCAACTGCACTGAAATTCAGTTCATTATCAAATGCAGTGATAAATGTAAATTGTCCGCCGCCTTTAATAACACCGGATATCTGCTTTTTTGACTTACAAATTGTAACACCGTTACAGTTTGGAATTAAATTACAGAATTCAAATTCAGCGCCATTGAATTTATAAATTTCCAGTCCCCAGTCAAGATTACCCTCAAAATTGATTAACAACTCAGGAACAGAATCATCGTTTAAGTCGTAGTAAGTATAATACACACCTACGTAAGATTCTTTATTTCTATTATCAAGACTGGCTTCAAGTGCCGCGTCTCTTGCTTTGTCAAGAACTTCCTGTGTAGGCTTTTGGGTTGTTGTGGTAACTGCTGTTGTAGTCTTTGTTATTGTCGTCGTTGTTGTTTTTTTCTTCCGTATTGTTACCACATTTGTTTGTGTTGTATCACCCTCAGATGTTCCCACAAATACAGCTTTGTTTATATCATAGGGAATAAATTTAAACTCTGCACCGACGCAATTTTCATATTCTGCCATTGCCTTGTCGTATTCTTCCTTTGTGCAGCGGTTGTCATTATGCAGATAAAAGCGTCCGCCTTCATAGATATCCAGTCCTGTAAAGTATGTAAGGTAATCCTGATTACCATCTGAAAACTCAACGTTTTCCCATGTGTAACTTCTTAAAATAGAATAATCAGTATCATCATCGTTTTCTTTTAGAATTTCATAATACTTACGATTCTGCAAATCAAACTTAAACTCATCTACAACTATACGTCTAAAAGATATATATTCTGTTCCATTAAAAAAACATATTGTTGTACTTTCACTCTCAGGTACATCAAGAACTTTACTACGAATAAACAATTCATCTACTGAGTCATTGTTAATATCCAAATAAGCGTAATCTATTTTTAAATCATCTACGCTTAAATCTACGATAACCTTCTCATAACATTTA
>JAFXDK010000103.1 GCA_017521805.1 Ruminococcus sp. | reverse complement strand
TTCTTAATGAGCTTCTTCAATGGAAAAATGTTCAGCTAAGTGATGCAAGAACAGCAGGTGAAGCTTATAACGATTCAGGATTCATTGTAACTCATCAGCTGGGAGGATATATTGAACCCCGTAACTTCAAGGACTTCTATGACCAGATTCTTCAAGCATCAGGATTAGGACATTATACATTCCATGCACTTCGGCATACCTTTGCTACAAGGGCATTGGAGCAAGGTATGGATGCCAAAACTCTTTCAACGCTGCTTGGTCATTATTCGGTAGCGTTTACTCTTGATACTTACACCCATGTTCTCGATAGTCAGAAGCACGAGGAAATGAGTCTTTTGGAAGAACTGTTCGCTGCTCCTACTACTCCGATACATCATTCATACCCTGTGATTGTTTCACCCTCTGCTAACGGATTTGTTCTCACTACAATTGACTTTGAGGAGTTATCTGTTGAGGCTGATAACATCCAATACGGTATTGACTGCATACAATCAGCTATTATCCAAAGGACTGCTCGCTCTTATCCACCCTCCCCTACTCCTGTCAATGAACTGGTGCTTAACAACGGGGAATTTGTTGTTATGGTTAATATTTAGACTCAAATGCAAAAAATCCTGTCTCGGCTTTGGCTGAGGCAGGATTTTTTTTTGAAAATTGTTGTATGATATGGCTGTAAAATCATATATAGCTTTTTATAAACTTTTCAAAAAGCACTTGACAGCTAATCGAAATTAGCTTATAATATAAATGTGGCTAATTCAAATTAGCTAAAGGAGGATATTTATGAGTACAAAGAAAAAATACTTGATGCGGCATTGACTTTATTTTCAGAAAAAGGCTATGCCAACGTATTTGTTGCAGAAATTGCAGAAGCTGTCGGAATCAAAGCACCGTCGCTATACAAACATTATAAAAGCAAACAAGATATTTTTAATGCTATTCTTGATGAAATGAAAAGCAGCTACGATAGACAGGCTTCAACGCTTAATCTGAACGGAAATAACGCTTCTGCTGATGCTGAAATATATGCTTCTGTTTCTGAAAATGAAATTGTGAAAATGGGGTTAGGATTATTTTCATATTTTCTTCATGACGAATATGCACAGAAATTCCGTAAAATGCTGACCATTGAGCAATTTAACAACTCTGAACTTGCACAGCTTTTTACAAAGCAATATGCTGATGACCCTCTTTCATATCAATCAGCATTGTTCTCTATGCTATGCTTAAAAGGAGTGCTGAAAGAAGAAAATCCCAATGTAATGGCTTTGCAGTTTTATGCACCGATATTCATGCTGCTTACCTTATGTGACAGAGAACCAAGCCGTGAAGCAGAATTTACAGCGTTGCTTGAACAACACGTACTACAGTTCACAAAGCTTTACAGAAAAGAGGAAAAATAATGAAAATTACAGTTATTCATGGACAAAGCCACAAAGGCTCTACATACAATATTGCAAAGCAGCTTTGTGATAAGCTTGGTGGAGAGGTTACTGAATTCTTTCTGCCTACAGATTTCGATTGTTTCTGCAAAGGCTGTGCGGTTTGTTTTACAGATGAAACAAAATGTCCTCACTATGAAAAGCTTCTTCCAATAACAAAGGCTATGGACGAAGCTGATGTAATTATTCTCACAAGTCCTGTCTATGTTATGCATACAACAGGCTCTATGAAAGCTTTTCTGGATCACTATGGATACAGATTTTTAGTTCATCGCCCAGAAGAAAAAATGTTCAAAAAACAAGCTGTGTGTATTTCAACAGCTGCCGGAGCAGGTATGAAAAGTACCGTAAAGGATATGGCGGACAGCACTTTTTTCTGGGGTATTTCCAAGACATATAAGCTGGGATTTGCAGTTATGGAAACTCGTTGGGAAATGGTAAAGCCCTCCATAAAATCAAAAATTGATAAAAAGACAACATCTATTGCAAAAACTATTTCAAAAAAAGTTGATACAATCAAGCCTGACTTAAAAACAAAAACCTTCTTTAGCATAATGTCTGTTATGCAGAAAAAAGGATTTAGTCCTGCGGATGTTGAATACTGGAAAGCTAAAGGCTGGACAAATGGAAAACGTCCGTGGAGGTAAAGAAATACCGTCATACAGATTTTGAGTTACCTGTACGACGGTATTTTTATAATCATTTTAATCAGAACATTTACGGATTTTAAACCAAACTCCATTTTTAATCATAAAATATTTAGTATCCCTCAATTACAGGACGTGCCTTGCTCATTTTTACAGGCACACCATGACCGCATGCAAGCCATTTGGGATTTAATTCAAGTATTGTTTTCAAGGATTTCTCCATATCCTGAATACTTACAGCATGAGGTGTTACATCAGGCTTTTTCCAAAGCATTGTAAAGGCATCACCGCAATACAAAACACCGTTACTGAAAACACCTATCGAACCATACGTATGCCCTGGTAATGGGATTATTTCCGCATCATAGCCAAGTGATTTCAGCAAATCTCTGTCGCTGTCTTTCAGATAAATGTCAGGGTTATATGGCTTGCTTTTCACCAATGCACCGCCTATAAGCTGTGTTATATTACGCAAACGATATTTCGGTGCTGTAGGTTTAACAGGCTGGGAAAGAAAATTCTGACGTAAGTTCTTATCAGCAGCACTTAATAATACTTTTGCTCCCATTTCCTGCAATCTTGCAGCATTAAAATCATGGTCAACATGTGCATGTGTCAATAATACGTGTTTTACATTATACTGACTAATCCATTTCTGCATTTCCTTCCATGTGCCAATAAATCCTGTATCAATCAGAAGGTCCGATTCTTTACCTTTCAGAATATACAGCGTTACATCTCCGCTATAATAAAAATTTATACGACCACTGTTTATTAACGTCATTTCTACCACCTCAGATAATTAAATAAATTTCTTTTTATCTCTATTATACAGAATAAATTTATAAATGTCAACTGTAGAATGAATTTCATTAATCACAAAATCATTTATCAAAAATATCAATCACAAAAATTATTTTATAACTCATGTAATTTCTAATTCTATGGTACTGCTAAATTTGCTTGTTCATAAAATCTCAATACTCAAGAAAGAGGAATTAACAGCGTTACTAAGAAACCGTCCTCACGATGAGAGCATATAAGCTCACCATTCATTCTTTCCATTAACATACTTGAAATATACAAACCAAGACCGCAACCGTCTTTTTCAGAAGCATTGCTTCCACGATAAAAACGTGCAGTTACAAGACTTATTTCATCTTTTGGAACACCTGTGCCATAATCACGGAATGACATTTCAAGATAACCCTCTCGGATTTTATAGCCAACGTCAATAACTGTTCCTGCATATTTATAGGAATTGCCGATGATATTGCCGATAATCTGAGAAAGTCTTGTCTTGTCCACAAGTATCATACATTCAGGGATTTTACTCTCCCGTGCAAGCGTACTTGTATCCAGTTCCGACAACAATTGATGTAAAATCTCGGATGATTCATCACGACATTCAACCTGAATTTCTCCAAGATCATCCAAAGAAGATGTCAGCAGGTCATTAACAAGCACGTTTATCTGCTCTGCTTTCTGATTGATATTGTTGATTTTTTCAAGCAGATATTTATCTTTAACCTTTACATGCAAAAGTTCACACAGCAGCTTTATTCCTGTAATCGGCGTTTTAAGGTCATGACTGAGAGATGCAATCATTTCCTTTTCTTTAAGCTTCAATGCAGTTTCACGGCGGCGTGAAGCTTTCAGTTCCTCACGCATAATATCAAAGCTTTCTGTAAATTTTCCAAATAGATTATTTTGTGCAAGCATTAACGGCTCATCAAATTTGCCGTTTGCAACATTAACTGCAAACTGCTCCATTTTGCGAAATGGTCTGATAATTGTCATTCTGACGTAAACACCGTATATGAGAACTGCTGTAATTATAATCAATAATAAAATGCCCGATGATACCAATAACCTGAACCTTATAGCATTATAACTTGTTTTTGCAGGATCAGGAATTACAATTGTTCCCAAAAATCTGCTTTCATCATGAACACTCAGACAAAGACATTCGTTCTGCATTGCTTCTTCTGTAGAATTTATATCTTTCAAATCCTGTGCAGCTGTTGAATAAACAACCATATTTTCACTATTGAATACGAGCATTTCCGTTTTAAAACCACTTAAATCAACAGTTTCAAGTTCTCCCCAATTTTCTTTTACAGTTTCTGTCAGGTCATTTAATGCAAGTGTATCTACCTTTTTATCTTGATAGGAAAATGTCAGCGTAGCAAACAATGCCATTCCTGCAAGAATAATTGCAATTACAAGAAGCAGTATTTTACTGTATTTCATATAAACATCATGCCTCCATGATATATCCTACTCCCCAGACAGTTTTTATTATCTGCGGAGAATTGCTGTCAGCTTCAATTTTTTCCCGAAGATGCCTTATATGAACAGCAAGTGTTCCTTCACCGATAAATTCATCTTCCCATACATTTTTCAGAAATTCATCCTTTGAAACAACTCTGCCACGATTTTCAAGCAAGTACAGCAGCATCTTATATTCCATTGCTTTCAATGGTAAAATATTGCCATTATTGATAAGCTTATGTGATGCAGTATCAAGATAAATATTTCCAGCTATAAGGATTTCTTTTTCCTGTTTCTGCGTTGACTGCTTATCTTCAGAAACAGCTTTGGCGTCAGACATTTGCTGTCTGACGCTGCTGTTTTCATATCGTTTAAGAATTGCTTTTACTTTTGCAAGGAGAATATTAAGTGTATACGGTTTTTTTATGTAATCGTCACCGCCGATATTAAGGGCTGTGAGAATATCATCATTGCTTGTACGTGCACTGATGAATAAAATCGGCATATCATATTTTGCACGAATCTGCTTACACAGTTCAAATCCTGAGCGTTCACCAAGATTGATATCCAGAAGAAGCAGCGAAACTTCATTTTCTTCCAAAAATGTTTCAGCTTCATTGTAACCTGTCACATATGCGGTTTTTATATCAAAGAAATTGAAATACTCCGCTGTTGTTTCTGCAATTGTCACATCGTCATCAATCATTAAACATTGATACTTCATTATTATTCTCCTTTTCAGGCAATATCGTATGGTACTGCCTTAATTTATCTTAATAGTTCCGCCGTCTTCACCGATGAAAACTATCTTTCCATTTTCAGGAAGCGTTACTGCGTTGCCGTATTCTGACATATAGCTTGAATAAATCATACGGTCATAGGCATCGTAAACATAAACTGCTGAATTTTCAGGCATATCAAGGCTTATCGTTCTGCTTCCTGTATCTTTTATTCGGAACCATGCCGCCTGTTTTGTATGAAGCTGAATTTCAGTTAAATCATCGGGAAGCATTTCAATTGCATCTTCCGAAATAAATTCAATGGCACAATTGGTAATATCCAAAATCTCAGTACCGTTCTCCATACGTATTTCTATATCCTGCAAATCTCTGCCTCCCGGCATAACAAGTGCAGCCTCTAAATGATTATTGTCTATGATTTTATAGCTATCTACATATCCTCTGATTTCAGAATTGATATTAAATTTTATGCTGGGTAACTCTGAATAATAAACATTGGAATATTTTCCTGAATAGAAATAATATTTCTTTCCGTTTCGTGCATCCCATGCAGCCTGTAAATCATCGCTGATGTTTACTTTCTCGGCACGCTGTGCAGTATATGACGATATCTGCATATTACCTGAACCGCCAAACTCATAAGAATCATCTGAGCAAATATAATCAATGCCATTTCGTTTTGTAAAGTGCAGTAATGACTGATTTTTTGACTGAACTGCCCTGCCTGATTCAATTGAGCCGTCCATAAGAACGAAATTATCTTCTGTGGTGTAGAGATACTGCTTTGTTTCAGGCTTATCGCCGTTAAAAGCTGTAATCTCCATATATTTTTGGTCGGGGAATGATACAACACACATTCCCATGCTTGTAACGTAAGTATCGGCATAGGACAGATATTTTTCGGGAACGGAATCGAGAGTTTCCATTGGCTGAGGCTCAGGATGTTCAATTGTAATTCCTTTTTCTGCAAGAGCAATGTCCATAAGCTTCATAGCCATAATCTGATTGCCTGTACTGCTGCCTCCCGAGGAAAGTACCGAAACGCTGATTTCCTCATCGGGTGCAATTACAAGGCTTGCGTGCTGTCCAATGACATCTCCGCCCTTGCTCACAACCTGAACTCCCGCTTTTTCATAGTCGGCATAATTAACCGAATCCCAGCCAAGACCAAAGCCCTCCTCGTATTTATCCGTAACTGCAGTGGAAGCCATTTCTTTCTTTGACTTTTCGGAAAGCAGCGTATTATCACCTTTGAAAAATGTGCTGCCGAAACGTGTCAGTTCCTCTGCTGTAGAGAAAATTCCGCCTGAACCAATATCCATACAGTAATCCAAAGCAAAACGAACATTTCCGCCGATGAAAGTTTCAACCATATTATCTGCTCGGAACATATTCCATGCTGAACCTGTCTGTTGCATATCAAGAGGTTTGCAAATATTTGCTTCAACATATTCTGTGAATGTCATATCCGTAACATTTTCTACAATAAGCTCCAGCAATGTGAAACCGTCATTGCAGTATGCACCGAAGTCACCGGGATTTGCCTTTAAACGCTGTGAATTGAGTTCTTTCAATAAAGTATCGTGTGGCTGTGCATCTCTGTCATCTAAAAGCATAAAATCCCCTGCGGTAGTACCCATAATACCTGATGTATGATTCATCAGCATACGAACAGTTATGTCTTTATAACGAGAATCTGCCATATTGAAGTCAGGAAGATAATCTGTTACAGGTGCGTCAATATCTACTTTCCCCTGCTCCGCAAGCTGCATTACAGCTGTAGCTGCAAACATCTTGCTGACTGAGCCGATACAAATAACTTTTTCATTTGTTTCATTAGTATTATCCGTCTGTTCTGCTGCAATTGCAGGCAAAGCTGTTATTGATGCAACCATTACAGCTGCAAACAATGAAATTATTCTGTATTTTTTCATCTTGCTCCTCCTTATTCCGTCATAAGCTCGTATACTGAAATTGTCTTGATTTTTCTTGCACCAACATAAGCACATACAAAACAGAATATCAGCATAACTATATCAAGTACAATTACCTGCGGAATATTTACTTTTACAACTCCAATAATGCTTGTCAGCAGGTCCGTCATCGTAACTCCGATTACCGTTCCGATAATCACAGAGAATACAGCTGACGGTACAATGCGGCAGGCAAGCTGAAACATAAGTTCACGCGAAGTGTAGCCAAGGCCTTTCATTATTCCAAACTCTCTGCGGTCACGGCGAATAGCAGATTCCATAAGAATAAACAGGATTATCATAACCACTACTGCCGAAATCACCATAAATACTGCTGTTACAATACGAATTGCCGTACAGGAACTTCCAAGCTGTGTTCTCATAATTTCTCCAATATTTGTAATTGCACTGACTACAAAATTACTGCTGTTGCCTGAAATAATAGTATCACCAAACTGAATAGAATACTCAATATGAGTTGCACCGTTTGACGCCATTAACTCCGCAATCTGCTGTTCTGCCTCTGCACGGATACGTTCTTCATAAGTACCGTTTTCAGCTTTGCTGCTTGCCGCATCGGAAAGGCTTCTTCCGTATTTCTCTGTAAGAATTTTACGGAATTCCTGAGCATCTATGCCTTCTTCAAGGTATACTTCAATAACATCAGGTTTATAGGTAGGATTAATACGCTTCATACCGTCCTCGGTTATGTAAAGATTCATATTGCCGTTGGTAACAGAAGTTACAATTCCTGTAACAAGATAGCTTTTTTTCACATTAAGATATTCAAGTGTAAGGCTGTCCCCTACCTTAATTTTTTTAACTGTTGCAATTTGATTATTGAGCATAATTTCGTTATCATGCTCTGGGAAACGGCCTTCCATGGGGAAAATATTTTCCGTTTCATCGAAACTTGAAAATGCCACAGGAAGCATTATTTCGTTAAAATCTGAAATAGTAATGAGTGTGTTGAATCCCGAAGTAGGTGTTGCTTTACGGATTTCAGGCATTTCTTCCAGCTCATCTGCTAACACATCACCGTCAGCATATGGCATAATTTCCAGACGCAGGTCACTCATTTCAATACCTGAAATTGAAGCTATAGTATTAAGTCCGTCGCCAAAAAAGCTGGAAATAATAAAACTGAATACGACTGTCAAAGCAGAAATTGTAATACAAATTGTCAGTCCTATATTCTGCTTGAAATTCTGGAAAAAGCCTTTGAGTGCAAGTCTAAGGTGTACATTGTATTTTGTTTTGCGTAAAGGGAAAAACTCTCTGCCAAAGCGGTGATCTCCCTGTCCCTTTCTAAATGCCTGAACAGGAGGATATTTACGCACCATTCTTGCTCTTATAAAAGCTGTCATTCCTACTAAAACAAGTATAACAATTCCTGTAAGAAAAATCATCAGAGGATTAGAATTGCCGCAGCCACGGTGAGCAGAAATCAACTCGCCCATACGTAAAAGCACAGGAGTAAGAAGGAAACATCCCCCTGTTCCGATAAGCACACCGCCAGCCGCCATAATCAGATACTCAATTACATAAGAACGTGTAATTTCCTTTGAAGTATATCCCAAGGCTTCAAGTATGCCGATATTTACAATCTGTTCTTTGATGTCATTGGCTATTCTGTAACGGATTATAACAACCACGGAAATAAATATAATCACCGCCATTACTATCATAAGATTCAAAAGCAATTCAGCGGAAGAAGTGACCATAAGTTTCATATCTCCATAAGTAATGCCCACCAAACCACTTTTAACATCCATACGGGAATAATCTTCACATTCCTCCAGAAAACTATCCATAAGCTCATATCCGCCCTGCCCTTGATTATCATTATATAGAACAGCTTTATATTTTGGCAGAAGTCCTGAAAGAATATGATAGTCCTTTTCAGATACAATCATTTTTAAACCGCTGCTCATTTCATTAAACATCATTGTTTCATAAAATCCGGCAATTGTAAATGAAAATTTTCGTGTACCGTATGTAATATCAAATGTATCCCCTGCTTTATATCCCATACTGTCCTGCAAAATGTATGGTGCATATATCGGATGCTCAAGTGCAGCTATTTCTTCACTTGAAAGAGTTGAATCCATAGGCGATTTTGAAATTTTCGCTTCATTATCAGCAGTAATAAATGCCATATACAAAGCAGATTCTTTTCCGTTTTTATCTATATATCCTGTATTCATGCTCCATAACGCATCTACAGCAGTAACAGTTTCTACCTCAGGATGCTGTTTCAGAATGTTTTCATATTCCTTATTATAATTCTTTTCAAGAATAAAGATATAGTTTTCGTAGCTTCCTGTCTTTTCCATAACATTCGGGAAAATATTACGGATTCCCCAAATTGCTCCTAAAGATGAACCTACAAGGAGCATACATACCATAACTAATGTAAGCAGGGAAATAAATTCAAACTTGTGCTTTTTGATATTAGCCAGCGAAAGACGAGTAATTTTTCCCATTTCTTTCACCATCCCATTCTGTCAAGGAAATTCTGCAAGCCTTCACGGCGTTTTTTCAAATCATCCGTATTATAAAGAGGCATTTCATATTCTCCTATTACTGTACCGTCTGATATAAAAATTACACGATTGCCATGCAATGCCGTTTTGATGTCATGAGTAACCATAACTATACTCTGTCCCTTGCTGTGCAATTCTGTAAATATATCCATTACATCGCTGCTTGAAGCAGAATTCAGACTGCCTGTAGGCTCATCTGCAAACAAAATCTGAGGTTCATTGATAACAGCACGGACAATTCCAACACGCTGACGTTCACCTCCTGAAAGCTGGTTAGGATACTTTTTCCATGTTTCCTCTGTAATTCCGACTTTTTTCAGCAATTCCTCGGCTTTTTTTACAAGCTGGGGAGAATTTTTCTGCAATGCAAGAGCCGCTGTCATTACATTGTCAAATACATTCATATTATCCAGCAGGTATATGCTCTGAAATACAAAGCCGCAATGATTTCTGCGGAAAACTGCAAGCTCATCATTGGAATAATTAGAAATATCTTCCTCACCGAAATAGACATTTCCAAGAGTTGGTTTATCCATACCTGAAAGAGCATAGAGCAGCGTGGATTTTCCTGAACCTGACGAACCCATAATTACTGTAAAATCACCTTTGTAAATCTCCAAATCAAGATTTTTGATGACATGCTGTTGAACTCCGCTGTTTGAAAATGTTTTACACAGTTTATCTGTGTGCAGTATTGAAGAATTCATGTAAACACTCCTTAGTAATAAAATCAGTTTTACTGTATTCTTAGTATAACATATTTCAATAAATTCTTCTTTATCATATTATTATTAATTTCTTATCAAATTCTTATCT
>JAFXDK010000014.1 GCA_017521805.1 Ruminococcus sp. | reverse complement strand
CAAAAATACAGCGAATAACCATACATATATGCCGCTATTTCAGCATTTTTACTGATTTAGCGGCTCTTGTTTTTTCTGTACCCATTGATTTTTGTTTTTTATGGGGTTATTAGAGGTGCCCTTTAGTCTTTGACCAGACAGGATCTTTCTCTCCTGAAGAGCTTGAAAAGCATGGTATGGACAAGTCGCAGTTTTCTCACTGGGATATCGGAAAGTATGGACTTCCAGTTGATTTGTTATCACTGGAAAACTGTTCAACACTTCCTGAGAAGAAGAATAGATTGTACAGTATCTTATCTGTAGCAGCAAGTGTTACCGGAGAGATACAGGGAAAAGTTTTAAAGAAAAAACTCCCTGCGATTGCAAAAGCAATAGATGCAGGAACAATCCACTCCCTGCCGGAGACGTTAAAATTCTTCGATGATGACGCTCCTGAAGAAGCAATAATCAAGAAGAGACTTGAAGAGGTCTTCTGTGAACTTGAAGGTTTGAATACATATAAGCAGAACTGGGGACAATTCATTGACTCTCAGAACGGAATAATTGTTATATCAACATCATCTGACGGTATACGCAAGAGTAGTCCTCTTGTTGACATGCTTCTGGCGAGCTTGTATGAGTACAAGCAGCATGATAGAAGTCCGAGATTTATCGTTGCCCTTGACGAGATTGAAGACCTTTGTTTAGACAAAGATGGACCTATCAACATAATACTCAGAAAAGGTGCAAAGCATCATC
The DNA here is from genome assembly GCA_017521805.1 of Ruminococcus sp. Lineage (GTDB taxonomy): Bacteria > Bacillota > Clostridia > Oscillospirales > Ruminococcaceae > Ruminococcus. Next base: position 39,080 of record JAFXDK010000014.1, on the reverse strand, counting down.
TCTCAATGCTGCTTGCCTCTCAGGAGTATTCCGTAGAAAAAGATAAGCTTGGAAAGCTTATTGGAAACTGTGCTACGCACATAATCTTTCATCCCAAAGACGCAAATATAAAGGATATTGCAAAGCATATAGGTGTGGACGCGTCAACACTTGCTAACCTTGAACAGGGACAGTGCATTGTTTATGGTCTGCTTTATAGTAAAAAAGCTGAAAAAAATAAGCACTTTGTTATCAAAGGTTGGACCTGTATGCACGATGATTAATGTTCAAAATGAGGTGACGCCCTTCGGGGCACTACCTTACATCTATATTATACGATAAATAACGGAGCAGGTCAATAGTACTGCCCATAAATATAAGGAGGAATTATTATGACACTGGAAAGAAAAGCAGAGCTTGCTAAACAGCTTGTTGCGATCATTTTTGAACTTACATCAGCCGGAGAGGTGCCGTCTGATGTAATGCCTATACAGCAGCCCAAGAAACCTGTTGAGATGCTCACACTGAAGGAGAGCTTGGATATTATCCCCGGTTTATCCATGCATACCCTTAGACAGCTTGTGCTTCAGGGCAAGATAAAAAGTGTGAGATGTGGTGCGGGCGTTCGCGGAAAGATTCTCATAGCAAAGAATGATCTCTTAAGCTACTTCGAATCATGAAATAACGTGGCCTGCCGAAAGGCAGGTCATATTTCTTTATGGAGGGAAATATATGACTACTATACAGAAACGCGGCAAAAGCTACCTCATCAGAGTGAGCTGCGGCTACGATATAAATGGTAATCACAAGGAACAGTCAATGACGTGGAAACCTAATGAAAATATGAGTAAAAGGCAGATTGAAAAGGAACTTAAACGTCAGGCGGTACTTTTTGAAGAACAGGTAAGTCATGGATATAAGACTACAGCTGTAAAATTTCAGGACTTTGCAGAGGAATGGTTTGAGGAGTATGCAAAGCTTAATCTGAGAAGTACAACTTACGAGAGGATGCTTCAGCTCCGTAAAAGAGTCTATAATGCAATAGGGCATCTGAGAATGGATAAAATCACAGCAAGGCAGTTGCAAGGTTTTGTGAACTCTCTTGCCAAAGAGGGGGCAAATGAGAAGACAGGCAAGCCTCTTGCGCAGAAGACTATTCGTCATAATCTCAGCTTTATCAGTGATGTGTTCAGTTATGCAGTAAAAATGGATTTGCTTTCAGATAATCCGTGCAGAAAAGTCACGGTTCCGAAAGGTGAAGTTAAGGAGAAACAGATTTATTCACAGGAAGAGATGGCACATTTGCTTACAGCTATTAATGGAGAGCCTCTGAAGTATAAGGCATTTTTCTTTCTGATAGCTTACAGCGGATTCAGAAGAAGTGAAATGCTCGGTCTTGAATGGAAGGATATTGATTTTGAGAACAATATCATTACCATTAAGCGGACCTCAAATTATACCGCAGAGCGTGGTATATATACCGACACCACAAAAACAAAACGTTCCCAGCGAGTTTTGAAAATATCTCCGTATATAATGGAGATACTGAAAGACTATAAGCTGGAGCAGGACGAAGAAGCTCTCCGACTCAGAGACAAGTGGGTCGAGAGCGACAGGCTTTTTGTGAAATGGAACGGAGAACCCATGAACAACCAGACTCCTTACGGCTGGCTGAAAGAGTTCTGCGAGAAGAATGATATGCCTTTTTACGGTATACATAGTTTCAGACACTTTGCGGCAAGTTCGCTTATTTCAGCAGGTCTTGATGTTACAACAGTTTCAGGCGCATTAGGTCACTGTAATTCAGGAACTACTTTGAATGTATACTCACATATGTTTCAGAATGCACAGGCAAGGGTCTCGGAAGCAATGGACAAAGCTTTTGCATTTCTACCTCAGGAGGGAGATGCAGACTCAAAATAATGCAGTGAATGTATAGTATAAAATAAGCTCGCTGACATTTGAAGAATAACAGACAGCGAGCTTATTTTGTGTAATAAAAGCTAAATGAATAATATTCATTTTTATGCATAGGGAATAATGTAAAAAAGCGATGCTTGTACGCTAAAAAATATGAGTAGCGTACAAATAGCGTACAAGATCATTTTTTAGACAAAATAAAAACTCTCAAATGGCGGTATATCGTCATTTGAGAGTTTGTGCAATGGTGACCCGTACGGGAATTGAACCCATGATTCCGCCGTGAAAGGGCGATGTCTTAACCTCTTGACCAACGGGCCGTATATGGTAGCGGCAGTAGGATTCGAACCAACGACCAATCGGGTATGAACCGAGTACTCTAGCCAACTGAGCTATGCCGCCACGATTAAACGTCGCTTCGACTTACGACTTAATTATTATACACTAAAAAGAGCGGAAAGTCAAGAGGATATTCTAAAAAAAAATAAATTCGCCATTTTAACCAATCGCGCAATGTTGCACATTTATCTAATTAGTCATTTTGCCATATTCTTAAAAATCATTAAGAAAAAAATAAGATTTGTGCCAAGGATTTTATAAGAAATTTGCTTTATAATATTGACATAGGCAGGAAAGGAGATGTAAAATAGAAGATATGTGAAAAATATATATTATACGAAACAGGTGGTAAATTATGAATAGCATTGAAAATTCAGTAATACTTGTGGTCGATGATGACCACGACATTGTAAACGCTATCAGTGCACTGTTAGAGCGTGAGGGTTTCTCCACAAGAAAGGCATACAACGGTCTTGAAGCTGTTGACGCTCTGATGCGTGAGGATATACAGCTTATACTCATTGACATTATGATGCCGAAAATGGACGGTTTATCGGCGATGATGAAAATTCGCACCATGAAAAATATCCCCATAATTGTTCTTTCAGCAAAATCTGAGGACAGCGACAAGATACTTGGTCTTTCAATGGGTGCTGATGACTACATAACAAAGCCCTATAATCCTATGGAGCTTGTGGCAAGGGTGCAGTCAAATCTTCGCCGTTATTTAAGTCTGGGAGCCGCAGACAGCGTCAAGAAAAGCTCTGTACTGCGTATCGGTGGATTATCCCTTGACCGTGATGAAAAGCAGATTTACATTGACGGAGAGCCTGTAAAATTAACGGCTACGGAATTTAAAATCACGGAACTTCTTATGGAAAACGCAGGCAGAGTATTTTCTGCGGAGGAAATTTACAGCAGAGTGTGGAACGAGGATTCCTATTCTGTGGAAAATACAGTTATGGTGCATATCCGACACATACGTGAAAAAATTGAAATCAACCCCGCAGAGCCACGCTATCTGAAAGTGGTGTGGGGAATCGGCTACAAAATCAGTCGTGAATAGAAAGAGGGAGAAAAATGCTGAGAAGTAAAGCAACACGAATTATAGCAGGCGCTATCGCCTGCGGAATGGTATTTGTATGCGGTGCAAAGCTGGCAAATACCTGTATTGAAAGCGAAAAGCTTTATGATGAAATAAATGAGATATCCGCATATAACAAAGGCTGGGAGATGAATGAACTTCACCGCAAGCTTTTAATGGCAGGTTATATGTATGTCAATCACCTTGACGAAAACGGCAATTACAAAGGCACGGAATATGCAGAGAAACAGACCGTTGAGATGCTTAAAAAGCTTGGTTTGATGAATGCAGTGGGGGAACTTGACATTGACGGAGGAGATTTTGAATACCGTGTAAGCTATGGGGACGGTGAATTTTCTAATACGGATAAATCTCACGAGGAACTTTCAAGTAAATATTCCCTGTTCCACAGAAATGCTTGTTTGGAATATAACAAGTATACGCATGGCAATTACATTTATGACATGGTAAACTGGTTTACTACGGATTATGGAATGACATACTATTATTTCAACGGCGAGGGCTACGCTATATTTGACTTTGACACAGAGGGTTGTGACAGCTACGTTGACGAACTTGGAGCGACTATATATTATAAGCTTGACGGCACAACGCCGCTTCCTTACGACTATGTTGACCTCAGCAAATATATGGTTGTTGATGACGAGCAGATATATTCATTTGATGAAAACAATACTGAAAACTATGAAGATACAATTGTTGAAGTTACTGATATAGCTGAAACAGAACACACAGCAATTTCTGCGGAAGATGCAGAAAGTCCAACTGTTGAAAATGGTATTTCCGATAACGCCGTATCGGTAACAGTTACAGCAGGGGAAGCGGGGGATGAAACTTCTGCTGTTGTGGAAGAAGTTGCGGAAACTGTGACAAATGCCGATAATGAGATAGTTACAGAAAATACCGAAAGAGAAACTGTGACAGAATTTCTTCAGGCGGCAACAGAGCCTCAAACCGAAATGCCAACTCTGCCAAATGTGGACAATGAATCATTCACAAGAACGCAGATGTCCGAGGCGGATATTATGATTACAATTTGCCCCAGCGACAGTATTATATCAGATTTTGAAAATGCTGACCAATTGGAGCAGGAGGCAGATGCCTATATTGCAAGAGGGCTTGTAGACCTTATCCCATACGGAGTAATTGCAGTTGTCCTTGGATTGTATGTGATTATTGCAGGTGGCTACAGCAAGAAAGAAAAGAAATTCGTTCCCACAGCGGCAGACAAAGTATTTGCGGAACTTTACATTGGAGCAGGTATTGCGGCGTTTATCGGAGGAATATACTGGTTTGACAGTATCGAATATCTTGCGGAATTTTTCAATAAATATTATCCAACCTATGTATTCAGTATTTTAATGGGAGCAATAGTTGCGGCGATATTCGGAATAATTCTCCTTGCCCTCAATACCCTTGTAATTCGTCTGAAATGCCGCACTTTGATTAAAACATCAATAACAGGCAGAATTTTAATGTTGCTTTGGGGAATAGCAAAAAAATTGTGGAAAGCTGTGAAAAAATACGCAGTTAAAATCTATAAAATGCTGTCAGCTGTCAAGGCTGATTTCCTTAAAAATATGGCAACCCGTGAAATGCTTAAAAACGACAAATTCACAAGAAATTTCCTTTTAAGAACAGTAATATTTACAGTCTTGATGATTATATGCGGTTTAGGCAGTTTAACTTTCCGTAGCCAATTTGATATGTTCGTTGTAGATTTTATTTTGGGAATAGTGCTTCTTGTAGGTTATGTGTATCTCAGCCTTGGCGATTTCAAGGCATTAAAGCGAATGAACGAGCATATTTCCGCAGTAAAATCGGGGGATTACACTCCACGAAATGAAGAAGTCGGCTCACCCATTTATGCGGCAACGGAGAGAATTAACGAGATTTCAACAAGTATACAGGAAACTGTTGAAAAACAGGTAAAATCCGAGCGAATGAAAATCGAGCTGGTAACAAATGTATCCCATGATTTGAAAACACCGCTGACTTCAATTATAAGCTATATTGACCTTTTATCAGCAGAGGAGCTTTCCCCTGCGGCAAGGGACTATGTGACAATAATTGAGAGCAAATCACAGCGTTTAAAGACAATGGTTGCGGATTTGTTCGACCTTGCAAAAGCTACAAGCCGCACCGATGTACAGGCTGAGGAAATTGACGCAGTAGTTCTTACAAGACAGGTTTTGGGAGATTTAGCCGATAAAATTGAGACATCAGGCAGAACGCTGAAAAGCGATATACAGGCAGAATCCGCGCCGATTAACGCGGACGGAAAGAAGATGTACCGTGTATTCCAGAACGTTATTGACAATGCGCTGAAATATTCTATGGAAGGGACAAGGGTATATCTCACCCTTAAAAGAGAAAATGGAGTATGCAGTATCACAGTGAAAAATATTGCAAGCTATGAAATGACATTCAGCCCTGACGAAATAACTGAGCGATTCACAAGGGGTGACGAATCCAGAAGTACAGAGGGCAACGGTCTCGGACTTTCCATAGCCAAAAGCTTTACAGAAGCTTGCGGCGGTACATTCAGAGTTGATATCGACGGAGATGTATTTGCGGCGGTTATTGAAATGCCGTGTTTATAATACGTAAAAAGGACGGATTTTTTCCGTCCTTTCAATATAATTTTTACAATAGGTAATTTTAAGGGGACGCTCTCACTTGCAGAGCGCTTGAACGCTACGTGGGACGCTGTCCCACACCCTGCCAGAGACGCTGTCTCTGGACTCTGCTAAAGGGTTTCACCCTTTAGAATCCCGTCTTATTTATTACCCTCTATGCGTACAATGCCGTTTTTTTCTAGATTATAAAGCAGTATACAACGCGCTTCGTCTCTGTATTCAGGCTTTGCCATGTAATAGAGATATGTTTCCATAAGATTGAGGCGCGTTGTTGTTCTGCCCTCAATTTTAAACTGGCTGAATCCCATAGGCACGTATTTTTCCCAGATATCGTCAGGTGTAATATGAGTTCTGAGATTCTTTATTTCAAAAATGCCTCTGTCGGCGCATTTACAGTTCATTTCAGATAAACCGTAATCCTCAACTTTGAATCCCTTGTTTTTCTTTTTAGCTACGTGCTCACACATGGCAATCTGCTGAAGCCCGAGGTGGCGGTAATGGTCTGTTCTTCTGCTGCATTCGGGGTCACAGCAGGCATTTACAAGAATTTCCATACGTTCTTTGTCAGGGAGCGTTTCCAGTATATCAAATTTGTTGTTGAAATCGTAATCGAGGACAACAATGCTGTAATCCTTTTTCATTTCCTCCAGAAGCTTGTCCGGCTCAGTAATACGCTTGCAGGTTGAACTTGTCAGCTTATAATTGGGGTATGTCTTGCGGATATAGTCCTCTAAAAGAGGGGAATTGACAATAACCTCATTCATGCCGTTGTCGGCAAGCTTCATGATTTCGTTGCAGAATTTATCGCTGAGATGTTTTTCTTCAAGCATAGGGTTTGTAAATGTAAATCTGAGGGGGATTCCGTGCTTATTCATAGTATTTATTACTACTTTTGCAAAGTTAGTATCGCATAAGCCTGTAGTCGTTCTTCCGCCGTTCCATAGGGATTGCGGAAAAGTGCCATAAATCGAGGCTATTTCAACGCCCTCGCGGAAATATTGCGGACAGTTTTTCAGCATTGTAGCAAATACAAGGTTAAATTTGAACTGGTTTGCGAAATCGGGAAGATGAAATTTTACCTGCATATTTTTTGCCTCCTTTTATTAAAAGTATACTATTATTATATCATACAGAAAAAATGATGTCAAGAATTTTAAAAGCATCATTTGAAATTGTCGAAAGATCTGAATTTTGTTCTGAAATTAATGTGTTTTCGTTGGAAATAAGGCTCTCCAGAATTGCACCACGTTCAATAAGGCGGTGATTACGGCTACGGTGGCATGGCAAGTTATATTCGGAAGTGAAAACGGCTTATAAGAATTGATATTGAAGAATATATCTGAGGTGGTGCGTAACGAACTGCGGCAGAGTTTTCTCCGCCTTCAAGAGTTAATTGGTGGAGCAATAACTATTTTCACACCTTACCGAACACAACCGTAACGCACATATTTCCATTCCTTATTTCCGCAAAAATCTCACCATTCATCTTGTGCATAAGCTGACGGCATATGTATAGTCCCAGACCGCTTCCTTTTTCATTTTCAGCGTTTGCGCCTCTCCAGAAGCTGTCAAAAACATGAGGCAAATCCGTATCAGGTAAAGCACACCCGCTGTTCCTTACAGTTATGAGGATACAGCCGTCCTCCTCGGAAAAACTTATATCAACACTTTTCCCGTCACCATATTTTATGGCATTTTCCATTATGTTCTGAATGACCTCAACGCTTCTGTCAATGTCGCCGCTTATCAGACAATCGGTATAACTTCCAACCGTAAAGTCCGTCTTTATAAGCGACAGTTTTTCAGTATAGTAAATGCTGATTTTATTTACAAGCTCTGAGAGATAAAATTCACCCATAGTAACGTCAAAACTGAGAAATTCCTCTCTTGAAGCAGTGATAATCTGTGAAACATAGCTTTCGATTTCATCTGCCTTTGCATTAATGCTTTCGGCAATTTCAAGCTGTTTTTTAGTGTCGGAATAAAGTCCCTTTGACAGCGCTTTTGAATATAGTTTTATTGCGGAAAGCGGAGTTTTGATGTCATGAGATAAGGATAGCAGAAGCATTTTCTTTTCCCTCTGCAAACCAAGTTCACGCTCTTTCTGCTGTTCCATATTTTCACGGAGCATATCCACGCCCCAGATAAACCGCCCGAAAAAGCGGTTTTTCGTTTCCTTTACAGGTGCGGTAAGATTGCCCTTTGAAAGCTCATAGGGAATATCGGACAGCTTCTCAAAAGGCGCAAGAATTTTAAATCTTACATACAGCATAACAGCAATAATTACCGCCGACATTACGCCAAAAATTATATTTAGAATAATCATAGTGCTCGTTTTATCCGAATTACTATTTGCGGTATAATCAAAGCGGTACAGCTCGCCGTTTATCTCTCGTATAACATAGTCACTTGTTGGATTGTAAAAATCCTCGCCGTATATGTTTACTCCTGTTACATATTCGCAGTTTGCCAAATCCTTTATTTCAAAGCTGTCCTTTTCAATTTCATGGACAAGCCTTGAAACCTCAACAAGATAGGGTCTGCCGTTGCCACTGTTGTCACTCAGCAAAATTGCATTTGCGGTAACAAAAACCGAAATTATAACAGCGATTACCACCGCAAAAATTCTGTTAAACGCTTTCATATTTATAGCCTACTCCCCATACCGTCTGAATGTGCTTCGGATTTTTCGGGTCGTCCTCAATTTTCTGACGAAGCCACTTTATATGCACCGTTAATGTCTGCTGTTCGGAAAAACTGTCGCTTCCCCATATCTGATTGAATAAATACTCCTTGGTAAGTGCCTTGCCCTTATTTTCAATGAGCAGCACCAGCAAATCAAATTCCTTTGAGGTCATTTCAATCTGCGTATCATTTTTGCAAACAGTACGGCTCACCTTATTGATTTTTATATCGTTGCAGACAAGCTCATCAACAGCATATCTCCGCTTGAAAATTCCTGCGATTTTTGCAAACATTATATCAATATCATAAGGCTTTTCTATATAGTCGTCAGCACCCAGCACAAGCCCGTTGAGTTTATCTTCCTTGTCGGTTTTTGCACTTACAATGAGGATAGGCGTATTGCTCTCCTCACGAATTTTTTTACAAACCGCAAAACCGTCTATCCCGGGGAGCATTATGTCAAGCACGACAAGCCTTGCGCCGTATTTTTCATACAGCGACAAGGCTTTTTCACCTGTTTCGGCAACCGATACCGTATAATTTTCCGAGCGGAGAAAATCACACAGCAGACTGCTGATTTCTTTATTATCTTCAACGATAAGAATGTCGGTCATATTACCACCCTAATTCAAGCAACCAGTTATTGAGCGCTCTTTCACGCTCTCTCATCTGCGATGCATTTTCGTACCTACTTAAATTATACTCACCTTTTATGTTTCCGTCAACTATATAGAGAACTCTTGTGCATTTAGCAGCAACCTTTACATCATGAGTAACCAGCATTATCGTTGTCCCGTCGTTGTTGAGCTTTGCAAGCTCCTCCATAACTTCATCAGAGGAGGTACGGTTAAGTGCACCAGTCGGCTCGTCTGCGAAAATCATTTTAGGATTATTAATCATACTGCGGCAGATGCAGGCACGCTGAAGCTGACCGCCTGAAACCTCGTTGATATCGTTATCAGCAATGTCGATAATACCAAGCTTGCGCATAAGTTCCTGACCACGCTGTACGGTTTCCTTGCGGCTTTCGGTGTTCTTTTTAGACTGACACGCAGGAAGAATGATATTATCAAGCACAGTCAGATTTTTCAGCATATACATCTGCTGAAAGATAAATCCCATTTCGTCAAGGCGTAAATCGGCAAGTTCCTTTTCGCCCATTTTCGCAATGTTCTTTCCGCAGAAATCCGCCTCGCCCGCGGTGATGCTGTCCATGCCCGAAACGGCATAAAGGAGAGTTGATTTACCCGAGCCCGAGGGACCCATTATAGCTACCATCTCGCCCTCCTCAACGGTGAAGTTTACATTTTTAAGCACGTTGTTCTGGCGCTTGTTTACAATATATGTTTTACAGAGGTCTTTTACTTCTAAAATATTCATAGCGGTTTCCTTTCTTATTCAATGCTGGCAGTATCAGATGATTTGATTTTTCTTGTATAGAGTGAAGTGAGGAATGCACTCACTGTTGTTGTCAGAAGAATTATAACGGGGAATATAAGGAAGAGTTCAAGAGGATTTGTAGTGTAATCAACCCTGAGTTCCATACCCATCATCTTGAAAACAGGGTCAATGCAGAGGTGTGTAAGAGGCATTGCAAAAATTCCACCTATAATAATTGCAATAATTCCCACAAAGAAAAATCTCAATGTGTGATATGCGTAGATTTTGCTGTTTTTTATACCTACAGCTTTCATGAGAGCAATTTCGCCCTGTTCTTTTGCAATAAATGAACGTTCCATAAGTACGGTTATAAGGGCAGTTAAAATAATTGTAAGTGCAGAGAACATAAGCTTTATAGCGTTGAGCGGCTCTGCAACAGCTGTTGTTTCTTCAACAAATTCAGCACCCGTTTTGAATTCCTTATATTGCGGATAAAGCTTTTTTATTTCATCAATGCGGCGGCTTATTTCCTTATCATCTGGGCTATCTGTAAATTTAATCTGCAAATACATAGCACCTGTAACCTGTAAGTAGTTCATTTTTTTGTCTGAATATATTCTTATCTGCGTTCCCTGATTTGCCATTGTCTGATAAATTGCAGTTATTAAGTAATCGTCTTTTCCTTCCATTGTTTCAATTTTTATAGTATCGCCTATATGTGCGTTTAAAATATCTGCGGCACTTTTTGTAATTGCAATTTCGTAATCATTCTGCGGTGATGTTCCCTCCATATATTCGTACATATCCATTGTTGTGCCTACACCCTGCGTAGTAAAAATCTGGCTTTTAATCTTTCCGTGTTCCACAGGAAGATTCATCTGAAATTCCATTTTACATTCCGCAGGTATACCATTTTGTGCAAGAGTATTTTCTATTTCAGCCATATCTTCCTTGCATTTTTCCTGTCCGTTTTCTTTCATATAATTAAACACTTCTTCACTATTGTTTACAGATAAATCAAAATCAGAAACTGAAAAACACTTCAGAAGTGTATCACTTTTAAGTGTTTTAACTGTTGTCGAAAGTATAAGCAGAAGTGACAGACATAAAACAAAAGTAAGAGAAATAATACCAAATCTTTTAGGGCTGCTTATTATATCATTGATTGCAAGAAATGGTGTTGTATTCAGCTTTGACCTGCCAAGGCTCATAAGGCTCTTTTTGCGGAATCTTTCACCGGTCTGACCGTTGCGGATAGCGTCAATAGGGGATAATTTCTTAACCTTTCCTGTACAGCCATAGCAAAACAGTACAATTACTGCTATAACAAGAACAGAACAAAGTATATTTGTTACAAGTGTATTTTGGTTATTAATAATAATTGATTTTGCCGAAACTTTCATAAGCATCTCACCGAATGGGAAGCTTAAACCAAGACCGATTACAGCACCGATAACAGAAAGTGCTGTATATTTCACAAGATAAAGTCCACGGATTTTGGAATTGCTTATACCAATAGCTTTCATAACACCGATTTCACGGAATTCTTCTGACAACGTAAAAGTTATTGTGAAACGGAGTACAACAAAAGCAACTGCAATAAGAATAATGCTGACTACAAGAAGTATTCCTGTTATAATCATATCAAAGACATAAGAAAAAGTAAGCAGTGTTCTGTCGCCACGAAATACATATTTTGATGTAGCGCCGGATAATTCTTCAACAGTTTTATTTACATCTTTCGTATTGATGTAATAAAGCACACCGCCGCTGCTGTTCTTTATACTTTCATTTGAATTAAAAATTTCAAAATCTTCGGAATTAACGATATATCTTATTGAACCCATCATCTGCGAGCCTAATACAGCGTCTTTGATACTTCCTGCATAAGTTAAATCACAGCTTATGCCCTCAAATTCAATAGTAATTTTATCACCAATTTCAATGTCAGTATTATCCTCGACAATAGAAGTCATATACACTTTTCCCTTTGGAACACTTTTCAGAATACTGTTATCCTCAAGGAAATAATTCAAAGCCATATCGCTGTCACTTTGTAAAATACGTGTACCGCCTCCGCCTGACAAAGGTTCGTTGTCTTTGATTATAGCAGAATCAGGTAAATAAAACATCTCCTCTGTTTTAAAACTGTCTATACTTTTAGCATTTTTTATAGTATCGTATGGATCTTCACCTGTTCCCTTATTTACAGTTGCTGCAAAGTAATCGGGCACACCAGCCATTTCAAAATAATCGTCCAATGCTGTCGTAACGCTCAGGATATTATTCACGCTTGAGGAAACAAACATCGTCGCAAGTGTAATAAATATTAGCAGGATAACATTCATCGCCTTTTTTCTTTTCAGGTCTTTTTTCAGTATATTGAGATACATTTCAGTGCTCCTTTCATCGTTGTGACTATATTGTAGCATAGAAATTATTAAATAATCCTTAAATCCTGTTTTTTGTACAAATTTATTTTACCATATTAGGCTCATGAGTTCAATCAAGTGAAAATCAAACAGGCGTATGCTGTTCTTCTTGCATACGCCTGTTGTTCGTTTCATTAGCCGCCGTTTAGTCAATAACCATTAGTGTTTAAGAATGATTCTATATGGTCATTGCACTAAACCGTCCCTTCTTGTAATTATTTATTCTGCCGCAACGGGAAGCTTTGATATAAGCTTAGCATCGTATTTCTGTATTGTAAGAGCATCTCCCGCAGTTATTCCTGCAACACCGTCAACATCGCCGTTTGCTGTACCCTGCTCTGAAAGACCATATTTGTCGTTGTTTCCAAGAGATTGGAGTATTGCTGTGGAATCAGCAATAGTTACCTTGCCGTCGCAGTTCGCGTCGCCTGCAAGGATATCTGAAACATCAGGCTTTGTTGTAGTTGTAACCTTATCCTGTTTCTTTGTTGTAGTAGTTGTTGTTACTACAGGCTTCTTTTCTGTTGTAGTTGTTACAACAGGCTTAACAGGCTTGTCTGATTCGTCGGATTTCTTTCCGCCGTCGATATTGCTGCCCTCACTTGAAGCATAATTTGCATAGTAATCGCTGAGAGATATACCGTTTACACCCAGTGCAACCTCATGATCAAGTCCGATATATTTTCCGCTTGTCTGTGTCTGCCACAGTGAAGGCTCAAAAAGTCCGTACTTTTCATCGTCCCATGTCTTGAAGTCAACGCCGATAAGTCCGCCTGTATCGCCTGAGTTGGGGTTGAGACACCAGAATGTGTGGTTGATATGGTTATCTATCATATAGTCACGGAGAAGCTCCATCCACTTCTGATTCTTTCCGCCGTCCATATGTCCGCCCCATTCGCCGATAAGCAGAGGAGCGATATCTTCTTCAACGATATATGCCCATGTATCGTACCAGTAGTCGTCAAGGAGAGTCTGTGTTGTGAAGTCCTTGTCAAACCATGTCTGAGCGTAAACTGACGGACCGTAATCGTGAGGAGAATATACAATCTGGCTTGTACCGCTGTCAGGTACTACAGGATATTCCCTTACACCGCGGAGATTTCCGCCCCACCATGCGCCGTACCATCTTTCCTCGCCGGGCTTGGGCTGGAAAACATCGGGAGTATCCCAATCATACCCCTTGTCTGTCATGGGATACTGTTCAATTCCCTCGATGAAAATAAGAGCATTGGGGTTTACTTCAAGAATAGCATTTGCGCATTTTGTAGCGGCATATGCCCAGTTGTTTTCAGCTGTGGAATCATTCCAGATAGCAATATTATCAGGACATCCGTCATCTGTATATCCTCTTTTTCCGTGGGGCTCGTTCTTTAAATCGTAGCCAAGAAGTGTATCGTCGTTCTTGTACTTATCAGCAAGCCACACAAGAGTATCAATCCATACATCTGTTGTAACGCCTGCAAGACCGTACCAGATTTCGTAGTTATGACCTGAGTTATTTGCATCAGGACTGTGAATGTCGATAAATGCCTTGATACCGTATTTCTTACACTTCTGCATAATGATATCAAAGATTTCCATTGAATTTTTCAGGGTTTTACCGTCCTCGAGAACGAAATCCCTGTTGATATCGCCGTATTTTCCGGCTGGAGTAATTGTACCGTCCTCGCCTACAACGTCCTGCGGAGGATTATAGGAAGCCTGAACAGAGCTTACAGGGTTGGGAGAACCCTCCATCCACGAAACAAGAAGCTCCGAAGAAATTGGGAAGCGGATTACGTTAATACCATGGTCGGCAACGCCCTTAAGAAATTCGTCAACATCGCAGGCATAAAGACCGTGAGCACAGTTTTCGGAGCAGTTGAAGCCGAACCAGTTAGCGCCTGTCAGCCATACCTCGTTGCCGTCCTTGTCATAGAGACGGCTGCCCTCTGCGTGAAGCCAGTCGTCGTTGTTTGTGTCAACGGCAGCGGCAGTATCCTGTGGAGCTGTAAGAATAGTATTTACAGCCGACGAAGTGCCTGTAACGGTAATAGCCAGAGCAGAGGCTAAAGCCGACAGGGCTTTTGTTACTTTCTTCATAGTTAATTCCCTCTCTTGATGTTTATTTTTGTCCGCTGAACAACGATAAATTATCCCTTATTACTGCGTACAGCGGACACACATCCTTATAATACAATATTAACATTTTTCCGCGGTTTTGTCAATACTGACAGCAGATTTTACACTTTTGGTTCAAATTCTGCATTTTGCAGCAAACATAAAGGACGGAGGGTATCCGTCCTTAGAGAGTGTCGAAAAAGTTACAATAAGATATTTTTTAGGGGACGCTCTCACTTGCAGAGCGTCCCCTCTTTTCAATTCAATCGCAGTCAAATCCAAGTGCGATATACCCTCATGTTCAAACATCATCCTGCCTCACGTTCGGGCAACCCCTTGCAGAGCGCTTAAACGCTATGTGGGACGCTGTCCCACACTCTGCCAGAGACGCTGTCTCTGGACTCTGCTAAAGGGCTTCGCCCTTTAGAATCCCACCCTTTGTAGTCTTTCGCGGTTTTTCGACAGCCTGAAAGGACGGAGGGTATCCGTCCTTAATGCTTGTTATTTATCCTTACGGAACCAGACTCGAACCGCAATACTGGCAGAATTTTCCGCTTACAGCAGGCGAACCGCAGTTCTGACAAAATTTCGGTCCTGTAGATTCAGGAGATACTGCAGGTTGTGAAACAGGAGCTTGTCTCTGTACAGACGCAGTCGCTGCTCCACGCTTACCGTCCTCAACCATTTGGCATATCTTATCGCACATTGCTGTGTATTCCTGATAAAGTCTGTGCTCTCTGTTGCTTCCGAGGTTAAGCTCACTGCCGTTACGGTGATATCCCGACATTCTGCCCCTCGCGCTGCCTACGGATTCAAGAGTTACTGTATTTGAGTTGATACGGAATCGGATTTTATCAAAGTATGGGCTGCGTATCTCCATTTCTATGTAGAAATCATACCGCTGTTCAAACCTCGGCGGATTATAGCTTACCATCTGTCCGTTTTCGTTTCTACGCTTTTTTTCCGTATCCCTTACGTCAATATCGGATATACAGGAAATAACATTGTCAAACGGTATAATATCGGGATTTTCTTCCTTGTATTCCTTTTTATTGGTTACAAAGAAACGTGTGGGAATACCGTTAATTTCCTCGATGTACATCTTGTATGAATCACCGATTGCTCTTGTTACTGTAAAGCCTTTAAGATTGTTGCTGTTCTGCTCACGATATGCAAGCTGTTCCTGGATTTCGGCTATAGTAGAATGTCGGCGTTCTTCAAACCATGGTGAAAGCTTTTTCGCACACTGTTTACAGCAGTTTCCGTCCTCAAGCTTACGGTTTCCCAAAACTCCGATTTCACCGCCGCAGATACTGCACTCTTTCTTTTCAAATAATTTATCAAAAAATCCCATTTATATCACTCCTCTATATCAGTATTCGCATCATCTGATTCTATTTCTTCAATTTCCTCAGCCTCGGCTTTTGGGGAATCAGATTTTCCAGAATCGAAAATTGTACTGCTGGAAAATACCGCTTCCGACGCTCTGTCGCCGTAACAGTCGATGTCTATTTCCTCACGGTCACGGAAAAATTTCATAGCGCCGAAAAGCACTGCAAATCCGATTGCATTTGTTATGATACTGAAATAAATTCGTATACCGAGAATATTTCCAAGCATACCTGCAACTATAAGTGTAAAACAGGCGCATATTGCCACTTCCCACTTTACATTGTCGGGGTCAAGCTGTAGAAATGCAAAACAAGCCATTCCCGACACTGCCGCGTGTACCATTGCAAGAGCCAGCGAATAAGGCTCATATCCGTCTATCTTGGCTGAATTCAGCTCCAGTATCATCATTATTGCTTCAAGTAATATGTATGCGGTAAAACTGATTTTCAGCAGATTTCTCATTCTCACGCTCTTAATAAGCAGCCAGTCGGCATAAAGAAGAAATCCGAATCCTAAAAATTCAATACTGTATGCCAGCGCTTCAAGCAGTCTTGAAAAAAAACTGCCGTCTTTATAGGTAGTATAGAACAGCAGACATATCAGACCGAAGCCTACAAACAGCAAATTGCCTATGAACCCGAAAAAGATTCCCTTAGTCAGTTTTTCATGCTGCATAGTGCCTCCTTAGCTGTTGAGCGCTTTCTGTCCGATATCCTTGCGGTAGTGTGCGCCGTCAAAAGTAATGCCTGCAACTCCTGCATAAGCTATGTCAAGAGCCTCACGGAGATTGCCGCCCTTTGCAGTTACGCCGATAACTCTGCCGCCGTTGGTGAGGAATTCGCCGCTTTCGGAGAGCTTTGTTCCTGCGTGGTATACGAAGCAGTTTTCAACCTGTCCCATATCGTCAAAGCCGTTCATTACAATGCCCTTGGGATAGCTTTCGGGATAGCCGCCGCTTGCCATAACTACACAGGCACAAGCGCCGTCATGCCACTTTACATCAACCTTGTCAAGTTCGTGATTATAGATAGCCTCAAAAATCTCATAAAGGTCAGCATCAAGCATGGGGAGAACTACCTGTGTTTCGGGGTCTCCGAAACGGCAGTTATACTCGATTACCTTTGGTCCCTTTGGTGTTATCATAAGTCCGAAGTAGAGACAACCCTCGAATGTGCGTCCCTCGGAATTCATAGCGTTCATTGTGGGAATGAAAATCTTTTCCATGCACTCCTTTGCAAGTTCCTCTGTATAGCATGGATTGGGAGAAATTGTACCCATGCCGCCTGTATTAAGTCCCATATCGCCGTCAAGAGCGCGTTTGTGGTCCATTGAGGAAATCATGGGAATCATTGTCTTTCCGTCTGTGAATGAGAGTACAGACACCTCAGGGCCTGTGAGATACTCCTCAATAACGATTCTTGCGGAACTTTTGCCGAATTTCAGGTCATCAATCATATCATGAACAGCCTGTACAGCCTCCTCCTCGTTCTGAGCGATGATAACGCCCTTTCCGAGAGCAAGTCCGTCAGCCTTGATTACTGCGGGATAGCTGTTCTGCTCTTTGAGGTACGCAATAGCCTTGTCGGACTCTGTGAATACCTCATAAAAGGCTGTGGGAATGTTGTACTTCTTCATAAGCTCCTTGGAGAATACCTTTGAGCCCTCGATAATTGCCGCATTTGCCTTTGGTCCGAAAGTCATGAAGCCCTCAGCCTGCAATGCGTCAACCATTCCAAGAACAAGGGGGTCATCAGGAGCAACTACAACCATATCGGGTTTAAGCTCCTTAGCAAGAGCAACTACACCGTCAATATCTGTTGCGCCTACGTTGAAGCACTCAGCATATTTAGATATACCGCCGTTGCCTGGGGCGCAATATATCTTGTCTACCTGCTTGCTTTCTGCAAGCTTCATAATAATTGCGTGTTCACGGCCGCCGCCGCCAATTACAAGTACGTTTTTCATTGGTTTTTCCTCCTTTTTGGGGGTTATTTTATTTTTATGCAATCTATCAGCTTTTCAAAATCAGCTTCTACCTGTTCGTGACCGTCATCTTCGGGTATGGAACTATAAATAGTGTAAATAGCACCGTCTTTTTCAAAAGCATATCTTTGATAGACGTATCTATTATGGAGAACTGGACTATTAGCTGCATAAGACGCACAATAGCCGTCATAACCGAGAATTTCTACAGGATGCACTTCTTCAACGATTTCATACTTAGCACCCTCAATGTCTTTATCAATCCATTCCTCGCACACACTGTCGAGATATTCCTCCGCAGAAGTGTATTCCGAATCCGTCAGCACCTGAACCCTTAATGTAGAATTTTTTTTCATAAGGCTGTCCATATACTCATACTTTATAACTACGTTATTATCGTTTGTTTTATTGAATATGTATTCATCAGGAATACTTATTGAAAAATAATCACATTCAAAATCCGTTTGTTTCGGAAGCTTTTCACCGATATATTCAGCACTTTCAAATATTTCAAGAGCAAGCTGACGCATTAATGGTTCGTCCTCGGCATCCGGATAATTCACATCTATTGTAAGACCGCTGAGGTCATAGTCTTTTTTATTCAAAAAATATCTTGTGTTCATTCCTTCTTCAATGTCGCAGGAAAAAACAACAATGTCATAATCACCGCAGTCTATAATTTCGCTGTGACAATTATCATAATCCTTTAAGGCATAATTGCAGTAATCAATAATAGCTTCTGCGCTCATTCTTCCTTCTGAATCGTAGTATTCATAGATACTGAATTGCTTATCGCCGTCATAGGAATATCCCTGCCACATATCATCTGAAATATCCTTGAAGTCGCTTCTGACCTTGAAACGCACCTCGTCTGTTTCAACCGTTTCATAGCTTGAAGCCTCTTTCAGATTACCCTCGCTGTCAAGGTCTGAACAGCCTACAAATGTGCATACGGACATAGCCATAGCGGTAAATACGGATAAAATCTTTTTGTTCATAATAATTCCTCTTTTTAATAATCCCGTTATTTTATAACAATGCTGTCTATCAGCTTTTCAAAGTCGGCTTCTACCTGTTCGTGACCGTTGTATTCTCTTACGGAACAACAAATACTATAAATCATATCGTCTTTTTCAAAGGCATAATGTGTCTTTTTCAGAGCAGCATATCCGTCCCAAGCACCGCTTTTATAAGCAGCACGATAACCATCGTATCCGAGTATTTCTGTTTCAGATACTTCTTCAATCATTTTATGCTCAACATCTGATTCTTTATTTATAAATTCATCACAGGTATCTTTGAGATATTCCTCTGCCGATGTATATTCCGAATCAGTTAATGCTTTTATTGTAATACCACTCATATATTGAGCAAGATTCTCGCTGCAGCGATATTTTATACCTTGTTTATTATTTTCAAGCTCGTCAAAATCAGAATACCTGAATTTAAATTCATCAGACGGAAGTTCTATAGAAAAATAATCGCAGTCAAAGTTCAAAACAGGCTCTGTTGTTGATTCTTCACCGATATATTCAACACTTCTGAGCATTTCAAGTCCAAGCTCACGCATAAGCTTTTCATCCTTGTCCTTGGCAAAAGTAGCTTGCACCCCGAAATTATCAAGCGGATGCCCCTCGCTGCTTATAATGAAATCCATAAACCTGGTAGGTGTTTCTTCCTCGCTGTTTTCGTAATCTTCTTGTGGATGATCTGCTGCAAATATTATAATATCGTATTCCTCATCCTCAATTATTTCATCTGCAATATTCTCATAATCAAAATATGCAACCTTACGCCAGTCAATCTTTGTCTGGGTATTCATCTTAATTCCTGCCATCCAAGGTGAAATTGAAAAAATCACATCACCTTGAAAATCATAGACGTACATATCACCAGTAGTTGCATCTTCAATATCGCTTAAAATCCTGTCAGCATCAAGGAAGTCGCTTCTTACTTTATAGCTTATACCAAGTTCTTCATTTGTCACTGTCTTATAGCTGAAAGCCTCTTTGAGATTGCCGTCCTTGTCAAGGTCTGAACAGCCTGCGAATGTGCATGCAGCCATAGATAAAGCCATAATTGCGGATAAAAATTTCTTAGCCATAATAATTCCCCTTATATCATTAAAATGTGTCTGCGGTGTTTTTACACCCCTTTTATTTCGGGAGGATAATATCCCCCTACATAAATAATACACCGCAGAACACGAAAAAGTTGCATTAAATTAATGCGGAAATGACTTTTTCAGATTAACGGCAATACCGCATAGGCAGATTTCCTGTAAAAAGGCTCTGCCTGTGCGGTGGTATCTATGGGAACCTCTAAAAAACCCCCTCACGGCGAACTTCCTATGACAAATATCATTTACTGCGTTGACAAACCTTGCGATACACAAAGTATTACTGCGGTTTGTCGCCTTGTAACTGACATTTGTCATGTACGAAATTTCGCTCGTGTTCCGTTTTTTAAAGAACCCCGTTATATTATTTTTTTATTAGTGGTGGAAAAGTCTGATTCCTGTGAATGCCATAGCAATATTGTACTTGTTGCAGGTTTCGATAACATTATCGTCACGGATAGAACCGCCGGGCTCTGCAATATACTCAACGCCTGACTTCTTAGCGCGCTCGATATTGTCGCCAAATGGGAAGAATGCGTCAGAGCCAAGGCATACACCTGTATTCTTTGCAAGCCAAGCCTTTTTCTCCTCAGCTGTGAATACAGCAGGCTTTACCTTGAAGATATTCTGCCATGTACCCTCTGCAAGTACATCCTCGTACTCGTCGCCGATGTATACATCAATAGCGTTGTCACGGTCTGCGCGGCGGATATCGTCAACAAACTGGAGCCCCATAACCTGCGGAGACTGTCTCAGCCACCAGTTATCAGCTTTCTGTCCTGCAAGACGTGTGCAGTGAATTCTTGACTGCTGACCTGCTCCGATACCGATTGCCTGTCCGTCCTTTACGTAGCATACAGAGTTGGACTGTGTGTATTTGAGAGTGATAAGAGAGATAAGGAGGTCATCTTTCTTATCCTCGGGAATTTCCTTGTTATCTGTTACGATATTTGCAAGGAGCTCGCGGTTGATGTCAAGCTCGTTTCTTCCCTGCTCGAAAGATACGCCATATACCTGTTTTGTTTCGATTGGTGCTGGCTTGTAGTTTTCATCAATTTTAAGAACGCAGTATGTTCCCTTTCTCTTTGACTTGAGGATTTCAAGAGCCTCAGGGTCATAATCGGGAGCGATTACACCGTCGGAAACTTCACGCTGAATCATCTTAGCTGTGCATACGTCAACCTTATCTGAAAGTGCGATGAAATCGCCATATGAGGACATTCTGTCAGCGCCTCTTGCTCTTGCATAAGCTGATGCAAGGGGTGTAAGCTCGCCTAAATCGTCTACCCAGTAAATCTTCTTTAAATCGTCGGAAAGAGGTCTGCCGATAGCTGCACCTGCAGGAGATACGTGCTTGAATGAAGTAGCTGCACATACACCTGTAGCTGCTTTAAGCTCCTTTACAAGCTGCCAGCCGTTGAGTGCGTCAAGAAGATTGATATAACCGGGCTTGCCGCAGAGTACCTCGATAGGAAGCTCGCTGCCGTCAGCCATATAAACTCTTGAAGGCTTCTGATTTGGGTTACAACCGTATTTTAACTGCATTTCATTTGACATAATAATGTCCTCCTTGAATTTAAAATTCTATTTATGACAATTCCTCATAAACATATAATGTGAAACTGTCCTCAGAGTCTGAACTCTGATTATAATGTTTTGTTGGTCTGCCGTTTGCATCATACTCGTAATAATCAACATAAGCGTAATTTGAACCGCTTACCACTTCGCAAAGGCAGTTATTATTTCCGTCATAGAGATATTCTGTTATTGTTGCGTTTTCAACATCATCAGAATAATAATTTTTCTCGTAAATACAATTGTTGTTGCTGTCATATGCAAGCTCTCTGTGAGTATCTGCTGCCATATCACATTTTCCTACAAACTCAATCATATTTCCTCTGTCGTCAAATCTCTGTCTGAATTCATTAAATGACCATGGATTTGTAACATCGCCCTTGCCGTAAACTGCGTTGCCGTTTGCGTCATATTCGTATGTATATGTATCCTTGAATTCACCGTCAAGAGCATTTATACCCTCGCTGACAAGAACATTGCCCTTTTGGTCATATGTATTTGTGGTATGGAAATTTGTGCCTGATTCCGCATTATAACTCTCTGAATATGTAACATTTCCATTTGCGTCATATGTAAATATTTCCTCATGAGTAAGGACACCTGCATCATAATGGCTGATTAATGTAGGATTGCCCTTTGCGTCATACTCATAATCCGTATAATAAGGAGCCGACCAGATTGCATCATTAACGTCAATGTTGTAAACAGCGCTGAAAACTTCATCATCATGGCTGTTATGCAATGTCAGAACACAGCTTGTAAGCGTTTTTCCTGTGTAGTTATAGGCAATAGCCTGATACTCGTAATCAAGATAATCGGGAATTCCAAAAAGGCTTAAATCTGTGTTGAGTTCGGGAAATGCATCATAGTTTTCGGGTAATGCAGGCATTTGTGAATTTTCGCTTGTGAGAGTCTTTGTATACACGGGAGGTTCAGGTGAAAGCTCAGCCATTTTATTGGAATCAGCTTTTTCTGTTGTCTGAACTGCTGCTGTTGTTTCAGCTGAATTGTTATTTCCGCCTGCTGCATTTTCATCGGCAGAATCTGCTGCTGTTGTTGTTTCAGCCTCGGCTGTTGTTGTTTCAGCTTCAACATTGGCAGTTGTTGTCTTTTCGGATGTTTCGGGTAACTGTGCGGATTCCTCAACTACCGGACCGCAAGCTGTCATAACCATTGTGCATACTGCGAGAATTGCAAAAATCTTCTTGTTCATAATAATTTCCTCTTTCTGTAATTAAATATTTCCGATGTATTTCACATCTCATAACATATACTCACTTGAAAATTTCAAAGTGTTACAGAAATCTAAAAAAATTTTTTTATTTTTTTGCAGGAGATTTTTTGACAGGAAAAACTGTAATTCCGAATTTTGGGGTTAATCCCACTGAATATCATCACCGTAGCGTTCAACGAACTCTGCAAGCTCATCGGGATGTTCAACAAAATTCATGATAATATCTGCCATTTCCTCCGCGTCGCTATAGTTTGTAAACGTAGCGAAATACATATTTGCTTCGGGGTCGGATTCATATGTACCTGAAAGATGCGGAGTCTCCTGCTCAATATAGAAGTCAAGAAGTGCTTCCCAGTTGTAGCCATTCATATAGGCACCGCTGTTGACCTCCGCAGCCATTTGTCCAGCTTCCATTACCTTATCAGCTTCAACGAAAAGAACAAGATAAGTTTCATAGGTATTTGGTTCAACAACGAGATATTCAGCATCAAACAGTTCCTCAGCTTCTGTGAATTCTTCTTCGGCATAGCTTTCAGAGTAATATTCTTCCTCTATGGAAATCGTATCTGAAAGTTCTTCTTCGCTGTTTTTTGATGTATTGGAATTCATTACAGCCGCCACTATAGCAGATATAATAAGTCCTGCCCAGAACGCGCCATTTGCGAGCACAAAGACAAACATTCCGGCAAAAAATTTTCCTCCGCTCTGCTTTTTAACAGGAGAAATAGGCTTTATCCTGCCAAGAATGAACCCTGAAATAATCGGAAAAAATATACTCATGCCGCATATTCCCATACCTGCCGCTGAATCCTTGACATACGTCACAAATCCGCCGACAAAGGATAGAACAAATGATGCTATAACAACCGCCACACTTGCAGATATCCATTTTTTTCGCTTTTTCTTGAATTCCTCGTTGAGTTTTTCAAGTTCCGCGGTATCCACAGGAGGTGGGGGTATAGTGTAATAATTATTTTTCTCGATTATTATTTTATCGGGGGTTTCAGGTTCTATATCTATAAAAGACCTGCAATATTCACATTTTACTTTTTTTGCATTTTCTTTGCAGTGCATAACAGCATTGCAGTATGGGCAAGTTATAACTCTTGATTTTGCTATGTCTATCACCTCTTATACATCAGGTGTTATGATAAATGTCATTAAGCTGATTGCAGCAGCAATAACTTCAAGCAATATGAATACACCATAATATTTCAGAGCCGTCAATTTCAGCCCTTTAATATATCTTTACTTATTCTTGTTAATAATTCTTGTTTCAACAGAACCGTCCTCAAGATTTACAAAGCGAACAAAGAGAGATACCTTGTTATCCTCGTTGAGATTGTTCCAGAGCATATCTGTGAACTCGTCAATATTTCCGCTGATACCTACAAGCTTAGGCTCGCCCTCAAAGCTTGGGAGAGGATTGCCGTCACCCATATATGTGTGAATGAAACGTCCCTCGCCGTTAATTGGGTCATTGTAGCTGAATGTGTATCTCTGACATGAATCGGGGTTGCCGTTTGCACTCTTAAGAATTGACATAGCGTAGTTGAAGCCGCCCTCTTCAAAGCGAAGAATACCTGAAATACGAGGTGTGTAGTTGGGAGCGTCGTCCTCAAACTCACGTGTACGGAGTGCCTGCTCGAATGTGAACTGCTTATCCATAAGCTCATAGATTGTATCAGTCTGGTCGCCGTTTGTTACTATAAGCTTGTTGCCGAGAACTCTTACAGGCGCATAGATAATGAGATGTGGGTCAGTAAGCTTTGAGGGGTCGAATGCCTGTGTGCGGATTCCCTCGCCGTCCTCAACGAATACGCGGTTACGGCTGTTTTCGCTTCTGCCCATGATGAAATAGCCTGTTACAGCATATTTGCCGTCCTCAGACTTACCGATAACGATACCTCTGCCGGGGTATGCGTTTGAGCTTAATTCCTTAGCTAAATCCAGTTTAATCATAATAATTTACTCCTTACTTGATAATAAATGTGTATATACAGTCACATAAGACTATTAATGCAACAGACGCTGCAATTATATTCAGCGTTTTCGCCGACGGCTTTGCAAGCAGCCAGTCGTAAAAGGGCTGTACGATATAAAGAAACAACATTCCTCCCAATCCAAATCGGATTGACGTGCTCAATGCAATTCTCGCCTGAAAATTGTATTTGTAGTCCGCATAAGTCTGCCAAGGCCACGCACCTGTGAAAAACTCCAGTATATAGCTTGCGGCAAGCTCAATAACAGTTGCCACCGCCATACAGCCGAGAAAGATAATCAGCGGCTTGACAAATTTCAGCCATTCCGGCTCTTTTTTCTTCATAAGCTTTCCGAAACAAAGCAGAAACGCTAATGCTCCAAAGCCGTAAACTACACAATAAGGACCTACAAGAACTCCTCTGTCTGAATATCCCCAGCGATAGACCACAACTTCCAGAAAAACCTCATAAAACCAGCCCAGAAATGAATACATCATAAAACATAGAAAAAGCTTCTGTATACGCTGATTTTCCGTAATAACCGACAACTTCATGACTTATTCCTTTACGTATGCCTTGCCGTCAATGATTTCAATTTTATCCTGACAGAAAAGGGAAGCAGCCTTTGGAAGAAGCTTCCATTCAACATTTTCCATAATGCGTTTCTGGAGAATTTCAGGGGTATCGTCCTTTTCAACGTTTACAACGCCCTGCAGGATAATTGCACCTGCGTCTGCTTCCTCATTTACAAAATGGATTGTCGCACCGCTGACCTTTACTCCGTAGCTGAGAGCCGCTTCATGAACTTTAAGTCCGTAGTAACCCTCACCGCAGAAAGAGGGAATAAGGGCAGGGTGAACGTTGATTATCTTGTATGAGTACTTGCTTGTTACGCACTCATCAAGAATAGTCATAAAGCCAGCCAGCACCACAAGATCTGCCTGCTCCTCGTCCAGAGCTTCAAGGACAGCCATGCTGTAGGCTTTGGAATCTGAATAATCCCGTCTTGGAATTACTCTTGTGGATATGCCGTTATTTTTTGCTCTTTCAAGAGCATACGCTTCGGGATTTGAAGATATAACGCAGGTAATCTTACCGCCAAGGATATCTCCCGCCTTTTCAGCGTCGATAAGAGCCTGCAAATTTGTACCGCCGCCCGAAACGAGAACAACTATATTTTTCATTGGTTTCTCTCCTTTATATACTGAGGATAATAATAGCTATGGCAATAACTGCGGCAATTATTCCGCCGAATATTATACTTCTGTAGTATATCTCTGTCAGTTCTTTTTCACGGTCAGCAAAGTAAAAGAACATGGGATCGTCAGGAGTATAACGTATAAGCTCCTCATCGCCTATCTCATACTTCTTTTCCTTATCAGGATAGGTATATACCGCACTTATAAGCTCTCCGTCCTCAGTTTCAAACTCAACCTCGGGATAATAGTAGTTAATCAGCGAGTTTTCCGTGCGATAGGAAAGAATCTTGCCGTATGCCGCTTCACTGTTTTCAATCCGCTTTTTTACACTGCGGATATGATAACTGAAAAGAATCACCATAGAAGCGTATATTCCCAGTATGCCATACAGGAGTATTCCGAAATGAAAGGTTACTCCCACAGTTATAAGGACGAGTACCGCCCATACAAAATCAGCTTTTTCTACTTTCATATGATTGCTCCACCAACCAATTCTTGAATTTTCTATTTTGCTTGAAAAGCAAAATTCTGCGTCAGAAAACCTTGCAATACATCAAGTATTCCTGCGGCTTTCTTACTTGACTTTTGCTCCCCAAGCTTCATATAATTCTTCAAGAATTAGTTGATGGAGCAATTTGTCATTACTTAGGGAATTGCACATGGCCCTCGATTATTACCGAATCATCGGTAGACAACGGAATATTTTCATCTATAATAACCTGACCGTAAATATCGGTGATTCTGAATGTAAACGGTCCTTTTCCCATTTCCATTGATTCAAAATAGTTATAAGGACGACGCTTTATCTCCACGAATTCACCGTTTTCGTTGAGATATTCAAGCTTTGTTATGGGATAACGGTGATTTCGCACCTGAACTCCGCACCAGAATTCCGTTGTGCCCTCTTTCCACTTGTAGCACACGGGAGCATTTTCCGCTGTATCAAGGGGAACTATCTTCCACGATACAGGAACTCTGCCCTTTTCCTGAGGCGCTATAAGCGGAAATGCGTCAACATACAGGTCAAGGTCGCCTTTTTTGCCCTCAGGGAGCAAATCAGTAACAAGCATATTTATAGTACCAAGCTCGCCTGTAACTTCAAGATACGCACCTGCAAGCTGAGCGTCGTTGTAATCCGCAAGATTCATAGCCACAATCCAGTAATCAGTGGAAACAGGGTCAAGCATTGCACAGCCGCCTACATAGCCGCCGCCGTAGTATGTACCGTCCCCCGTATGAATCGTGCCCTTAGGTTCAAGGATACAGCTTTCATCAATGGTGTAATCATTGCTTATATCCGTATCCGGTTCGTCCGTATTAGGTTCATCGGTATAGCCGTTGCCGTTTCCGAGTAGAAAATCGCTGAGGAGAATCAGCTTTTCCGCTTCAAGTCCGCTTTTTCTTGCAAGGATAAGGTCAAATACATCAACTCTGTTGTCACCGTCAAAGTCCATTGGTGTACCTGCTGAAAATGCAGGCACAGAAGAAACGCTTAAAGCCGTCACAACTGCCGCTGCTGATGCTGTCAGAAATCTTTTCATATGCCTGCACTCCCTTAGGATATTATATTAAGAAATGTCCGCGGATAAGCATTACGCCGATAAATATCAGCAATGCTCCCACAAGAAATTTATAAATGGCTTCACGTATGCGAAAACCCTTTTTTGAGCCGTAATAACAAGTTTTCGGATTATCGGGATTATATCGTATGGGAAGCGGTTCGCCATTGTCAGAACTGCGTTTATAATCCTTGTATTCCGAGGATATCTTCATAGTATATGGCAACTGTGACATCACCCATACTCCGCCGTCAGTCAGATACCGCACAGCAGGGGAATACTCCTTTGCTATTATGGGAATCAAGCCAATACGAAACACTGCTCTGCGGCTGTCGAACTGTACAATTTCCGCATCGGCGGAAATATAGCCGTCCTCACATTCAATGCGCTTATTGCCCTGTTTTATTCCCACGATAATCAGGATTATTCCAATCAGTGCTGAGATGATACCTGATATCAGAAGCATATACATCTTAGCAGATAATAACTCCTTCTGTTGATTCAACAAGCTCACCGAGGATATAAGCATCCTCACCTGCTGCCTTAAGAGCCGCAATTGCCTTATCAGCGTCGTTCTTGTCAACGCAGGCAATCATACCAACACCCATGTTGAAAGTGTTGAACATATCGCGCTCAGGGATATTTCCGCTTCTTGCGATAAGGTCGAAGATAGGAAGAACCTGTACAGCATTGCGCTCAATCTTAGCTGCAAGATTCTTAGGAAGTGAACGTGGAATATTCTCGTAGAATCCGCCGCCTGTAATATGTGAAACAGACTTCACGTTTACTGTATCTATAAGGTTCATAATAGCCTTAACGTAGATACGTGTAGGTGTAAGGAGAGTTTCACCGAGAGTTGCACCTAAATCATCAAAGTGCATAGCGAGATTCTGCTCGTTTACGTCGAATACGCGTCTTACGAGGGAGAAACCGTTGGAATGTACACCGCTTGACTTGATAGCAATAAGAACATCTCCTGCCTTCTGAGTATCGGGCTTGAGAATCTTGTCCTTGTCAACAACACCTACAGAGAAGCCTGCAAGGTCGTATTCCTCCTCGGGCATAAGTCCGGGATGCTCAGCTGTTTCGCCGCCGATAAGTGCACAGCCTGCCTGAACACAGCCCTCTGCCACACCTGAAACGATTTCAGCAATTTTCTCGGGAATATTCTTTCCGCAAGCGATATAATCAAGGAAGAACTGAGGCTTTGCACCGCAGCAGATAATATCGTTTACACACATAGCAACACAGTCGATACCAACAGTATCGTGCTTGTCCATGATGAAAGCAATTTTAATCTTTGTACCAACACCGTCTGTACCTGAAACAAGTACGGGCTTGGAAATACCTGTCATATCAAGCTCGAAAAGACCGCCGAAGCCGCCGATTCCTGAGATACAGCCGGGGAGAGTTGTTCTTGCGATATGCTGTTTCATAAGCTCAACAGCCTTATAACCGGCAGTAACGTCAACGCCTGCCTTTTTGTAGCTTTCGGAAAAACTGTTATTCATAATAATCCTCCAGTTAAATTTATGGGATTCTTTTATTCCTTACCACTCCAGCAGTAAGTGCAAAGGTTACATTCGGGAAGTCCCACAGCCTTTACTTTGCCGGGGAGCGTCTGGAATTCAAGAGATGTAAGCTTCAATCTGCGGCATATCTCGTCGCGGAGCTTTCCGCCGCGCTCTGTGCTTGAATCGCTGTATTCCGCAAGATACTTAACACCCTCCTCGCCCTCGAATTCGTCAATAATCTGACGGGCGATGAGCTCCAGCTCTGAATGGCTTCGTGAGAAGTTGAGATACTTACAGCTGTACATAATAGGCGGACATGCTGAACGCATATGAACTTCCTTAGCGCCGTTGGCATAGAGGAATTCAACTGTCTCGCGCATCTGTGTACCGCGGACGATACTATCGTCAACGAAAAGAAGTTTTTTGCCCTCGATAAGCTCGTGAACAGGTATAAGCTTCATTTTCGCAACCTTATTTCTCATGCTCTGGCTTGTAGGCATAAAGCTTCTGGGCCATGTGGGAGTATACTTGATAAAGGGACGGGCAAAGGGAATTCCGCTTCTGTTTGCATAGCCTATAGCGTGGGGAGTACCCGAATCGGGAACACCGCATATATAGTCAACATCGGGAAGTCTGCCTGCGGCAATATCATTTTCCGCCATAATCTCACCGTTGCGTGTACGCATAACCTCAACGTTTACACCCTCATAGCAGGCTGTAGGATAGCCGTAGTACGTCCAGAGGAAAGTACACATTTTCATCTGTGAGGGGTCTCCCTCTGCAAGTATCTCAATGCCGTCAGAGGTCATTTTGATAATCTCTCCTGCGGCAAGTTCCTTATAGGTCTCATAGCCTAACTTCTGGAAAGCAAAGGATTCTGTTGAAAGACAGTAGCCGTCTACTCTTTTGCCGATTACAACGGGAAGTCTGCCGAATTTGTCACGGGCTGCAATAATACCGTCCTTGGTAAGTATAATAAGGGATATTGTGCCCTCAATTTTCTCCTGAGCGTAGCGTATACCCTCAACGAAGTTATCTTTCTGTGCTATAAGCGCGCCGATAAGGTCTCCTGAGTTAATATTTCCGCTGCTCATTGTTTCAAAGTTCGCACAGCCATTCTGGAGAAGCTCCTCTGTAAGCTCCTCGGCATTTCTGATGATACCGATAGAGCATATAGCGTAAAGTCCCAGCTTTGAGCGAACCATGATAGGCTGAGGATCTGTATCGCTGATACAGCCGATACAGAGCTTGCCTCTCATATTTATAACATCGTCCTCGAACTTTGTTCGGAAAGGCGAATTTTCGATACTGTGGATTGACCTCTGGAATCCTCTGTCCTCGGAATAAGAAGTCATACCGCCTCTGCGTGTGCCGAGGTGAGAATGATAGTCTGTACCGAAGAAAACATCGGTTATACAGTCGTTTTTAGTAGCTGCGCCAAAAAAACCGCCCATTATTATTCACCCATAAGTCTCTTCATAATTTCCTGATAAGCGTCCTCTACGCCGCCCATATCTCTGCGGAAACGGTCCTTATCAAGCTTTTCGTGAGTTGTGCTGTCCCAGAAACGGCATGTATCGGGAGAAATTTCGTCAGCAAGGATAATTGTGCCGTCAGAAGTCTTACCGAACTCAATCTTGAAGTCAATGAGGTCGATGTTGAGCTTCTTGAAGAACTCTACCATGAACTCATTTACCTTGAAAGCGTACTTAGCAATTGTGTCAATTTCTTCCTTAGTAGCAAGACCGAGAGCAAGTGCATAGTAATCATTGATAAAGGGATCGCCTAAATCATCGTTCTTGTAGCTGAATTCAAGGATAGGACAAAGGAGCTTTGTACCCTCCTCAACGCCCATTCTCTTGGAGAAGCTGCCTGCGGCTACGTTTCTGATGATAACCTCAAGGGGAACGATTGAAACCTTTTTAACGATAGTTTCGCGGTCGCTTATCTCCTTAACAAGATGAGTAGGAACACCCTCTTTTTCCAGCATGCTGAACATGAAGTTTGTCATTCTGTTGTTGATTACGCCCTTACCTGCGATTGTACCCTTCTTTTCGCCGTTGAAAGCTGTAGCGTCGTCCTTGTAGTCAACGATAACGCAGTCGGGGTCGTTTGTAGCGTAAACCTTCTTAGCCTTGCCCTCATAGAGCTGTTCCATTTTAACGATATTTTCCATTTTGAAAATTCCTCCTTGAGAATTGTTTAAATGTGTATGCAATCCCGCTTTTCGCGGAAATTGTAAGCTTTTTATATGTGTTGCGGCTGATATTATCCGTTGGCGGACTGCCAAAGGCAGCCCCTACTAATAAATCAGCGCATCTGTAAGTGCCTGCGGAGTTTCAGCAATAAAATCCGCACCATGCTGTATGAATTCCTCTTTGTTACCGTAGCCCCAAAGGACTGACATACACGGAATTCCGCATTTTTTTGCACCGATTATATCATGAAATCTGTCACCAACCATAAGTACATCGTTTCTGTCAGTTATATTTCCGCGGCTGAGCACGTACTCAATGACTTCCTGCTTTGCGTTACGTGTGCCGTTGATATCAGCACCGCCAATAACGTCAAAATACTGTGCCAGATTGAATTTTTCCAGTATTCTCACAGCAAATACCTCTGGCTTGCTTGTGGCAACGAAAAGTCTTTTTCCGCTGTTTTTCAGCCGTCTGAGCATTTCGGGAATACCGTCGTAGACATTATTCTCGAAAAGTCCCGTTTCGGCATAACGCTGACGGTAAATGCGCACTGCTTCATTGACCTGACTTTCATTCATACCGCAAATCTCAGCGAATGAATCGTAAAGCGGCGGACCAACAACGCGCATTATATCTTCAGGCTCGTCAAAACCCATAGCATCGAGAGCGTAACGGTAGCAGTTGAGTATACCGGGCGCGGAATCGGTAAGCGTTCCGTCCAAATCAAATAAAATATATTTGTATCTGTTCATCAAAGTGCCGCAATCTCGTCCTGCAAAGCCTTATCCTTAGCGATAACGCCCTCAGCCATAGCCTTTTTCTCAGCGGCAAGCTTTTCAGCAAGCGCCTCGTCGGATACAGCAAGCATCTGAACGGCAAGAACTGCCGCATTCTTAGCACAGTTGATACCAACTGTTGCAACAGGCACTCCGGGAGGCATCATAACAGTAGCAAGAAGCGCGTCCATGCCCTCCAGTGCGGCGGATTTCATAGGGATTCCAATAACGGGCAATGTTGTATGACCTGCAACAACGCCTGCAAGGTGAGCAGCCATACCTGCGGCACAGATTATAGCTCCGAAACCGTTAGCCTTTGCATTTGAAGCAAACTCGCAAGCCTCGGCAGGTGTACGGTGAGCGCTCATAACACGGCACTCAAACTCAACGCCGTATTTTTTAAGTTCTGTAAGAGCAGACTTTACAACAGGGAAATCGCTGTCGCTGCCCATGATAACTGCAACTTTTTTAGACATATTTTTCTATTCTCCATTTCTATTGAATAATATTTGTAGTTTCCTCCTGCGGATAATCGGGAATCTGCGGCTCAAATGAGCCTGAAACAGCCTCCAGATTTGTTTCATAGCTTCCGCGGAACCGCACCGACGCTTTAAGCGTATTGGTACATTTTTCTGTTTCGCCGTTTTCCGCGGTATATAATAACTCGGCATCGGCTGAAACGGAGACCTCATGTAAAGCCTCGCCGTTTTCCGTACCGACGTTATAAACATGAACTTCGGGAATCGCAATAAGCCGTCTTGACATTATCTCATCGGAATCGGGGAAAATCATGGAAAAATTCCGCATATCAACCCCTGCTTTACTGATTTCGTCATCATCTTTTCTGAAAGCGTATTCTATGTATATCTCGGTGAATTTCATCATCTGCTCAATCATAACAGGAGAGAGCTTTGAAAGAAGAACACGGCTGTAGATATTCAGCTCGTAGGGGCGATTCATAATGCTTCCCGAATAATTGGCACTTTTGAAAAGAAGTCCGTCTTTGCTCATAACATAGGTGTAACTGCCGTTATTATCACGGAGATGAAGTTCATCTTCCGTAAATTCACAGCTCTGCCACGCTGTATTGAAGCATGGGGTAAAATCAGAATCATAGACCACAAAGCTGCCGTCGGATTCGGCACAATAAAAAACACTGCCGCCCATAATTTCTTTTTCAATTTTGCTGTAGACAAAAGGCACAACTGCATTTCCGTCGAAATCGATACAGCCGTATTTCATCGAGCCGCCGATTCTCTTTGAGGCGATGCATAGGTAATCCCCTGCAAATTCGAGACTTTGCCACTCAGGAACAGCGGTTATACGTCCCGATTGGACAATTCCGCAGTTTCCTGCACTGTCTGTGAATATCGAATATTCCTCGTCGTTGGAGACAACAATTTTTTCAACGGTATCGCTTCCGCCGTTTACCGCAGGACTTTTCGGCACATTGAGATAAAATCTCGTAATTGCCACCGCAAGTATTATCAGAACGACAAACAGCAAAGAAACGATAAGTCTCGTCCGTTTATTCATTGCTCTTTACTTTGCCGGATTTCTTTCTGTTACGGTAATCCTCGTCAGTTTCGCCTGTAATATATATAGGACGCTTTTTCACTTCAAGGTAGGTTTTACCGAGATACTGTCCCATAATTCCGATACAGCCAAGCTGTACGCCGCCTATTCCGAAAATAGCGGAAAGTATATAGAACACAAACGCGGAATGATTTGTTGCGAATGTAATTATAAGCGCCATAACCAAAAGGATAAATCCGATTATAAGGCAGAATATTCCGCAAAAAATCGACAGTGCAAGGGGGAATGTAGAAAATGCCATAATTCCCTCAAGGGAGTATCTGAACAATCCCCAGAAAGACCATGAAGAAGTGCCTGCGGGACGCTCCACGTTTTCATAGGGCATATACTGAGTTCTGAAACCTACCCAACTGAAAATTCCCTTTGAAAAACGGTTATATTCCGACATATCAAGGATAGCGTCAACCATTTGTCTTGTCATGAAGCGGAAATCCTGCGCGCCGTCAACAATTTCGGTATCTGAAATCTTGTTCATAATCTTATAGAATTTCTTTGCAAACCATGACCTTACAGGAGATTCACCTGTACGGCTTACTCTGCGTGTTGTAGCGCAGTCAAATTCGCCGTCCTTGACATAGTTGTACATCTGTGGGAGAAATGCAGGGGGATGCTGCAAATCAGCGTCCATAACAACGACATAATCGCCCTTGCAGTTTTTCAGACCTGCATACATTCCCGATTCCTTGCCGAAATTACGTGAAAACGAGATATATCTCACACGCTTGTCCTTATCGGCAAGCTCTCTGAAAATTTCAAGAGTTCTGTCTTTTGAACCGTCATTTATAAAGAGAAATTCAAAGTCTATATCATTATGCTCTTTTTTCATTGCGTCGCTGACTTTGATAATTTCATCGTAAAACATCGGAAGTACTTCTTGCTCATTATAGCAGGGTACAACCACGGAAATCAGTTTCATTTTTAACCCTCCGTCAGAAAAAATAAATACACTATTAATTATACAACATTATAAAAAGAAATGCAATAGCTTTGAGAAAATTTTCACAGATATTTTGCAGATACGACAAACTCTGTGTAATTGACGATTATCATTTCTGTCGTTGGTAAAATTTGTCACATCTTTGTAACAATGCATGAAATTATGGACAAAAAAATCAATAACAATTTGTTATTTCCGCTGAAAATTTAATTTTTAGTATAATTTTACTATTTAATTATAAAAAAACTGTTGATTTTTTTTGTGAAATGAGTTATAATAGTACATAATGGAATTGTAATGTGTATTTTTACACTCTGGATTTCGCATAGAATAGTCCTATACATATGAAATCCTGAACAAAATCGGCCGTCCCGCTGCCGAAAAGCGAGGACTGTGGGCTGTAATGTCTGAATTACGCTGTTGCTCCCTCTTAATTATTTACATAGCAATAATACAGATTCAGCCATGAAGCTTCACAGGATTGGAGAGGTTATGAATATTACTCTTGTAACAACAACCTTTAACGATCAGGTTCACGGAACCTTCAACGACAAACGAACAGGCTGCGGCATAAATATGCTTAAGCCGGAAAACGCAACCCGTTTCCGCCGCGGTGGAAAAATGACTGATTTAGGCGAAATTACCTGCGAAAAATGTAAAACAAAAATAGCTAAGGAAATGATCAGATCCGACCAGAAGGAAATGAAAGTTCTCCTTAAAGAAGAAAGAATGAGAGCCAAGAAAGGTATCGACGATATAGGCATCGTTCCTCTTGGAAATACTACAGCGAAGATTACTGCTCCGCAGAATGTTCCTCCCCCAGCTCCCGTTCCGCCCACAGCTCCGGTTCCCGTTCCGCCTCCGGCAGCTCCTGTTCCCGAGCCTCCGAAGCCTGCATATCAGCCTAATGGTGCTCCTGCGCTGAACGACGACCTCGCTCAGTTTGCTATAAACAAACCTGTTGCAGCGGAAGATACAAACAGCAATTATTTTGAGACAGAGCCACAGCAGCCATTTGTTTCCGAGCCTCAGCCCGAAACACCTCAGGTTGATGATTTCCTTGCTCAGTTTGCTATTCAGAAGCCCGATGAGCCTCAGGAGGATACAAACAGCGACGAAACAGATTTCCTTGCTCAGTTTGCTGTATCTGATACATCAGATGTTGCTGAGGAAGAATCTCAGCCCGCAGAGCCTGCTGTTCCCCCTGTTATTGACGATATTTCCGCGGCACTGGCAGCTATGGAACAGAATTCATACATACCTCAGAAGCCTGCTGAGCCTGCTCCTGTTCAGGAAATCCAGTCTGCACCGAGAAGCATATTTGATTCCCCTGTACAGCCTGCACCTGTTCAATCAGCCCCTGTTCAGCCTACACCTGCTGTAAACAATTACGAAAATGACTGGGATGTCCTTGCAAATCAGCTGTTTGAGGGCAACGCTCCTCAGCCTGCAAGTGACATAAAGGCTCCTGTTCTTGATGATATAGGCGGAAACAGCTATCCAACTCCTGTTCAGCCCGAGCCCACACCTGTACAGCCTGCACCCGCACCTGTTCAGCCCGAGCCCGTACCCGTTCAGACTGCTCCTGTTCAGCCCACAGCACCTGTGTTAAATGAAATTACTCCCCCTGTTCTTGATGATATAGGCGGAAATAATTATCCTGCTCCTGCCGCTCCTGTTATAGATGATATTTCAGAGGCAATTTCAGCTCTCAACATTCCTGCAGACGCTGAAGCTCCTATTGTAAATGATACAATTTTTGGCGACCTCGATGATGATGATGACGACCTTGAGCTTATTGCTCCTGAGCTTGAACCGGAGCCTGTAGTTCATGAGCCCCAGTCTCCTATTCTCAATGATATTTCAGACGCTATTACAGCTATGAATATTCCCGAAGCAACACCCAAGGCAGAGGAAGCTCCCGTGCAGCAGCCTGCTGCTCCCGTTATCAACGATGTTTCAGCGGCATTATCTGCCCTTAACACACCACAGCCTGCTCCAGCCCCTGTTCAGCCTGCTCCTGCTCCAGCTCCAGTTCAGCCTGTTCCTGCTCAGCCTGCTCCTGCTCCTGTTCAGTCTGCACCTGCCGGCGCTGTTGGTCAGGTTATATCAGTTCCGCAGATTACAGGCTATGACAGTGCTAATCAGCCTATTTATGCTTATATCCAGATGCAGATTCAGGGATACGACCAGAATGGTCAGCCTGTTCTTGTTCCCCTTCCCGGACAGAATATACAGATTCCTACAGCTCCCACAACATTCAGCCAGAGATTCAATCAGAATACAAGACTTCGCGATGCTATTGCCGCTGCAAAGGAAATTCCCACATCCACAAAGGATATGACTCCCGGACAGAGAATTGCTGCCGCAAATGCTGCAAAGGGCGACCCTGTAACTGCTAATGTTTCAAAGATTGCTACAAATCCTCATACAAAGGAAACTTCAAAGGCATTTATCTCCGCTATTTCAGTTTCCAAGGAATACGCAAACCAGAGCCTTACAGAAACTCAGGGACTTAAACAGAGAACAAGCGTTCTCAATTCCGTTGAAGACGTTCTTTCACAGCTTGGCGATAACTCTCTCAAGGAGAAGAAAGCCGCTGAGGTAAAGGCTCAGATGAATGTTCCTGCATATCAGGAATACAAGGCACCTGTAAGAAATACAGCTTATTCAGCACCAAGACCTGTTGCTCCGAAGCCTGCTCACGTTGAAGATAGATTCATGACAAAGGCAGAGCTTAAGGCTAAGAAGAAGCAGGATAAAATCGACGCTAAATTCCAGAAAGAAATGTTAAAGAGAAAATAACAGGAATTTTTTCAAAATACGCAATTTGTTTTCTGCTTAATGGCAATGCAGAATTATGGTTCGGAGTTAATGT
Source organism: Ruminococcus sp. (assembly GCA_017521805.1). GTDB lineage: Bacteria > Bacillota > Clostridia > Oscillospirales > Ruminococcaceae > Ruminococcus. Next base: position 1,559 of record JAFXDK010000014.1, on the reverse strand, counting down.
TTTTATGCATGCAAATAAAAAACTCCCTCCATAATAGGGCTGAAATGAGGCTTTTTGCAACGGAAAAGTGTTGCAAAATGAAAAATTTTTGAAAAGTTCAGATACATGCACAATCACAAACAGTGTTTTTTGTGCAACCTACACTAAAAAATACACGGTTTTTCTGTTAAAATATTTTGCTGTATTTTGTTTCGAAAAAAAGAAAAAAATTGATTTTTCATATCAAAAAAATTTGTTATCCTACCCTCGCGGTAGGATAACATATATACAGAGAAAATTTTTTAAAATGAGGTTGAAAACATGGAAAAAGATAAAATTATTGAAGAACTCAGAGCAAAACTGGGGGATTCTCCCGAAGAAAATGATAAAATCCTTAAAGCTGAGGCTGAAAAATATGCCCGTGAGGGAAATGTTGACGGCGTTAATGCCGCAGGTGAACTTATCCTTGAAATGATGCCTGAGGACAGAAAAAAGGAAATCGAACGCCTTACTCATATTGACGGCGTGCGCCTTGACAAATACTATCAGCAGATTCTTGACCTGATTGACGAAAAGAAGATTGTCAAGGCTATTCCGATTGCTGAAAAGCTTTACAAGAAAATTACACTTGAATATGCTCCCACTGATAAGGTAAGATATATTTCTCTGAGAAATCCCTTTGAGGATAATCTCTGTCAGATTCTTTTCAAGGACGAAAGAACTCTCAGCCGTACTCCCTTTGATTTTTCCGAGTATATCACAACTTATGCATATCTCCTTGTGGAAAGCGGTGCAAATGTTGACGCTATTCCGATTCTCGAAAAGGCTATTGAATATAATCCCGTTGACGTTGGTCCGAGATTTGAGCTTTGCGAGGTTTACAAGATAATCCGCAATAAGAAAATGGTTATTGATGTTACAAGAGATACTCTGAAAATTGCTTCTTCTCCCGTTGCTATTGCAAGATGTTACGCAAATGTGGGTTATACTCTTATGGATTACGGCGAGTACGACGACGCAGCTGTTTTCTATGTTGCCAGCGTTATGTTTGCGCCTCACCCTGCTGTTCCTATGGAAATGAAGCACCTTACAGACCTGAAAGGCTCTCCCATTATTAAGCCTACTCAGCAGCAGATTATCGATACTATGAAAAAGTATGATATCGATTTCGGCGTTGACAAGCAGGTTATTGAGGTTGCGGCTCAGCTTGCTTCTCACTATATGATTAAAAAGGATATTCCCAATGCGCTGAATGCTCTCAAGCTTACTTATAATCTCACTCTTGACAAGGGCGTTAAGGACCTTATTCTGAAGCTTGACCCCAATGCCAAGCCTGTCTCTATGGTTTCTGATGACGAGGCAGCCGCTAACAGAGAAAATATAACAAAGAATTAAATTATACTGACAAAAATGGGATTCTAAAGGGTGAAACCCTTTATCAGAGTCCAGAGACAGCGGCGGGGAGCCCCCGCTGGCATCAAGGTGGGTGCAGGGCAAAGCCCTGCGTAGCGTTCAAGCGCTCTGCAAGGGGTTGCCCGAACGTGAGGCAGGATGCTGTTTGAACGTGAGGGTATATCGCA
>JAFXDK010000013.1 GCA_017521805.1 Ruminococcus sp. | reverse complement strand
GGACTTCTTGAAATTGTCTATTATTTTTTGTAGGGGCTGCCTTTGGCAGTCCTGAGAATGTCGAAAAAATTGAATTTCGTTTCGAAATTGCGGTCACGGCACGCCGTGACGCTACATCGTTTAATTAACGGGACGTCGTGGGCAACCTCCCCTACAAAATATCATTATAAAATATAAAGTTTAAGATGTTACGGCGTAGTAGGGGCGGATATTATCCGCCCACGGACTGCCAAAGGCAGCCCCTACAAGCTAACGGCTATAGGCTTTGCTTTAGTCAGTTAAAGCAAGAGGTTCAAGAGGTTCAAGAGTACATGTGTGTGCAAAGCGGACTTCTTGGACTTCTTGAATCAGCCTGTAAATAATCTTTTTTTCAAAAGCACTTGAAATATTATTCATACTGTGATATAATAAAGTGTAAAGATTTGTACAGCAGATGCTGACAATCAAAAAAATTATGGAATGAGGTTTAAAATAATGCCTTCTAATATTGTAGTTGGAACACAGTGGGGAGACGAGGGAAAGGGAAAGATTATCGATATCATTTCCTCCCGTGCAGATGTTGTTGTACGTTCACAGGGCGGCAATAACGCAGGTCATACAGTTGTAAATAACGGAGAAGTTTATAAGCTTCACCTTATCCCGTCAGGTATTCTCTATAAGAATACACTTTGTCTTATCGGTGCAGGAGTTGTTCTTGACCCTAAGGACTTCATCGGCGAGCTCGACGCTCTCGAAGCAAGAGGAATTTCCACAGCTTCTCTTAAAATCGACCCCAGAGCTCACGTTGTTATGCCTTGGCATATCACTCTTGACGGTCTTTCAGAGGCTTTCAGAGGCGGTAAGGATATCGGTACAACAAAGAGAGGTATCGGTCCTACGTATATGGACAAGTACGAGAGATGCGGTATAAGAATTTACGACCTGATTCATCCCGAAGTGCTTGCTGAGAAGATTCAGGCTACAGGAAAGCTGAAAAATAAGATTATCACTGAGGTTTACGGCGGCGAAGCTTTCGACCTTGACGCTGTTACAGCTGAGTATATCGGATACGGAAAGAGACTTGCTCCCTATGTGGACGACGTTTCCGTCCTCACTTTCGAGGCTGATAAGGCAGGCAAAACAATCATGTTCGAGGGCGCTCAGGCTACTCTCCTTGATATCGACTTCGGTACATACCCCTATGTTACATCTTCACACCCTCTTTCAGCAGGTGTATGCGTAGGTACAGGCGTAGGTCCCAAGATGATTACAAATATCATCGGTGTTGCAAAGGCTTACACAACAAGAGTAGGCAAGGGACCTTTCCCAACTGAGCTTGATGACGAAATCGGCGACCAGATTCGCAACGTAGGCGGCGAATTCGGTACAACTACAGGCAGACCAAGACGTACAGGCTGGTTTGACGCTGTTATCGTGCGTCACTCCGTAAGAGTAAACGGTCTTGACAGCCTTGCTATCAATAAGCTTGATACACTGGCAAATATCGACACATTAAAGGTATGTGTTGCATATCAGAAGCCCGACGGCACTGTTACAGAGCATTTCCCCGCTGCTCTTGAAGACCTCGAGGGCTGTACACCTATTTACGAGGAATTCCCCGGATTTACAGAGGATATCTCCGCTTGCAAGAGCTTTGATGAGCTCCCCGAAAACTACAAGAAGTATATCGCTCGCCTTGAGGAACTTGTTGGCTGTAAGGTAAGTATGGTGGGCACAGGTCCCGACAGAACTCAGATTCTGGAGAGATAATATAAGGCAGTTTTACTTCATTTCTGAATAAGGAGTGAGTATTGTGAAATTTTACAAAGGTTTATTATCTGCTGTAATGGCGCTGACAATGACAGTCGGTATTCCTGCTGTTAATGCCTCTGCTTTCTTGGTGAGTACAGATGTGCCCCTTTCTGATATCAACAAAACAGGCACGCATTTCAACAGTCTGGAATCAGCTGCTGATTATGTCAGAGAAGCAATGATGAACAGAGAAGAAAATATATTGTTTTCCATGCCTGCATCATATGTTGACAGCTTTAATCAGACTGTTTCTCTCGCCTTTAATGAAACTGACAACGGCGCAGAGGGCGACTATCTCAGAAAGTCAGTCCACGAAATTGTATGCAAAAGAGCTGTTGATTCTCAGAAATGCTATTTCACTTACGTTGTTACGTATAATTCAACAGTTGAACAGGAAAAATACGTCACAGGCAGAGTTTCTGAGCTTTTGAGGGAATTGAATATAGACAGTCTCGACGATTACGGCAAAATCGCAGCAATTTACGAATATATTATTAAAAACGTCGATTATGAATATGAATCTGAGGATATCAGATACTTCACGGCATACGGTGCTCTTAAAGAGGGAAAAGCCGTTTGTCAAGGATATGCTCAGCTTTTCTACCGTCTTGTAAAAGAGGCAGGGATTTCATGCCGTATGATTTTTGGTACTACTACCGACGCTCATGCGTGGAATATCGTCGAGGTGGAAGGACTGTATTATTTATGTGATGCTACATACGATGTCTTTTGCAGCGGTATAGAGGATTGTAATTACTTCATGAAAGGCTCTCAGGATTTTGATGAATACGACAGTGAAATTGTCCATGTCCCCGACAGCCCCGATGAAGAAAATCCTTTTAAGCTGAACTATACCACAAGGGATTTTATTTCCCGTTACAGACTGGCGGCTTCTGCATATAAAGCCAATTACAGCATGGGAGATGTCAACGGTGACAATGTTGTTGATTCTGCTGACGCTTCTCTTGTAATGGCGGAGTATGCCCGTTCATCCACTGCGGCGGCAAGCGGCTTTTCGTCGGCACAAAAGACCGTGGCTGATGTGAACGGCGATGAAATCATTGATTCTTCAGACGCTTCAAGTATTCTGGCATATTACTCCTATGTATCAACAGGAGGAAAAATATCTATTGAAGACTATTTAAGAAGGTGATATAATGAACGATGAAAACAACTACGGCACAGGAGTACCCGTTCTCGATGATATAGAGTACACAGCGCCTGCCGCAAAAAAAGGCGGTCCTACGGGAGTATCAGCTCCTGTTCTGGACGATATGGACGCATATGTGCCGCCGACTGCACAGAAAAAAGGCGCTCCCACGGGAGTATCTGCACCTGTTCTCGATGACAATACACAGGTATACGAGCACAAAAAGCAGGAAGTCAGAATCATGACCGATGAGGAGCTTATTGCGACTTTTTCTCCCGAACAGCGTGAAACATTCATGAAATTCCCCGAGGCAAACCGCGAAAGAGTGCTTGAACAGCTGAGAAAGCAAAAGGGCGTTGAAGCTCCCAAGGAGGAGGTAACAGCTCCTGTTCTTGACGATGATACTTATACACCGCCTCCGACAACGGAAAAGCCTGCCCCTGAACAGCCTGTATCAGAGCTGAAAGCGCCTGTACTTGACGATGAGCCTGAGACACCTGTATACAAGCCTAAATTCGTTGATGAGGACCTTGAACGTGCAAAGCGCGAGGGCGCAAAACAGGCTGTAACTTCCCAGCTTACAGAGGAAGTGAAGCCAAACAAGGAAAGCCTGAAAAAGATGCTTGCGCTGAAAGAGGAACGAAATCGTGAAAAAGCCGCAAAGGGATTCAAGATATGCATAGTTCTCTCGCTTGTGGGAATAGTTGCGGCTGTAGCGTTCTATCTGCTCTACAGCGGCGGCCTTGGGCTTACATACAAGGACGGTCTTGACGGCTTCTCAAAGGTGTTAAAGGATACATCGCTTTATATTGCGGCGGCAATGATAGTATCAGGACTTACACTTATGACAGGCGTAGGGTTCCTGAAATCCCTTGCAACTCTGATATACTTCGGCTCAGCCTTTGTTCAGGTCCTGCCGGGTGTATTCATGATACCTCAGCATGAGGGCAGTCTTGTTCTGACAATAATTCTTTATGCAGTATCACTGGGATTGACAATAACATCATTTATCTTTATGACAGGTTCTGAGGAAGTAGGACTTTATTTCAAGAAAGAGTATCATAATTAATATTCACCGCACAAGGCTTAATACAGGGCTTTGTGCGGTATTATTATTTCTGTCACAATATTTTCACAAAAAATACATAAAAATCCCTTGACAAACAGTTGGAAATATAGTATAATATACTTACGGCATGAATATTATATATATTCGAAATGGGGTTAGCCGTCCAAATAATATTTTTATACATGAAACAGGAGGATTAAAAAAATGGGAGTATTCAGCAGAATCAGTGATATTCTTAAGTCAAACATCAACGACCTTCTCGATAAGGCAGAGGATCCGGAGAAAATGGTGAAGCAGATCATTATTGATATGCAGAAAGAGCTTACAATAGCTACTCAGAATCTCGGCAAGGCTAAGGCAAGTGAGCGTCTCGCTCAGAAGAAAATGGACGATGCTGTAAAGGTTGCTGCAGGCTGGGAGGCTAAGGCTAAGGCTGCTCTCTCTCAGGGCAATCAGGATATGGCTAAGCAGGCTCTCGCTAAGAAGGTAAGAGCTGATGAGGAAGTTGCTACATACACAGAGATGTATGAGTCAATTTCTACTCAGACAGACGCTATCGAGAATCAGGTTGAGGTTCTCAAGTCCAAGCTTGATGAGGCAAAGTCAAGACAGGCTATGCTTATCGCTCGTTCACAGATGGCTGACACAAAGAAGGCACTGGCTAAATCACAGGGCGGCTTCGACGGTGCTTCTGCACTTGAAAAGTTTGACCGTATGGAAGAAAAGATACAGCGTAAGGAGGCTGAGGCTGACGCTTTTGCTGAAATCGGCGGCACAGATGATGAACTTGTAGAGTCTTTCGACCAGATTGAAAAGGATGCTAAGGTTGACGCTGAGCTTGCAAGACTTATGGCTGAGATGAACGGCGGCGCAGCTGAGTAAGGTATGACAAATAATAATCAGGATATGAATCCGAATAAGGTTCTCAATATGTTTTTACCCATTGTAGGAGCAATATTTATCGCACTTAGTTCTATATTGTACATTCTGTACAAGAGCTGGAGCAATAAGATATACTTTGAAAAGTGGAAGGACTATGAGGACTGCGGCGTATAAGCCGGAATAAGAATACAGCGGCTTCTGATATAGCATCAGGAGCCGTTTTTTCAGGAGTAAATTATGAATAATATTGCGATTGCAAAGGATGCTATAAGGATTACTGATGAAAAGAAGTATTCCATTGATGAAAAAATTTATCTTCTTCCCGATTTAGATTACGCGGCTGTTGAAGTATATTCGCAGAAAATAGGCAGGGAATTGCTTGAATGGGATATATCTGCAAAATTCAGTGAGGAAATGTGCGGGATTTCAGTTACAAATGAGGATTCTTTTAGTGCGGCAAGCCGTCTTGAAAATCCTTTTGTTATGAACTTTGCAAATGCTCATAAGGCAGGCGGTGGCTTTATGCTTGGTGCAAATGCACAGGAGGAAGCGTTGTGCAGATGCAGTACCCTGTATGCTTCTATATCTTCTGATAATGCTAAGGAGATGTATCGCTATAATAACGCCCATATAAGCAGTGTGGAATCGGATTATATGCTGTATTCGCCTCAGGTGTGCGTATTCCGTGACGAGAAGTGCAGATTGCTTACAGAGCCGTTTATGGCGGCTGTTGTAACTGTTGCTGCTCCTAACCGCAATGGTGCGGCTATATTGGCGACTGATAAAAAGATTGCAGAGACTATGACACGAAGAATTCGTATTATGCTTAGAATTGCCGCAAAGAAAGGACATCGCAATCTTGTGCTTGGAGCGTGGGGCTGTGGTGCATTCCGTAATAATCCTCGAAAAGTAGCGGAATATTTCAGAAAAGTCCTTGTTGATGAGGAGTATGGCAGATGCTTTGATGAGGTTTGTTTTGCGGTTTATGGCAAAGAGGACGGCAGAAACATAACAGAGTTCAGAAACGTTTTCAATAAAAATACCCGTGGAGACTAAATCTTCACGGGTATCTTTAATTATAAACAGATTAATAATTACGCATTACGAATTACGCACTACGCATTTCTATCTCATGCCGCCCTTGGTATAGAAGTTCTCCTGAATGATAAGAGCGCATCCGCCGAGGAAGTTATTCTTTCCGTCGAGGCTGGAGAGAACTACTCTGTCAGCAATCTCCTCGCTTACAAGATGTATCATCTCGCGCTTTACGTAGTCAAACTGCTTCTCGTTGAGCTTGTAGTTGTGGAGAACGATTTTCTTAGCGAAATGGCTGATAGCGATATTATTTACAAGTACAGTAAACTTAGCAATGATATCGTCAACAACATTTTTAACCGTCTCCTCGCCGCGCATAAGAGCCATAAACACGTTATCCATATTTATCTTGTTCTTATCGCCTTCTGTGAGGTCCCAGAGAACAGGTGTGTTATCCTTTGAATAAATCTCCCAGATAGCAGAGAGCATGGCATTGCGTGAAAGCTCGCCCTTTACAGAGCCGTTGGGATAACCCTCGTAGCTTCTTCCGTTAGGACATACGATGAACTTCTCAATCATGGAAGTGTAAGAAATATAATCGCTTGAAAGCTCGTTCTTGTTTACGATAGCGAGATTTACCTGATTACCATTGTGGATAAATGCAGTGTTTGTCTGATAGCCGCTCTGAGTTCTGTAATCGTTGCTTGCAAGAGCCATAAGACCAACAGCATTTCCACAGCAGATTTCGAGGTCGAGACCGCTTGAAAGCTTGTCGATGAAGCTGGAGAAGTCGAGAATGCCGTCCTTGTAGAAAATCTTCAGCTTGCCCCACATAGACGGTACAACGCCTACACCGAGACCGAGAACCTTATCTGCTGTAAGTGCAGAATTTTCTATCATTGTGTTGCATGTCTTGATTATGTAACTGATGATATCCTTGCTTGTTGTTCTCTCGTCGATAACCATGCTTGACTTATCAAGAACCTCGGAATTAAGGTTTGTAAGTCCGACTGTAACTTCCTTTTCGTCAACTGTTGCGCCCAGTGCAAAACGGCTGTTGACATTGATATCAATGAGAATCTTTCTTCTGCCCTTCTGAAGCTTCTCGGCGTTTACAGGAGCCTCACCGATTTCAACGAGCACGCCCTCTTCAATCATCTCATTTGTGATGATTGTTACAGCGGCACGTGTGATTTCAAGAATGCTTGCAACGTCGACTCTTGAAATTGGACCGTACTCTCTGATGATGCGCAATATCTGCATTCTATTGCGTCTTTTCAAATCAAGTTTACTTATTCCTCTTTTTTCCATTGTTTTTTACTCCATTCCTAAATATTTTGCCGCAAAGTCCTGTGGACTGTGAGGGATAATCGGGGATTATGCGGCTCTCTCAATGTTATTGTCGTGGCTTAGCAAAGGCTGCCTATATGTACATTATACTCATTACAGTTCGGGTGCAGTAGTTCGCTGTACTCTGTACAGCTTCTGTAACGGGTATTCGGGTACACGCTTTTGCTTTCCCTGTTCCGCGGATATTGCAGGGGGAGTACTGTACTTATGCAGTAAATACAGGATTCCTTGCGATAAAACGCTGGATGAGAGGGCGGTGCCTGACAATAGTGTAACGGCACATAAAAGCTGTCAGAAACAGCGGAACTGTACAACGCCCTTGTTTTTCTCTTTGGAGCAAGTCCGTGAGCGTGATATAGTTTTATGTGTATTACGTTTTAGTTTTATTTTTCCCACTTCTTAATACAAATATATTATAACACGTTTTAAATAAAAATAAAACCCTTTTTTACTGATTTAAATAAAAATCAGCGTTATTAACAAACTTAACTTATTATTTTTGTTAAAAATTCCGTATTTTGAATGAAAACTAATGAAAAAAATCTCCAAAAGTGTACTGGAAGTAGAAAAATAGAAAAATATAATATCGACGATATTAGATATAAGTATAATAACTAAACGACGTAATAAAGCCGATTCAGCTCTATGGCGCTATAAATTTTTTATATATGACGCTTAATCGTGGTCGTGTGATATAATTACTGATTGTATATGGTGTGCAACTAAATGCAGTTTGTATATTTCGTTCTGAGTGCCTTTTTAAAATAGCGGAAAAATCAAAAAAATTGTGAAAATGCAACAAAAAAGTGCCGCGTATGCGACACTTAATTTTACTCGAAATAAATTGTCTTATCAATAAATTCGAAGCTGTCGGGACTGTACTTAGGACAGAATTTCCAGCCTTCACCTTTTAGCTTAACTACACAGAGCCAGCCTTTTAGGGGTGGGATTTTTTCTCCGTCCTGCTTGTATGCAAATTCTACTTCCACTCGGTAAGCCTTTTTAGCTTTCAGACCATATGTATCATTGTAGTATTTTTCAATATTATCGAAATTACTTCCGCTGAGCTTTTCTTTTGCAAGGATATCAACTTTAAGACGTTTGATTCCCATGCCGTCAATGGCAGATTCAATGGCTTTGTCATTCTGCTTGAGGTAGTCGTTCCATGTCAGACCGTTCTCCTTGGCTTTAAGAGTGATTTCAGCAACTGTTGTCTCTGTATACATTGACTCTATGATACGTGAAGAGTCGGCTTTTCTGATGCCTTTTGCCAAGGATTTGATTGGTGTTTTGTAAGAATTTGCACCTGCTAAGCACATAATAACTATTGCGCCAACGGCTAAGAATATAAGGAAAGCTAAAAGATATTTAAATGTTCCGCCTCGCTTGATTGGTTTATCCTCGCCAGGTACTACGACGTTATTAAATATCTCGGCGCTTCTTTCGTTATCCTGAAATTCAGCACAGGTACATTTGTTATCTTCGCCCAGTTCTTTTCCGCAGAATTTGCAAAATGCCATGTTATAACCTCCTTGTTATGAATCAGGAAATATATACTGTTTTCCTGATAAGATTTTCTATAATAAATTTTATCATATTCTTGTATTAAAGTCAAGAGTAATTCTACAATTTCAAGGAACATTTTTAGAGCTCTATATAATAATGTAGAAGGGTGAATTTGTGAATGAAATATGAAGAAAAATAGTACTGAAATCTAAAGATAATATAATATACAAATTTACAGAATAGAAATATGGAATTAATATTGAGAAAATAAACGGCAAATCGAGGTAATAATCAAGCTAAATAATACATATAGTAAATTTATGATTTGTGCATCATGTATATAAAAACATCAAAGCTTTGTAATAATTGTAGAATATAACATCAAAAGATTGACTTTCTGCGATACTTGTAGTATAATTATATCAATGGAAGAAATAACAACAGAAAATAGTTAAATAAATGGAGAAATAACAATGACAGATAAAGAAATAAGAAAATTAAAACGTGCCGATTTACTTGAAATACTCTACTATCTGCAAAAAGAAATCGAGGAACTTAACAAAGAAAATGAATCTTTGATAACTCAGCTTGAAAATGCTAAAGTGAGTTTGTCTGAGAATGAATTGAAAAGAATCATTAAAGCGGTTAAGTCCGCAGCAAGAGACGGAGCAAGAGAGGCTGTACAGTTAAACTCAACAGATGATGAACAAAATAATATATCTACTCAGCAAAATAATGAGGTTAAACAAAAGCATGGAAAAAGAAATAAAACGTGACCTTCCTACCGCTAATCAGTTCTATGCTGAAATGAAGCGGGTGAGATACAAAAAGAATTTCAGAAAAACCATCATCACAACTGTAAGTTCACTTATAGTTGTAGCGGCAATGTCAGTTCTGATTTCAATGTTGTTTTTGCCGGTTCTGAGAGTTACAGGAACAAGCATGACGCCTACACTGTATAATGATGAACTTGTAATATGCAACAAACGAAGTAATTACAAGCATGGCGATATGATAGCATTTTATTTTAATAATAAGATTCTTCTTAAACGTGTGATTGGTCTCCCTGGCGATTGGGTTGACATCACAGAGGACGGTACGGTTTATGTAAACGGTGAAGAACTTGATGAACCGTACATTGATGAAAAAGCACTCGGTGAATGTGATATTGATTTACCATATCAGGTTCCTGAAAGCAGAATTTTCGTAATGGGCGACCACCGCGCGACTTCAGTTGACAGCCGTACTTCAATGGTCGGCTGTATAGCAGATGAATATATCATAGGCAGACTGATTTTCAGGGTATGGCCCTTTAAGGCTATAAGCCCACTTTAATTTAGTAAATTAAGCAGCAAACAAAAATAATTCGGAAAGAGGTGATATCCGTGAAAGAGCTGCAGAATTTCCTTTATAAACACATGGATGCTTTGAAACATCATAAGAGATATGTCGCTATGCTGACGGCACTTTCTCTGCTCGTTTCTTTCGTGGTTCCTCTTATTCTTATTGAGCCTGCGGATAGTATGACTGGTATTCTTGTATGTAATAAGGCTGTTCATACTCATAATGCAGAGTGTTACGACGGCAATGACCTTATTTGTGATATTGAGGAACATATTCATACAAATGAGTGTTACAAGAAGTTTTCGCTTCTTTCTTTAAAGGGTTCATCAAGCGGAACGTCTCACGATGATAACATTTATGTATCAAATGCAGGCGGCGGATTGAATCCAGACGGAAGCTACAATTCTGATAATGCACATGAGTTTGCAGACGGGACCGGTTGGTACAACCCTGCAGAAGTTCCGCTTTATACACTTCTTTTCGGTGAACTTGATCAAGAAGCTATAAGTGCTAATAAAGCTCACTGGGTTGAACCTGGAGCATCTCTTGATGCTAATCTGCAGAAGGCAAGTAAAGAGTTCTTCTTAGGTTTCGCAAGTGACTTCTGTGCTTTTATTGAGGGTGACTTTATTGCATATGATGCCGACGCCGAAGGACGTATGTTTGTTGGCGGCGACCTTATCTTCAATGGTAATTCGGAAGTAGGTGAATGGAACTATCAGGTAGGTGCAGGTGACTATGGTCATTTCGATCCTATTTCACAGACAGATGAATATGGTGATTTAACAGGTTTTGCATCAGGTATCATCGGCGGTAAGGTTTATCGTCTTGGTACAATGGGTACAGGTGCTTCATCAAATTTAAATGCGGCTCCTCCTTTAACAGGTGTTTTAGGTAATAAAGGTAAAAGACATGTTAATGGATACGATGTTTTCCTGTATCCTGAGGAAGGTGCATATAAGAGATTTGTAGTTGGTAATCTTAAAGATTCACTTCACCTTGATGAAGATTACGAAACAATGGGTGATGGAGTTTCAAAGGACGTTCCATACAGTACAAGTTGTAATCATTTGTATTATGACAGCAATTGTGCAATATGCAGCAGCAAAACAGATCACGATTATTTAGGCAATGTAAATGAGCTTTCACAGTTTTATATTTATGACGATGTAAGCACGATTCTTGAAAAGACCTTTGATACTGTAAGAGCACGTGCAAAAAATCTTGGCGAAATGGAAGCTAAAAATGTTAACATTGTCACTAAAAAAATTAATAACAATGATACGAATGTGCTTATTTTGGATGCTTCTGATATAGGCGACGCTGAAACAGCATATTTCAAACTTGAGAGCTGGCCAACTATTGATAGAGTTGAAATCATTGTTCCTCCTAATAGAGTTATAGCCCATGATGATTATTATACTCCGGGCGTTGAAACAATTAGTGAACTTGATTTGAATATTATCATTAGCTGTGAGGATGAAACAATATCCCTTAAGGGTATGACAACATTTGTAAGACCTTCTAATGAAGAGTTGAATGAGGAAAAACATCAGATCAGTAAGCGTGGAGAAGATAACTCTACAAATAACCACCCGCTTTCATCAAATATCGTTTATAATTTCTATAATGCAACTAATATTAATTTTACTAATAACTGTAATCTTAACGGTACGATTCTTGCACCTAATGCTGATGTTACATCACCTCAAAGATGTCCCGGACACCTTTCAGGTGCTATGATTGCAAAGTCATTTGAAGGCGGTCTTGAATTTGGTTACAGACCTTACCGTGGCGGCGTTGACGTTCTTGGTCTTTCAGCAGGTTATGAAGTTCCTGTTGATAAGGTTGTAGCAGGCGCTGCGGACAATCATCTTCCCGGTGCGATTTTCGCAGTTAAGGAAGGCGATAAGATTTTAAACCTGTTCGAGAGTAGTGAAAAAACAGACTTTGCTGTTATTCCTTCCAAGGTAGACTTCACAGGTAAGACTCTTTATCAAGCTGAAAAGGTTGAGCAAAATGAAGCTAATATAGTAGAAGATAAAGATCCTGAAGATGTGGGCAAAACGATTAAAGCTCCGCTTACTATAGCAGCGTATACAGATGCAGATTGTGTAAACGCTATTGGCACGGATGCAATACCTGTTTTAGGAAAATTTTATATCAAAACTAATCAGAAAGTAAATATAGCACAGAATCCTCAGATTTATTGTGACAATAATCCGCAGGTAGTCGAAGTCGACGGAGAAGATGTAGATTATGTATATACAGTTTATCTGAATTCGCCCATTACTGATGCTACTGATGTTACAGAACTTACAGTTAATGCTTCAACTGTGGCAACAAGTAAATCCGAGAGTGGTGGTGTGAAAGTAAACTTTACACCGATGGCTTTATCTGTAAGTGAAACGGAGATTGAGTTGGATTCCGGAGCTGATGCTTTTAAAGATATTACATATCAGTTGTTAAATTTACCCGAACGTGATGAAAAGATAACTTATAAGTATTATATAAATAACGAGGAAATACAGTATTCAGCAGAGGGTTTCAGAGTTACTTCCGCTCACGTAGGTGTTTTATCAATTACTGCCGAGGCTTATTATGAAGAAACTGAAAACGGTACTCCTCGTCTTATTGCTAAGGCATCAAACAATGTAACAGTTACAAAGAAAAACTTTGTAATGCCTGAATTGACTTTTGACGTTCCTGATTCAGTAATTTCAGGTAACGATTTAGAAATGTCTGTAAAAGGCTTAGAAAATATTACAAATGCGAATGTAACATATTATTTCTACAATAGTGAGGGACAAAAGTATAATAAAGATACTACTGCAAAATTTTCAACAAATAATATAGTGGGAAAAGATCTTTCTGTCAGAGCTGTTGTGGAAATAAGTGATAATGGTACTATGCATACGATGACTCTTTATGATACAGTAACAGTAAACTTCCCTGAAAATATTGGATTAACAGTTACACCATCGGAATATGTAGTAGGTGTGGACAATAATGACGATATTATCTATACTTTAACCAATATACCGGAAAACACATATGTTCAATATTATTATAATGACGGTTGTGTAGGCAACAGTAGTTCTTATTTCGATAATAATTCATATAAAGCCACTTATACTTATAATAACGCTAAGCTCATAGGCACTATTCCTGTATATGCAGTTATTTCTAATAACGGACTTACAAAAAATATCTATTTCAATTATAACAATACAGGGCAAAGTATTATAACAGGTAAATATAAGCAAATTTCACCTTCTGTAAGTGCTACTGAATGTGAAATCGGAAAAGAGTTCAAGGTAACTATACCGGACCTTCCGAATGGTTATAGGGCAGATGTTACATTCTATGACAATAGAAAAGAAACGAAAACAGCATGGGGTAGTGGAACTCAGGAAGTGACATTCTATCCTCAGACCGAAGGAACATATGAAGTAAAAGTTACAATAAAATTCGATAACAATGCTGAACAAACAGTATTATCAAATCATTGGGTAACAGTTAAACCAAGGGAAGTGGTCAGCGGACCAAGTACCCATACAGGTACTATTACCTTTGCTGGTACGTTCTTACCAGGTAACAATATTACAGCAAACCTTAATACAGATGCAAATCCTAATGATGTAGAATGGATTGTTTACTACTATTTTGAGTCCAATACACTTGCAAGTGGTACTGGAACAACAGCAAGCTTTACACCACAAGGCGTTGGCGATATCACTTATGTATTCAGAGAAAAAACCGGTGCGGAAATAGCAAGGAAAACCGCAAAAATCAATGCTGAATTCTCCATTTTCCCTAATAATAAAGGAAATGGAATTCACGCAATCCAATTAGCAAAAATAGGTGATCAATCAGTTGGTACTGTGTTGGAATTCCGGGTTAAAGATCTTTCTTCAAATACGGAGAAAATTCTCAGTAATGAATACATTAAATTCGAAGGACAGCTTATAACTATTGATACTACAACCCTCGGCAATGGCAACTTTGAGTTTTACATAAATGTTAGACTTTCAGGTGGTGCCGAAACCGAATGGAACTCCTCATTTACTAACAGTAATATTGTTACATCATATGCACTTAGGTCATTAAAGCGAGCTGCATCTGTTTTTAGTACAAATACATTAATAATTAATGGTGATTTAAGTGATAGCGAAGAATATGACGGTATTAAGCTCATTGTTAGTGATTATGCAAAAGACCAGTATTCAAAGGATGCATATGTAGTTGATGTTAAGTTTTATTCAGGCGATGAACTCATAGGTACTAAGAAAGGTTATACAGTACAAAGTGAAACAATTCAAAGCACAACTGGTGATAATCAAAATCAAACAAGAAATTACATTGACATTAACGTAGCTGATATTGAAAATGCTGAAAAGAAGCCTATAACAAAGTTCGAAGTTATAGTTAGTGAAGGCTGGTTAGAAATTGGTTCATATATCCCAAAAGTAAGAACCAAGGGCATTATGGTTACCAAGACTTCAGGCTCTGGATTCAAGCTTGCTCAGAATGAAAGCAAAATAATAGAGCTTGGCAACTGGGGTGAAAAGCTTGAAAGCGTTGTACTTGATGTTTATTCAGGTGGTAGAGTTAAGTACACATTAATTGATACCAACGGTGCTCCCATTGCTGATTATACAGGTAAAGAAGTCGCAATCGATAAAGACGGTAAGGTAAAGATTGACGGCAATAATCTGGAAAATGTCAGCAAGGTTGAAATCCAAGCTATTAACTCTGACTTGGTTGTAAACCAATACGTAATCAACAAATATGTTTCACAAGTAATTGATATAAGTGGAATCGCAAGCGATAAATTAGTTGTTCAGAATACTTATACAATCGAAGAGTTACAGGCTCCTACAGGTTACAAAAAGACTGAAGATAAAATCTATGTTGAAGTAACAGAGGTTGTTTTTCTTGAAGATGTTGTAACACACAATTATCTCACATATCCTGCACACGTTAAAACAACAATCAAAGCATATAAAGAAAACGAAATAGATACTCCAATTTTTAAAACTGAAATGGATGTGATTTATCGCACATATGTAGATGAAAATGACAATAACAAAACAAAGGTTGATCCATATACAAGAATAGTTACAATTGGCGAAACAGAATTTACAGTAACAACAGATTTACAAAATAATGTAACTGTTGAAGCTGGTGGTACAGCAATAATTTCTAACATATCCTCTATTCATGAATTTGAATATGGCGGAAAGAAATATTGTTTCGACCCCTCTTCAAAGATGATTGTTAGTGTACCTGAAACTCACATAACATTTGCTAATACAAAGGGTATACTTTTCAGAAAGGTTAATGATAACGGTGCAGCTGTAAAGGATGTACAAATTGATCTTCTAAAGAATGGAACTTCTGTAGATACAAGCATTTGGAATTGGTTAAAAGGCACAACAAGTGAGTGGATTTTAGAGTTTAATCAATTAGATGTAGGTGCTATCTACACATTCCATGAATCCAATACAGGCGGTTTATACGAGCGTGCGGATGATATCTACATGGTAAAGGTGGATAATAATACAGTTCATTACTGGACAGGAAGCAGCACAAAACCTGCAAATAAAAAATCTGCTGAAAATCCAACTGGTTATGAAGTTATCGACTCTACAAGCAGCAGCAATATAATCCGTATGAAAAATGTACCTATCCCAGGTATTAAGCCAGTTATCACTAAGACTGATATGAACGGCAATAAAATTACAGTTGGTACGGGTGAAAAAGACGCAGTATTCAGCTTATATGCCGCTGACGGTACAGAGATTTTATCCAAGTTCGTTGTTACAGGCGGACAGGTAACATTGGATTTCAGTCAAGAGCCTTACAAGGTTTATAATCCGAGATATATTGAAAACGGATATCTTAAACCGGGAGAGTATTACCTTAAGGAAATTTCAGCTCCGACAGGTTATGAGCCGGCGATGGCACCATTACACTTTGAGGTTATTGAGAATTCAGACGGTACATTCGAAGCTTATGTCAATCTGGGCGGAGAGACTATAAAAAATGTAATGTTCTGTAATAATCAATATTCTACAAATTATAAAGTAAATAAAATGACTTTCCATCTTGCTAATGGTGAAACTTCGATTATTGAAAATCCAACAATAACAGAACATGTTGCTGACTATAATCATTATATCCAACTTCCTGAACAAACAAAAGGCGTAGTAGCTATTTCAATTGAGGCAGTATATAAAGAAGGACAAACAAGCGGCGAAGATAAAATAAAGATTGTCAATTCCAAAGGCGAGAAAATATGGGGCGATTCACCAGATGGATATGATGGTAATGCACCATATTGTCCTGTAAATGGAAACCGTGTATATCATATTTCTGCTGAGGCTGATAGTACATCTCCGATTAGTGCAGCAGCTACAGCTTCTGTAGATGAACTTGATACGACTAATGTTACCAAAGGTATTACTTCTCTTATGGCTTTTGCTATGAAGCAGACAGGTATCAGAGTGTTGGCGGATGTATCTCTTAACTCAATTGGCAATGTAAATGTTAAGGGAGTAGAAAAGGTAGTTGTATTTGATGCAAATAATAATAGTGAATTATTTAATAAGATTAAGAACGGGCAGGATGCAAATGTGGCATCATTACTGCAAGGTAAAAATGTAACAAAAGTAGAATTTGCTCTTGACAAACAAAATGGTCAAATTAAAATAGGAAGTACAAGTGTATATTTTGCGAATGCTAGTGATACAAGTACTGGTTTGAGTTGTGGCGATGGAAGTTCATGGGATGGTAATACTTTAGTTTCAATTCCAAAATCTGACGGTAATTTCCATGGCGTATGGAATGGCAAAACCCCAGCGAATAATATAACTACTCTTAGTGTAAATGGATGGGGAGCTATACTTAGTTCTGTTAAGGTATACTACGAAGAGTCAAGCGATGACACGGAAACAAAAATAACCTTAAATGCACCGGGAAGTGTTGAAATAGGTGATAATATTGAACTTAGTACTAATATTACAAACCCACCTACAGAAAATTATACTATAAAGTACTATATAAACAATAACGAAATTTCTAACAATACTCCTGCTTTGAACTCATATGTTCAGAATGGAACGATTACAATTACAGCAAAGGCTTTAAACAGCAGCAATACAGTAATAGCAGAAGATACCGCTGCAATAACAGTTAACGTAATGGCTTTTGAAAATACAAATCAAACTGTTTCTGTAGGTAGCAAATTTAATCTCAACTTAACAAATCGACCTAATGGATATACCATAAAGTATTATATAGGTGAGCAAGAGATTAATTCTGACTCTACTGTAAGCGGCGATTATGCAGGTCAAACAATCATAATTACTGCTAAGGCTACAAAGGACGGCGATACAGATGTAATTGCAAATGCAAATGTTACTGTACCTTCTCAAGATGCATTAAGCATTTCATTAAGTGATTATGAAGTTTGTATTGGTGAAACAGTAAATCTTACTATTCAAAATGGTTCTATTACATCAAGTCGCAATACTGACACAGCTGAAATAATTGATAGTGATACAAAAGTCGTAGCAAAACAAGCAGGTGATTTTGTAATTACAGCTAAAGCTAACGGAAGCGAAGAAACACAATCCGTTACCCTGACAGTTTTAGAAATGAAATTAACTGCACCTGAAACTGTTAAAATAGGTGAAAATATTAATCTTAGCATTGAAAATCAACCTACAAGTGATTACACTATAAAGTACTATATAAACAATAACGAGTTTACTAACAATTCTCCTGCTTTGGAATCATATGTTCAGAATGGAAAGATTACAATTACTGTAAAGGCTACAAAAGAAGGTAAGCCAGAAGTAAGTGCAACTGCGGAAATTAATGTAGAAGCTAATAGCGAAGAACCTGAAACCCCCGAAACACCTGAAACACCCGATGTACCACTTATTATATCACCTGGCGGAAATGACATTAAAATTAAGAATAAAGAAATTGGCAATGTTATGAAGCTTAAGGTTGAAAAGAAGTGGGCAGGGGACAGAGGAATTACAGAGTTCAGAAAGACAGTAACAATTCAGCTTAAACGTAAGACAGTTAATGCAGACGGAACCATAAAATCTGAAACTGGTGCTGATGCAAATGGCTTTATAGAGTGTAATCCATATATTGTTGACGGAACTCCTACAGGTGGAGTAGCTACATTAACCGAGGCCAACGACTGGCAGTACATCTGGGAAAACTTACCAATGTATGTCAACGATAACGAAAGCGAAGGATTGTACTACTACACAGTAGCAGAGGCAAACGGAGCTAACGGTTACACCTCGGAAGTTGAAACAGTAGACGAAAACGGCGTGAAAGTACCTCTCAGCTTTAACCAAGGCGGTACAATTACAGTAACAAATACAGCTGATACAGTAGATATTCCAATTCAAAAGCTTTGGAGTTATGCTGGCTATAATAAGAGCGATGTATTCATAACTAATTCAATTAAGGTTAAGCTGCAGGCAAAAATTGACGGAGTAAACTGGACAGACCTTCCCGGAAAGACGCTTACATTAACAAGCAAGGGATGTACCGAAGATGATGCTAATAAAACAGTTACATATTATGGCGAATTTAAAGGTCTGCCAAAGGGTTATGAGTATCGCATAGTTGAAGTTAATACTACTTACGGTTGGGATGATACTTACCCTACCCAAGAGGTTGGGGTTAAAACTGACGGAACACTTTATAAAATGGTTGATAATGTAGAAACTGAATGCAACGGTTTTGAAGTTGAAAACACATTTAATGTTGACAAAGGCAGTCTTAAGCTCCAGAAGTATTGGGACGGCGAAACAGGAACTCGTCCATATTCAGTAATGCTTCAATTGTATCGTTCATCAGTTGCTCCTTCTTACACAGAAACAGATGCACCATATACTGACGAAAATATTACCAGCGGAACAACTTACGATTACAAGGACGACTACAAGAGATTATTACAACATTCACTCTACTTCTATGACGCGAATATGTGCGGCGATGATGTATACCAAAACAGTGCTTTAGCTTGGAGAACAAATTGTCACGTTGGAGATGAAGTTCCCGGAGGCTACCACGATGCGGGCGACCACGTAATGTTTGGTTTACCGCAGGGTTATACAGCTTCAATGCTCAGCTGGATTTATCTTGAATTCTTTAAGGATAATACAACAACTAACGATGATAATGGTGCTGATAAAAATAGTGATCAGTATTATAAGATGTACAACGAAGAAGCAAATCATCTCGAAACGATTCTTAAAAGATTCTATGAATTCTTTGAAAATTCAGTAGAGTATGGCGATGACGGTAAGATTACCAAGATTCTTGTTCAAAAGGGCGACGGTGAAGGCGACCACGTAGAGTGGTGTGCACCTGAACATCAGTCAGAAGATACAAGAATTATGATCTGGAGCGAATATGGAAGTGATATAGCTTATGAATATGCAGCAGCTCTTGCTCTTGGCTACTTGAATTTCGGTGATGAAGATTATCTCAATCTTGCTGAAAAGCTTTACGAATTTGCAGAAGGCACAGGCCCATATTCTAACTCATTCTATCCTCAGGGTAGTGGTGATGGTGATGATAAGGCTTTAGCAGCAGCTTGGATTTATAAGGCAAAGTCAGTAAGAAACAATCCAGATTTAGATTCAACAGATAACAAGAAAAAATACTTAGATGCAAGAACAACAGAAGCAGGGAAGCTTGAATGGGACGGCGTTTATCTTGCAGCAGCAGCGGCAACAGCTTATGACACAGGTGATTGGAGCACAGTTACTGCTTGGATTGATAGTAAATATATTGGTAATGATTACTATTACGTTCACGACTGGGGTACAGCTCGATTCAACGCAATGGCTCAGACAGCAACTCTGATAGCTGCAAAGCATGTTTCTGATAAAAAGAATACATATCTTGAATGGGTAGTAGGTCAGATGAATCAGCTTCTCGGCGATAACGATTGGAAAGACGAAATTGTAAAGAATAGTACTGCTTCAAGTGCATACGGCGAATGTAACAACGGTACAATTGATACAACAGGCAAACCAATTTGTCTTGTAACAAACTTTGTACCCGAAGGATTTGACGTTGACACACCACAGGCGGCTCACCACAGAGCAGCATCTGGCTGGGATACACACGAAGAATACAGACTTAATTGTGGCTATGACGAAGACGGCTATACATTAATCGGTGCATTGGCAGGCGGTCCTGCATTTGCAGCTCACGATCCGTCTAAACAGGTTCAGATGGCACAATACAATCACGATCATCCAACTTCGGCTCACGTTTACATTGATGACCTCCACGACTATTGTTGTAACGAGGTTGCAATCGACTATAACTCAGGTCTTGTTGGTGCAGCGGCAGGTTTGTACTACTTCTATGGTACAGGCGCACGTTCAACTATGATCGAGGGCGTTGAGTATGGTTCATACGGACTTACAGGTACTCCTAATTCAAATCTTTATGGTGATGAATCAGAAGTTGACGGTGTTATTACAAGTACTCCAAGTGCTGCAGCAGTTGACGTTGAAAATCTTGAAACTTATCCTAAAGCTTTCGCTTTCAATCCTACAGCTATCAGCATTAATGAGGACATAATGAATGGTCAGACATCTGGTACTATCCCATTTACAACTGGATTAAATTTTGATACCGATATACCAATATCAATTCCTGTAGAATTACAAAAATATGTTGATTCAATTACCATTAGCTTTAACGGAAAAGGAAATGGTCCCGTATATATCAATGGTAACAATAATCATATAGCTCAATATAATACTGATCAGTCAACTACATGTAATATATCTGTGAATACTAATGTTACAAGCATTAAATTAGGTCAATGGTATTCTGAGAATCTGTCAATAGCATCTATTGTGGTGCACTGGCAAATTCCACTGATACTTACTCCGTCAAAGTACTATTTAGAACAAGGCGAAGAATTCACAGTTGATATCCTAAATAATACAGGTGATGTTACATGGAAAATTAAGAAATCAGACAATACTTTAATTGACATTACAGAAGCAGACTTTAGTATTGACTCAACCGGTAAAAACTGGAAAGCCGGAACCACAGCTAACACATACACAATAGTCGGTACTGATACTGAGGGAAAAACAGCTACATTTACAGTTCAAGTTCTTGGCGAAAATTATAAACATAAAAACTTTGTAATTGATAAAAAGGTACGTCGAACAGGTAAATATAAGTTCAATCTTATGGATATTCCGTCAAATGCTGAAATTCAGTTTATAAAAGCGAATTTGAGCGGAAATATGAAGAGCGACCAGATTGTTCACGTAATATATAATGGTGATACCGAGATTAAAAGTAGTGGTAAAACTAATTGTGACATTCAAGGAAGCGGTTCATTGCAATGGAATACTGAAACATTTGCTGATAAAATACCTGTAGGTCAAGAGAACGGTTACTACAGTTTTGAGATTTGGTGGTCTGATGATTCAACAACAAGTGTAACTTTATCAAGCATTGATATTGTATACAAGACTGACGGAAGAGAGTTAAATCTAATACCTGAAAGAAGTGATGTAAGAGTAAATGAAGAA
The DNA here is from genome assembly GCA_017521805.1 of Ruminococcus sp. Classification (GTDB taxonomy): domain Bacteria; phylum Bacillota; class Clostridia; order Oscillospirales; family Ruminococcaceae; genus Ruminococcus. The sequence goes on along the minus strand of JAFXDK010000013.1, from coordinate 11,343 downwards.
TTTGACTTAACAATCAATACTGTAGGATGTAATATTACAGAGTTAACAGCAGAACCAAGTGGAAGTGTTGAATTGCCGGAAACTTATAGCAACGGTACATATAAAGTTAAAGCACTTGTACCTGGAGAAGTTAAAATTCGTGCTACAGTTGATAATAAGTTGTTCAAAATTATTAAATTAACTGTCAAGGACGGAATTGTAATCGACGGCGAAGAATTTATGGATTATTCAGACAGTCAGGTATTCACAGTAAACAACACAATCGGAAATATAGAATGGTCTGCTGAAAATTCAGATGACGTAACTGTTGCCGATAATGTGTATACAATAGAATTTAAAACATCTGACGGAAAAGAAATCGCAACATTCTACAAAAAGACAGAAAAACTCGTAACAAAAAATGTTGACGCTGAAATCATATTAAGGGCAACCGATGATTATAAGGACTCTACTGATACTATTACAATCCAGATAAAGGAAAGACCAAAGGTTCCTCATCTTCCAAATGAGAAGTTCCTTGATGAAGTCAGAATAATCGAAATAACAAACTCTAATGCTGATGAATGGAGTAAGGAAATATCTGATCTTCCAATGTATGATTCAAAGGGTAATCCATATTACTATTACATCGAGGAAGTTGCTTACAAACTGAGCGAAAATGATTATAAACCGTTGAAGGAAGGCGGATACCTTATCAACTCAGGTAATACAATTTATATGCCATATGTTTACTACAACAACGGTATTGTTCCAGTTCAGGAAGGCGATTTAAACACAGCAACAGTCGGAAACAAGTTTGTATCCGAAACACAAGGCCAACTCCCATCCACCGGCGGAAGCGGAGTAAAGACATACTACTACTTCGGAGGCGCGTTAATGCTTCTGGGTATAGCCGGGTTCACAGGTCTTAAACGACGCGAGAGAAAACGTCGTGAAGAATAAACGCAAAAGCATAACAAACAATGAAAGGGGAGGGCGTGTTTAGGCTCATACCCTCCCCGCAAATGAAAATTTATTTTAAAGGAGAATTATTATGAAAAAAACTAACAGAACTTTTAAGAGATTCGCAGCCATCACTTCCGCTTCACTTTTAGCAGCTTGTGCTGTTATGCCAGCTGTTTCATCAGCTGCTAATATTACAATTACTAAGGGTGATGCAAGTATACCTTTTGCAAGTCACACATTTGAAGCATATCAGATTTTTAAAGGCGATTTGGATGAAAAAACAAACACACTTACCAACATAACTTGGGGTTCCAACATCAATTCAAGTGTGTTTATTAACAATCTCCAATTTAATGCAACCGATTTAGGTATATCGTCAATTGCAGATGGCGCATCCGCTGCTGCAGTTGCTGAAGTATTGGCAGATATTACTGCTGCTGATAATGCTAAGCTTCTTGCTAAAATTGTAAATGACTCACTTAAACCAGTGGATGATGCAGCGCCTGCTACATCAAGTAATGGAGTGATTGAAAATCTTGCTACAGGTTACTATTTCGTTAAGGATGCCGAAAATTCCGGTACTGATTCTGGTGACGCTAAGACAAGATTCATTCTTAAAGTAACTGATGATGAAACAGTTGAAATTAAAACTGATGCTCCTTCACTTGTAAAGAAGATTAAGCATAATGAAACTGACGAATGGGGAGACGTTGGCGACAACCAGATTGGTGATACTGTTGAATATTATATCGCAACAACAGTTCCGGATATAAGTGATTATGACACTTATAAGTATATCATTCGTGATGATATGGAAGCTGGTCTCACTTATTCTGGAGTAACTAAGATTGAATATCAGCCTGCAACAGCTGGTTCTACTGCAACTACACTTTGGGACGGAACAGGAACACCGTCAAATATTACAATAACAGCGGCTGATGATTCATCTACAGTTGATTTTGTAGAAGATTTCTACATTAATTTTGACCTTAAATCCTTAAACCTTGCGGCAGGCGGTACAATTTATACATACTATTCAGCTGTTTTGAATGGAGGAGCTGAGGTTTCATCAGGTGCTGATGATGATAAGCATAATGATAATACAGCTTACCTGACATACTCTAATAATCCAAACCAGAGTGGAAGCGGAAATACTCACTCTACAAATGATACTGAGGAAGATACTGTTTACGATTGGACATATACATTTGATGCAAGTAAGGTAGACGGTAGTCTTGCTGATAAACCTGCTCTTGCTGGTGCTAAGTTTAGTTTGTATGAAGGTGATAGTGAAACTGCTATGAGTCTTGTATCAGCAGGAACAGCAGGCGGTATTGATTATTATCGTATTGCCACAGCAGATGATGCAGATGAAGATAAGATAACCGTAATCACTACTTCTACTACAGAGGGTAGATTAGCTACATTTAGAATCTTAGGATTAGATGATGATCAGAAATATGTAATAAAGGAAATTGCAACACCTTCTGCTGAATATAATAAATGTCCTGATGTAGTAATTAATAAATTAACAGCAACTTATGATACCGTTGGTACTGATTTAACTGCATTAACTGCTTCAATTACACAGGGTACAAATGAGAATGCTAATGCGAGCAACTCTGTAATAATTGAAAATAATAAGGGTTCAGTTCTCCCCGGTACCGGTGGTATCGGTACAACAATCTTCTACCTTGGCGGTGGCGCAATGGCAGCTATCGGCGGCGTATACCTCATTTCCAAGAGAAGAATGAAGAAGTCTGAGGAATAAGTTAAAATAGTAATATTTAATCAGAATAGAAAACAAAACTAAAGGCTAATTGACCTAATTATGCCGCCGACGGTGAAAAGCCGTCGGCGGCCATTAGGGAGGATCCCATGAAGAAAAAAATCAATAAATCAAGCTTATTTGCAACAATATTTTTTACATTAATGCTGTTCGTGGGAGTCTCCGTGATGCTTTACCCTATCGTAAGCGATTGGTGGAATTCCAAGGTGCAAAGCCGAGCAGTTGCCAATTATGAAGTGGCAGTTGCAAAAATGGACACAGACAGAACAGACAAGTTAATTGCCAAGGCAAACGAGTACAACGAGAAAATTGCAAGGCTTGAATCGCCATTTGTGAATTACAGCAAAATTTCAGGCTATGAAACAGCGCTCAATGTGTCGGGTACGGGAATTATGGGATATATCTCAATCCCCGTTATACAGGTAGAACTCCCGATATATCACGGCACAAGCGAGGAGGTTCTGAATATCGCCGCAGGACATCTGGAGGGTTCGTCTCTCCCCGTCGGCGGAGCGAATACACATTCTGTTATTTCGGCGCACAGAGGATTGCCCTCAGCAAGACTTTTCACAGACCTTGACAGAATTGAAAAAGGCGATGTTTTTACAATTAATATCCTCGACCGTATATATACCTATGAAGTTGAGGAAATACTTATTGTAGAGCCTCACGAAATGAACACGCTTTCAATTATCCCTAACAGCGATTATGTAACACTTATGACTTGTACACCTTACGGTGTTAATACGCATCGACTTCTTATCCGTTCACACCGTATCGAAACGGTATACAAGAAAGAGTACAGAGTTGTTGCTGAAATGGTAAAAATTGACCCCATGCTTGTTATACCTTTTATCTGTGCACCTTTTGTACTGATTCTTGTTTGTGTATGGGTATTCGGCGGCAAGCGCAAAACAAAATCACCGAGAGAAATTGCCTCACGTCTGGTGCTGGCAGGAAGGGAGGTTTAAGATGACAGAAATAAGCAAAAAAGTCGGCTCAGCTTTAATAGTCTTGGGAATGGCTTTACTGCTATGTCTGAGCTGTCTTTGTACAACCGCAACGGCTAAATCCGACGGAACAATCACTCTTATCAACGAGGTGAAAGGACAGCCTGTTAAGGGTATGCGTTGGGAAATTTTCCGTATCGGTACTTTTGACGGCGAAAAAATAACCCTTCAAGGAGATTTTGCAAAATATCCCGTTGATATGAGCGACCTCACAGCCTCAGGGCTTGCAGATGCCGCTTCAACTTTAACTGATTATGCTTTTACATTCAAGCTTAAATCAGCAGGAAGCGGAAACTCCAAAAATGATGGCACTATTACTTTCAAGAATCTGGAGGACGGTCTGTATCTTATTGCCGCCAAGAACTACGTAGACGGAGAAACAACGTATATTCCGACTTCCTCTATTGTTGTCATGAACGCTGAGAAAGAATCTGAAATGACGATATATACAAAAATTATGCCAACAGCTGCGGATTCAGACGGCGTTCAAAAATTCAACGTCCAGAAAATCTGGGAAAATGATGAGAATCTCCCACGCAAGCCCAACGAAATTGTTATTGATATTTACCGCGATTACAAATTCTATGAAACGGTACGTCTTTCCGAGACTAACAATTGGAATTACGAATGGAGCGATAAAGCGGGTGTTAAATGGACAGTTATTGAACGTAAAATCCCCGAGGGTTGCTGTATTGTTTACAAGAATGACGGTGTGAATTATATCGTTGTAAACACATATGTTCCCGGATTTGAATTCGATTGGGAGGCAAATTTCCCTCCTCCGAACACAACCACCACAACAACAACTACTACTACAGATACTAATACAACTACAACAGTTAGCTATCAGATTGGCGGTGACGAGGCTACAAGTACCTCTGAATCAAGCTCTGCAACTGATACAACTACATCATCAACTACGGCTACAACAGCTGTAACAACTAAAAAAACTTCCCCAAAAACAACAACTACATCAAAGAAGCTTCCGCAGACAGGACAATTATGGTGGCCTGTGCCTGTAATGGCAATAGGCGGTCTGGTTCTTATTGCGGCAGGTACAAGAATAATCAGCGGCTCAAAGAGGGACGAAGATGAATAAAAAACACGGATTATTTTGTGTAGTTCTGGGGACAGCTCTGCTTATTGCGGCGCTGTCCCTCGTTTTATACAATAAAAATGAGAATAAAAAGAGCGGTGAAGCGGCACAATCAGTGCTTAATGAACTTATGGAGATTATCCCTCCATCGCCTACTGAACCGGCTACCGAAGCTATAACAGGCAGTGATATTCTCGCAGAATATGACATCGAGCCTGTTACAGAAGCAAAAGTTGAGCCTACTATATCTATTGCTGAAAAGGGATATATAGGAATCGTTTCAATTCCTGCTCTGGAACTGAATCTTCCTGTCATGAGCGAATGGAGCTACGTAAATCTTGATGTTTCGCCTTGCAGATACAAGGGAAGTGTTGCAGATGGAGATGTTATCATTGCGGCACATAATTACTGGTCTCATTTCGGCAGATTATCTGAACTGGGAGGCGGAGAAATATTTACATTTACAGAGGCGGACGGCAGAATACACACATATGAAATCACCGAAATTATCCAGCTTGACGGCAGGGACATTAACGGTATGGATTTCGGTTCTGCTGATTCTTGGGATATGACGCTGTTTACCTGTACTCTCAGCGGTCAAAGCAGGGTTACTGTTCGGGCGGTTGAAATTGAATAATATTGGTATAAAGGTCACCTCTAAATATAAACACCTCAAAGAGCTTTTACGCCTTTGAGGTGTTTTTTCTTATTGCATAGTTACAACAAAGCTGATGCTTCTGCCCTCTTGATTTTCTACTTGAATTTTGAATTTGTGCTTGTCAATAATTGATTTAGCAATTGCAAGACCGAGACCATATCCGCCTGTTGTGCGGGCACGGGATTCATCACTTCGGTAGAAACGTTCAAACAGTTTGTCAACATCTTCCTCAGGGACTCCGCTTCCAGTATTGTATACCACAAGTACAGCCTTGTTTTCTTCTTTGGTGAGGGAGACGCGTACTGTTCCACCGTCCTTGGAATATTTCAGCGCATTGTCTATGAATATTCCTGTCATCTGCTTGATATGTTGCTCACTGCCCGTTATTCTGATACCCTCCTCGATATTCAGGACGAAATTCTTTTTGCTTTCAAACGCTTGACATTCGAAGGGAAGTGCGGCGTTTGTAACTGCACGGCTCAGGTCGAATTCGCTTGTAATAAAATCTCGATTGCTGTTTTCAAGTCTGGAAAGGTTCAGCAGGTCGTTTACAAGTACGTTCATTCTGTCTGTCTGGTCGTGGATATAATTGAGCCATTTGTTATTCCCTATTTCTCCTGACAGTACATCTGCGTTTGTTGAAATTACAGTAAGAGGAGTTTTAAGCTCATGACTTGCATCGGAAATAAACTGTTTCTGCTTTTCAAAGGTATCTTTCAAAGGCTGAACAATCAATCCGCTGAGGAAATAAGCTGCAACTGAAAGGAAAATTATACTGATTATTCCCACAATAATGGTAATACGCTTGAGTTTACGCATCATTTCAATTTCAGCTGTTCTGTCGGTGAGCACCATGAGAGTGCCGTTAGGCTTCTTTTCCGCGCAATAGCTGTGATTTCTTGTCATTCCTATGGTATTGTTGTCTTTAATTATTTCGTTTATGTACTCCTGTGCAAGTTCAACAGACATTCCGTCGTTGTTTGCTGAAGCTGTGAATTTGCCGTCATTGTCTGCCATGATAACAAAAAATTCAATAGAGCCTAGGGATTTCGGAACAGGCTCAACGAAATCATCGGCGGTCTGTGGGTCGGTAGGATGAGGGGGAGAATTTTCTGTGAACTTTGGCTTTGTGTTTGTTACAGATATGGTATATTCGTTGAGAACAGGCACAAACATGGTATTGGCTACAGGATTTATTCCGCCCCATGAGCTCTGCTGCTGAGCATTGTTTTGATTCTGACCGTCCCAATTCCACTGATCTCCATTGTTTCCCCAGTTATACCATGGATTTGCCCACGGATTTCCCCATGGATTGCCCCACGGATTTTCCCATGGATTTGCCCACGGATTTTCCCATGGATTACCCCACGGATTTTCCCATTGATTCGGCTCTGTGGGCTGTTCCTGCGGAGGAGGCTGATTTTCTCCGCCGCCGTTATTACCGCCTTCGTTATGCGGTGGTTTTTCCACAGGCGGAGGCTCTGTCGGCTTGACCAGCTCTGTGCGCGGCAATTCTGTTGGCGGTTCTGTAGGAGCTTCTGTTACAGGGATTTCAATCGGATCCTCAGTAGCAGTCTGTGGAGGGACAGTTGTTGTAACCATACTTGTTTCCACAGATTTTGCCTCGGTTATATTTACAATAGTCGTTGTTGTTTCCGTCTGTGTGGTTGTCTGAATCGGAGCTTTGGTTACAGGCGGTTTATTGCTTTTTCTGGGTTCTTCCTTTTGCTTGTTCGGATTCTTGAATGAAAATGTTTCGGTTTTGTTGTTGTATTCAACCCCCGACGCTACCTGCTGCAGAACAACTTTTGTCTGACGTTCCATGATAACGTCCATTATGATATTTATGGAGCTGAGAACACCGATGAATATTGCAATGAGTATAGCTGTGATGATTCCGAAAAATTTCAGCTGTACCTTTCTGAACAAAGATATCCCTCCTATTCAATGAAATAGCCTATTCCGCGGGCTGTCTTAATCTGGACATCGGCAGAAACAGAGGATATTTTCTTGCGCAGGAATGATATGTATACTTCAATGTTGTTGTATTCTACATCGCTTTCGCTACCCCAGATTTTTTCAATAATACGTTCTTTCGGCAGAATCTGTCCGGGATTTGCAATAAGCATTTCCATAACGTTGTATTCTTTAAGGCTGAGTTTTACTTCATTTCCGCCGCAGCTTATGGAACAGGTGTTTTTATTAAGGCTGAGTTCTTTGAATTCAAGGCGGTTTTCGTCCACAATTTCACCTTTTCTTCGTGTAAGCGCACGGACACGGGCAAGTAATTCTCCTGTTACAAATGGCTTTGTGAGGTAATCGTCGGCACCGCAGTCCAGACCTGCAATTTTATCGCTGACTTCACTTCTTGCTGTAAGGAGAAGTATGGGAGTGCTTATGCGCTCTTTGCGGATATTTTTAAGAACATCAATCCCGTTCATTCCTGGAAGCATGATATCAAGAAGAATACAGTCGTACAGCCCTGTTAGAGCGTTATCAAGTCCGTTTATGCCGTCGTATGAGACATCAACGGAATACATATTTCTTTTCAGCAGCTCGCATAATGCGTCGGCAAGCTGGATTTCATCTTCAATAACAAGTATTTTCATATAATCCTCCGAATAAAACCGACATATTACGGTATTCTACCTATATTATATCATATTTCCTTTAAATAGTCTTAAAATAAATAAAATTAATTTTTTTATAATATAGAATTTTCATCATGTTTTTTGTGCATATTACCAAAAAACTTACAAAACTATAAACAAATATTGACTATGTTTAGGATTTGTGTTAAAATAATATTAAATGAAATCTGTATAAAAAGGAGCGTTGAATATGCTGTCGCCACAGGAACGTGAACACTATAAAAAAATTACTTTTGCCAAAAAATCAAGTGAAACCGAAAAAAAATACAGTGATCTCTATAATGAGTTCTGTCAGAATGGTTATACCAAAGCTCTTGCTGCGGAATATGCTGATTTCTTTGTGCTGAATGCAAAAAAGCCTGCCCCAGGAGATATTCTTCAGACTGTCCGTCTTTACGATAAGGTGCGTGATTACAAATCTGCTGCTTTTTTCCTTACAAAGCTTGAGGATATGGAGAAAAAACTCAATTCCGAGGAAAAATTCAGATACTGTATTGCCGCGCTTCTTGTCAAGAGTAAGGTTGGAAACTGGCGTGATGCTGAGGAATTCCGTACCGAGCATATTAATTTCATGCAGCTTCATTCTGAAAAGGTGAGTATGAGGCAGAAAGCGGCTATGTATATTGCCCTTTCATATACTGATTGTGCCGCCAAACATTATAATTCTGCTTTCCGACTTCTCAAAGGATTCGGATATAAGCCGCAGGGGCGAAATGACGCAATCTTGTTGGAAATTCTTATCGCAGGTGTATATATATGTGCGAAATCGGGTGATGAGGCAAGCATAGGTAATGCCGTTGAAAATGCCTATGCGGCTATGAAGCTTTTCAAGAGCTTTGAACACGGGTGGACTGAGAAGTATTATGAAAAACGAATAGCAGATGCCGCAGAGGGTATCGCTTGATGTAAAAGGAGCCGCAAGGCTCCTTTTACATTGATATAATTGTTAAAATAAAAAAATATGTAATTTTGTAAAAAATATTTGAAACTTAATTAAGTTAAATAAAACACCTTGAAATGAGTGCGTGGATTTACAATTTGTCGAAATAAATCAGAATTATACGATATATAAAAATGCTGCATATTTTATTGCTGTGAATTGACTATATATTGCGGAAAATGCGCCTTTTAAAAGTCAAAGAAAAGAAAATGAATATTGTTTTATTGCATTTTTAATACGAAATGTATATGTAAAAATTAAAAATATATTAATGAAAATATAATATTTTTGTGTTAACTTATAATAGCAATATAGTAATAAATCAAAGCAATATTATCCCTTGAATACAAGGGAACTTTGGAATATAATAAACATATCGAAAGGGATTCCTGCCGAAATACAGGCATATTTCCTTTGGATTTTCAAAAGATACATTTTATGTGTCCTGTGAACACGGTAATGCAGCATGAATTTAATGAGCCGTCGGTTATTAAACTCCGCCGACAAAACGAACGATTATTTATTCTAAATATTTACAAACTGTCCGATATTAAACATTAATGCCTATAATATGTTTAATCGCCTAAAACGGACGGAAACAGTGAATTTTATTCTACAATTTACGTTCTATGGCTAAGCTGCAATGGTATTGCAAGTACCTACCGGAAACTTCTGCATATTGAGGGTGTGCGGAGGTGTAATGGAATCAGCGGTTTTCAAAGGCAAAATGAGAGGGTGCCGGTGAAAATCGCTTTTTTCTTTTGCGGATTTTCAATTTTGTATTGAATTGTTCAGATATTGGACGTTCATTGTTTTTTTGTACAAAATGTTGAGAAATCAACTGCTATTTTTTTGTTTTTTCTATATAGCTTTTTTTTTCCAAATATGTTATAATTATTGTAAGCGGACATACTTCTGTTTGTCCTGCACTAAGATTATATTGGAGGTAATACCAATGGCACATCAGTATTGTTATTTATTCTCCGAGGGTAATGCAGACATGCGTGAAATCCTCGGCGGTAAGGGTGCAAACCTGGCAGAAATGACCAACATGGGTCTTCCTGTTCCCCAGGGCTTCACAATTTCTACAGAAGCTTGCACAGCTTACTACGACGACGGCCGTAAGATCAACGATGAGATTATGGCTCAGATCAACGAGTACATCGTAAAGATGGAAGAAGTTACAGGTAAGAAGTTCGGTGATAAGGAGAATCCTCTTCTCGTTTCTGTTCGTTCAGGTGCAAGAGCTTCTATGCCCGGTATGATGGATACTATCCTCAACCTTGGCCTTAACGAAGACGTTGTAAATTACATGGCTGAAGCTTCCAATAACCCCAGATGGGCTTGGGACTGCTACAGAAGATTTATTCAGATGTATTCTGACGTTGTTATGGAAGTTGGTAAGAAGTACTTTGAAGAGCTTATCGACGAAATGAAGGAAAAGAAGGGCGTTACTCAGGACGTTGAGCTTACAGCTGACGATCTTAAGGAGCTCGCTGGACAGTTCAAGGCTGAGTACAAGGCTAAGATCGGTACAGACTTCCCCACAGATCCTAAGGAGCAGCTCATGGGAGCTGTTCAGGCTGTATTCCGTTCATGGGATAACCCCAGAGCTAACGTTTACAGACGTGACAACGATATTCCTTATTCATGGGGTACAGCTGTTAACGTTCAGATGATGGCTTTCGGTAACATGGGTGACGACTGCGGTACAGGTGTTGCTTTCACAAGAGATCCTGCTACAGGCGAAAAGAAACTCATGGGTGAGTTCCTTACAAACGCACAGGGCGAAGACGTTGTTGCCGGTGTTAGAACTCCTATGCCTATCGCTCAGATGGAAGAAAAGTTCCCTGAGGCATTCAAGCAGTTTACAGAGGTTTGCGGTATTCTCGAAAACCACTACAGAGATATGCAGGATATGGAATTTACTGTTGAGCACGGTAAGCTCTATATGCTCCAGACAAGAAACGGTAAGAGAACTGCTCAGGCTGCTCTTAAGATCGCTTGCGACCTCGTTGATGAGGGTATGAGAAGTGAGCAGGAAGCTGTTCTTATGATCGACCCCAGAAACCTCGATACACTCCTCCACCCCCAGTTCGATGCTAAGGCTCTCAAGGCTGCAACTCCTATGGGCAAGGGACTCGGTGCTTCACCCGGTGCTGCTTGCGGTAAGGTTGTATTCACAGCTGAGGACGCTGAGGCTTGGAACGCTAAGGGCGAGAAGGTTGTTCTTGTACGTCTTGAGACTTCACCT
>JAFXDK010000012.1 GCA_017521805.1 Ruminococcus sp. | reverse complement strand
GCCTGAAACGCTGACCGTTCTTAATAGAACAGCATTCAGCGGACTGGATAATTTGGAATATATTCTTGTTCACAATATGCAGACAAACTATAAAGGCAGTCAGGGTTATGAATATCCTGATAATTTTAATGGCTTATTTGCCACACACGAAGTATCAAACTTCTTGAATCAGTTTTACAGAAACTATCACAGAAATCTGAATATTATTTCAGTTAAGAAAGATTAAAAGGAGTCTAAAATGGACTAATTTCAATTAAATTTTCTTTTCCAAATGTAAATTGTGCTATTATAGCACGAAAAGGAGGTCTAAATGGAACTTACATACAAAAATACAGAAATTGACCAAATCAATCTTCCAACAACAATATCGCTCACCGACAACACAGAAAAAATCATCGAACTTCTGAAAAGTTCGGATGTGAAGTGTGTTGCAGAAAGTGACGGTAAAAAAACAAGTATAACATTTGATATTGTAGATATCGAAAAATTAAGTAAAGTTTTACAGCCTGTCGGTGTCGATAAGCAGCTTGATTCTTCATTAGAAATACCAAAGGTTGATAAAAAAGAAAAGCTCATACCAATAGTCAACGGTATGTCAAATCTTTATGATAGAAAAATCAACGGTAAGAATAACCGCATAGCTGCTCATCAGAAACACATAGATGTTCTTTCATCAGCTATGGAACAAAGCAAAAAGCAATCTGAAACGCTGTCAGGCAGAAATGATATGCTGAAAAAGCTTACAAGTACCTTTCCTGCATTTAAAAATCCTATCAATGCTCTTGTGGAACGAAACGAGAAAAAGATTGACAGACTGCAAAACAAGGTTGAAAAGCTTGAAAAACAGATTGAGATACACAGCAATACCATTGATAAACTCAACAAGAATGTACAGAATTTCACTTTAAGAAAGAAAGCCTGTCAAAGTTTATCCGACATAGTCCGCAGTTTTGCTATTACTAATAAAGAAAACCGTAATCAGAGTTATCTTAATGCTTTATCTTCTTTCAATGCGAGTATGCACAGTATCAATGATATGAAGATTAACAACTACAATGAAAGTATTGAAAAGATAAAAAATGATTTCTCTAATCTCTCTCCTGCCGCTAAGCAGAACGCACAGGAACGTGTAACAAAAATTACTGCTGCAAGAACTACACTTGAAAATAAAAACAAAGCATTAGAAGCGGCAAGTCCAGATATAACCGCAATGCTCAATAAGCTTAATGACAATACAACAACTAAAACAGTTGATAGAGCAGAAGTTATGTTTGACCAGGCACTTTCAAATAGCGGTCAGAATATAGACAATTTTATGAGCAATATATCTATTAATAGTGCAAGAGCCGTAAGTCCGACAGCTGTTGAAATCGTGCTTAACTCTACAAATGTTATAACAGGCATAAACGATAAGGATGGTGATATGATACCAGATAAGCTTGACAGCAAGCATAATGTAACAGAGAAAGTTCCAAAAGCAGAAGTTAAACAAAATACTAATGCTCCCCAGGAACGCACAACACATATAATGCTTGTATCACAGGACGAGCTTGACGCTCTTATTAAGACAAATGCTCCGATAAAGGTTAATTACAAGCAGAAATCAGAGGACAGTAAAATCCCGATTCTTATGGAGAAATCAGATAAGCCGACGATTGAAAAAGTCCTTGATGCTATGAAAAGTGAAAATAGAAAGGTAAGAAAATAAAATGGGAAAGTCAAGCACCTACAAGGTAAACCCAGAAAATCAGAAAATTTATGTTAAAATAAATTTTCGTTCACAGGTTAAAATTCCTTTGTTTATGGATAATACGCAAGGGAAGATAATGAAAGCTGTATTCATTGGAGATGATAAAGTTAAGTGTACTGTAAGCAGAGATGCTGAACAGCAGAGAGAGTACAGCACAATAATCAGCATTAGTCCTGTAATGCGTAAAGTGCTGAATATGGAGAAAGACGATTGGTTTGAAATATCGATAATAGAAAATGGATATATGTTGAGAAAAGCAACAGCGGAGGAACTGGACTTTGAATAGTAAAAATAAGTTGCGACAAAGAAATACAACATCTTCAATTTATACAGGTGTCATCTGTTTTATTTTGTTTCTGATGTTTGGCATTTATTTTGCGTATATGATGATAGACTATGAAACAACAACTGGTGATGCTGTTGTTCTAAACACCAACATTCTAATGGATTTTTTCAATTATTTGAGCAATCCTAAATTAGTTGCCCCTATTGATTTAACGACTTTATGGCTATGCCTTAAATATCAGGTAACAAAGCTGTGGTGGATGTATGCTTCTGTAGCTTTTTTTGTTTTCCTTTCAGTAACATCAAATCCAAGAGATGAATATAGGGGTATGGAACACGGCTCGGCTTCCTGGTCTGATAAGTACAATGAAAAAGATTTCAAGGACAAAACAGGAATACCAATCGGCTGTGATACATACGCAACAATAAAAAATCCTAAAGGTAAATCTTACTCACCGCATAATCTGAATGAGATTGTTATTGGTGGCTCTGGTGCGGGTAAATCGTTCAGAAAAATCAAACCTGATATAATGCAGATGTTCGGTAGCTATATTGTAACAGACCCAAAAGGTGAACTCTATCGAGATACAGCGAAATTTCTTAAACAGAACGGATATAAGGTGCGTGTTCTTAATCTTCTTGATATAGGACTATCGAACACATATAATCCGTTTGCGTATATGGTAGAGGAACAGGACGTTATAAATATAGCCGACTTATTTATGAAAAACTCCGCAGGAGAGGGCGAAAAAGAAGATTTCTGGACAGGAGCTGCACAGGATTTGCTTGTAGCAATTATGGTATATCTGTTTAAAACTCCATATGAATTCAAATCATTCGGTCGTGTTGTACGACTTGTAAACAGCGTACAGTATAAAGACGGAAAGATTGATGACTTGTGCGAACTTGCCAGATGTTTAAAAAAACACGCTATAGATTATCCTAATGACGTTGCTTCAATCAACTGGGCAGGAATACAAGGTACTCCCCAGGAAACGCTCGGCTCTATCTGTAAAACATTGTCAACAAGATTAAGATTGTGGGCAGTTGAAGCTGTAGACGAGCTTACAGCAACCGATGAAATGGACTTTGATTCAATTGGAAAAGAAAAAACAGCTATATTTATGCTCACACAAGTTCCGAGAAATCCATACAGAGTTATTTCAAATATGTTCTATTCACAGCTTTTTGAAAGATTGATGAGAGTTGCAAATAGAGATTGCAACGGAAAGTTACCATTACTTGTATCTTGTGAGATTGATGAGTTTGCCAACCTTGGCAAAATACCAAATTTCGGTGAAACACTCGCTGTAGTGCGTTCGCACAATATCAGAATATGTATTGTTCTGCAAGGTTTATCGCAGCTCAAAGCATTGTATGAAAAGACCTGGGAATCAATCATCAGTAACTGTTCTATATTCAACTTTCTTGGTACAAACGACCAGGAAAGTAAAGAATATGTATCAAAAAAGCTTGGTAAAACAACAGTAAGAGTTGACAGCCGTTCATATAACCGTGGAAATCAGGGCGGTGGCTCTGATAGCGAAAGCTATGTGCAACGTGACTTACTTGCTCCAGATGAAATACCTACAGTATTAAGAGCTAAAGGAAAAACAAAAAAATATGGTGGCAGCTGCATAGTCTTTGTTGACGAATATAAACCGTTTTATCTCCGCAAATATGATACAGTATCGCATCCAATATTTAATATAACTGGCAGTTCATTTCCTAAAGGCATACCCAATAATACTTATATTGAAAAAGAATATGCAGATATACAGGCAAAACATCACACAGAACATCAACAGCAATTAACTGATTTCTTCTCCAAAGGTAAAGAAGAAGCAGAAGCTGCACAGGCAGAATATGAAGCTGAACAAATCGCCCAGGAAGAAAAAAGGCAAAATGAACTTGCTGCTCAATATGAAGCTGATTTGTTTGAAGCTCTATATGAGAAAAACGAGGATGTTAATCCTGCAATGGAGAAATTTCCAGAAGCTTCTGAGGACGATACAATATCTGATGATTTTTCAGAAAATATGAATGAAGAAATTGAAATCATATCCGATGAAGATGATATTGCCGAAGATTTTCCAGAAAGTATTTCCGTGGAGGAAGAATTTGAAACTATATCAGATGATATAATTACTGACGATTTTGCTGAAAGTATTTCTGATGAGGAAGTAATTGAGGAATTCAGCTTTGATGAGGAGGACGAATAATTATGTATGATGAAAATGCGGCATTTGATGAATATGTTAAAACCGTCGCAACAGCAGGACGAAGCGTAGCAACACTTATTGATTATCTTAATAAGAATAAAAAGGATAAAAACGCTCCTACTAATGATTTTGTATTTACAGGACAATCAACTGATTTAGGTTATTTTAAGAATAACAATACAATGCCTTTATCAATGATTGATAATCTCCCTGATGAATCGCTTAAACACGCAGTTAAGGATGAATTGGGCAAGGCAATGCTTGACGGTAAATTAGCATTCGATAAAGAAAATAATGCTTTAGTTATTACAGAAAAGGGAACGGAATATATCAACCGTCCAGAATTCAAGAGAGCAGCTGCGGAAAATATTTCCCATACATTAGCTGAAACACAAGTTCAGACAGAAACAATAAACATTGAATTGAACGGCACAACACAAGATTTGAATTTCTTCAATCACGCTGATGAGCTTAATCTGGCTGATATTGTTGCAAGCAATGATAAAGAAGCAGTACAGAATGTTCTTTCAAATCTTGGTAAAATGAAAGACTCTGGTCTTGTTTCAGTATCTGATAATGTTGTAAAAATTACAGAAAAGGGAAAAAATGTGCTTAACAGCGATTTATTCAAGCTTGCTTCTAAAGGTGCTGCACAAGGAGCAGCGGAAAAAGCGGCAGCTGCCGCAGGCTCTATTCCAGGTGTTATTGTTGTAGCTGCTAAAAAAGCTGTAGATGTAGCAGCAAATCTAATAAAAAGATAATCTCCCAGGGAGTTTACATAGATATCATAATAAAGAAAGGTCGTGAGAAATTGTGCTATTATAGCACATTTTTTATTTCCAAATGCTTATAAACCCTATTCGTAAAAATCAAATTAATTTAAATTATGGAGGAAAATAAAATGAAAAATTCAATCAGAAAGTTTAATGTTAGAAAGTTCCGTCTTGCCGCTATCAAAATGGCAATTACCGCTTGCACAATTGCAATGGCTATGTGCAGTACTGCTATGATAGCTTTTGCAGAAGGTGAAGCAGAAAATCCCACACCTACAGGTGTCAAAACAGCAACAATGGACATCATTATTGGAATTGCATTCTGGGTTGTACGTATACTTATTGTCTTCTCTGGTGCTGTACCAGGTATTCAGAAAATAAACGAAGGCAATGCAGATGAAAACCCAAAAGAGAAACGTGCAGGTATTACTTCTGTAGTTGTTGCTGCTGTATGTTTCGCTGCAACATTTGGTATTGAAGCACTTGTTTAATTATATCATATACACACACTCTCGCTATATACACGGCAGCGGTTAAATCCGCTGTTGTGCTATTATAGCACAATTTGAGGTGAAATAAATGAAAATAATCGAATTAATGCCCTTATTATTAACAAATACAACCATACCATCTTCTGTTCCCTCTGATTATGGTATGGGTGACCTTGTTGATATTTTATTCTGGATTGCAAGAGCATTAGTAATAGCTGTCGGCGGCGGTGTTGGTCTTTTTAAGATTACAAGCGGAAAATCAAATGAAGACCCCAAAGAAACAACTCAAGGATATATTTCGCTTGTAGCAGGAGGAGTTATATTCGCTGCCACATTTGCGATTGAAGCAGCTTTTTAAGGAGGGATTTATGAAACGATTTATTATCTCTTTTATGGCTCTTTTCTTTTCCATATGTATAATTGCTCCAATTTCATCATTAGCGGCAGAAGATGGTGTTACCGCAGAAGATGCCTGGGATTATGCGGATGATGCATGGAACTATGCAGATTCCAACCGATATATGATTGAAGAATTGCAAGAAAACAGCAATGGAAGTGGGGAAAAGCTTGATAAAATCCAAGAATCTGTTGACAATATTGATGTTGAGCAAGGAATTGAAGATTTTGTAAACAAAAAGAATGAAGAATTAGCTGAAGCCAATAAAAAAGAATCCGAAGAAAATACTGAGGGAAGTGACGAAGGAGAACAGAAAAAAGCACCGTCAACATTGTCCGATGCGTTTCTTGATGTACTCAATCAAGCCTGGGGTGTTATGCCTGAACTGATTACTTCGAGTGTAGATGACCCTGTCTGGCAACTCACACTTGAACCAAGTGACCAATATAACGGTACTTTTTATGGTATATTCGTTACAATAGGTTACAGTCTTGTTCTGGTTTTCTTTGCAGCCAATCTTATTGAAACTACTATAAAATATGAAATATTCACATTAAAAGGTGGAGTTCAGATTTTTGGAAGATTGATTGTGTCAAAGGTAATAATTGATTTGAGTGGAAGAATCTGTATGTTCATTCTTAATATATGTGACAATATATGTACAAAAATAATGGAGAATGCAACGCACGTTTTAAAAATGGAAACCCCAACAGTTTTTGAAACGCAAAAAAATGCAGTATGGCCTATCGGTCCGATATTGGATTTTCTTGAGGGATTAATTTTGGCAGTTCCAGTTCTTCTTATCATTTTAATAATGCTTATAGCAGTTGTATTTGTAATGCTTAAGCTTGTATTACGTTCATTGGAGTTATCTTTGCTAATGATTGTATCTCCTGCTTTTTTTGCTTGTTACAGTTCCGAAATAACCAAACCATATTTCAAGAATTTTATACTTACGTTCCTACAATGTGCATTGCAGATAGTATTTATGGCAGTTGTATATGCTTTAAGTGCCGACTGGCTAACAAATGTAAACAGTGCTTCAACAACAGAAGATGTATGGGCTTGGTTTATAAAATTAATTCCAAACGCTCTTATTGCCCTTGCAATAGCAATAATGATGATAAAACCGCCAAAGGTGCTTACAAGTCTTGTAAGATAGGAGAAATAAAATGATTAAAGCCAAAATTACAAAGAACATTATGAAAAGAACAAATAATTCCCTTGGACTTTCTACTCGGCAAATTATTGTAGGCTGTATAGGAGCTTGTGTTGCAGTAGGTTTATTCTTTCTGTTGAAAGATAAATTACCATTAAATTTGCTTATGACAATTATCTTTATATTTCTTGCAGTTGTTATACTTTTCGGCTGTGTAGATATGCAAGGTCAGAATTTGTTTCAGTTCTTTTTTAAAATGTTTAAAGGACCAGATGTAAGATATTACGATTCGAAAGGAGTATTTGATAATGATATTTCAGAAAAAAAGTAATGATTCTTCACTTTTTACAGGCGGTATGAAGATACCGCAGACAGCACAGGACACCATACCGTTCTGGGAAGTATACGAGAACGGCTTGTTCCTTGTAGGTAAAGACAGATACACGTTGATATTCGCCTTTGAAAATCTGGACTACGCACTTTTACGTGAAGTAGAACAGAGAGAAACCTATGAAAGCTATCAAACGCTGCTTAACGCACTTCCTACAGATATTAACTATCAGGAATTTATAATGAATTCTTCAATTAATTCCGAAAAGCTTCGCAAAACAATGATACCCGAAAAATCAGAAAAATATCCTGATTTATATGATGATTACTGTAATATCCTTGAAGAAAACATTGCAAAATCTGAACAGGCTTGTGCTAATAAGATAATGCTTATTGCTCTTTCTTATCAGCCACAAACCAAAGTTGATAATGTCAACGTGCTTTTCAAGTATTACAGAGAATTACAGACATACTTCTCCAGACTCAAAGTTGATACTCGACAGCTTATGCCAGAAGAAGTATTCAAGGTACTTCACGAATATTATCATCCATTTGACAACATTGAATTTCTTCTCCCGACAAACTACTTTTCACGAGGAAATCGCCTTAAAGACTATATCGCACCCTCTATGTTTGCTTTCAAAGGAAAAGAAGTTGAAGTTGGCGGCTCTTTAAGCCGTATAATGTATGTTCATAGATATGACCGTGAACTTGATGACAGATTCATTACTGACTTGCTGGATAATAATTTCAAAATTGCAGTATCTAAACATATTGTCCGTGTTGACAAGGGTGACGCATTGGAAAAAGTAAGACAAGAAATTTTCAACTTACAAGGACAGATACAGACACGTATGGAAAAAAATCATCAAAAAGGTGGAAATTTCATTCCTTTCAGGCTGACAGATAAGCTCAAAGAATTGGAAGATTTGCAGCAGCGATTGGCAGGAAGTAACATAGAGCTTTTTGAAGTTTCTATATTCATTTCAATATCTGCCGAAAACAAAGATGACCTTGAAGAACTGACAAAACACATCCGTACAATTGTAATGAAACACCAGGTTACAATTAATTTTCTTGCAAGACAACAGGAACAGGGAATGAATAGTGTTCTTCCTCTCGGTGTAAATCATTTAGGAAAGGCAGTAAGTACATATCTTCTTACTGATGCAGCAGGTATTCTCATCCCTTTTTCCTATCGCACCTACTTTAACGAAAAGGGTATATTTTATGGTATCAACAAGGTAACGAATTCTGCTATTGTTCTTGACAGAACAAACGAAATGAATTCTAATGGCTTTGTTCTCGGTCCGTCTGGCTCTGGTAAGTCACTTTTTGTTAAGCTTGAATTAACAGATATGACTTTCAAATATCCCGATGATGAGGTTATCATAATAGACCCCGACAATGAGTATGGTGCGTTAATTACTGAGGAAAACTTTGACGGTGAAAAACTGACACTCTCCCCTAACTCATCGACAAAATATAATATCTTTGATATTGACTTGTCATATACCGAGGAAGGAAAAGATGCCGTTGCAGTAAAGGCTGAATTAATTCTTACGGTTGTTGAAACAATGAAAGGCTCTCCGCTTTCATCAGAAGAAAAATCAATACTTGACAGATGTATTCATCAGGCATATTACGATTTCCGTATGAGTGGCGGTAAAGATGCATCAAAAATCCCCACTTTAACAACTCTGTATGATTTACTCAAAGCACAGACAGAAGCAGAAGCATCACAACTTGCTCTGATTATGGAGCTGTATGTTAAAGGCTCTCTTAAGAACTTTGCAGATAAGACAAATATAAACATCAATAAAAAGCTGCTTATTATTGATATTTTCGATATGGGTGAACAGCTTCGAGCTGTTGGCTTACAAATCGTCCTTGAATTTGTATGGCAAAGAGTTATTGCCAACAAAAAACGTGGAATCAGAACGTGGCTCATCTGTGATGAGTTCTCAATTATGTTTAATGACGGAAACGGCAGCGGAACTTCTCAATCTGGCAAGTTCTTCATGAAAGTTTTTAGCCGTATCAGAAAACACGGTGGTGTTGCAACTGGAATTACACAGAATATCATCGATGTACTTAATTCTCCTGCGGCTCGTTCAATGCTTTCCAATGCAGAATTCAAGATTCTTTTACAGCAGAATCCTGATAACCTTATAGAAATATCAAAGCTGTTTGAATTATCGCCCTCACAGGAAGCCTTTCTGAAAACTGGAGAGGTAGGAACAGGACTTATAATCTGTGGTAAAAAGGTAATACCATTTGATAAGAGAATCAAGCAGAACGGCAGAATATATGAAATGATTAGCACAAACTTTGAGGAAATACGAAAGGACAAGATATGAACGAACAGCGAATTATAAAGCAATTTGCAGAACAGCTTCATATGGAGTTCGGAATACAGAAAGTTACGATATACAAAGAAACAGAAAAAATCTGCGGTGATACACTTGACAGTACTGCTTTAGAACGATATATGTCACTAACTTGTACAACAGTTTTTATTCATTCTAATAGCAGCTGCCTTGTGTCGCAGATTTATGTTAATAGCGAAAGTTACTTAGTTATTCTTTTCTCCGATTGCAAAACAACATTTGACGGAATTGAAAAGGATTATGTCATATCCGAACTTAAAAATCTTAAAAAGAAACTGGGTGAAATTAAATGAACGTGGTATTACTTGCCGATAAAAAGGTGCGAAAAAACTTTGAAACAGCAATGCGAAAAAATGCAAATCATAATCTCGTTGGTGTTGAAATGATAATCAGAGGTAATACAATGACAAGAATTGCAGAGCATCACAATCCGCACATTCTTGTTGTGTATCGTAATGTTCCAATCAGCAAGGACGGACTTATTCTGAATGATTTGATATCATTTCTTCGTATAAAAAGTCCTAATATGCGTATTGTTTATGTCTACGGAGAAATCACAGACAATACAGATTTTGCCACAACAGCGGAATTTCTTACACAGAACGGCATTAACGATATAGTATCAAGCTATAGTATAGAAAAAATAATCGAAGTAATTGATAATCCTTTGAAAAAAGAAGAT
>JAFXDK010000102.1 GCA_017521805.1 Ruminococcus sp. | reverse complement strand
ATCGCCTGTTTTCAGAGCTTCATAGGCGAGTTGTATATTAAGTATATCCTGCTCGATCATCTCATCAGAATATCCGCATTCGACATCATTTTTTCTGATCCAGTCAAGATACTCCTCAAATGATTCAAATGACATCTCCTCCTCATATTCAGGCTCGCCATTCTCATTCATTATAGTGCTGGTAAACTCAAACCGTCCGCCGTCATAATCGGGATCAATCATGTTCGGGATAGCATGTGTTACTATATGTCCGTCAACAAGAATGATACTGGGATGAGGATTGCCGCCGTTCTCACCTTTTTCCTCGGCGATCCTGATATTCTCCATAGCCGCTTCGTATTCCTCGTTGGTCATCTGGTCACGGTAGCTCTCGATATTCTCACGCAACTCATCAATGCTTGGTGTATGGAACTCCACACTGACCTTATGCTCTGTCTGAGCCGGTTCTGCTTCTGTTGTCGGTTCTTGCGGCACATCAAGAAGCGTAAGTTCATGTTTATCAACTCTTGAAAGCTCCGTTTCCGTCATTTTGTTGGTAAGCTTTGTGGGAGATATCGTCTGCGGCTGTTCCGTTTCAGCGGTATTGCTTTCAGTGGTAATACTGCTTTCCTGCTGAACAGAGCTTTCAGGTTGCGAAGAGTTTTCCTGCTTGTTGTTGCAAGAGGTGACTGGTAATGTCATTGCAAGAAGTAAAAGAAATGTGACTATTTTTTTCATTATGATGCCTTTCTGTTTCTTATTTTGAACTATTAACCTATTTGGTTATTTCCATTATACACCATTTACTCAAAAAAGTCAATTCTTAACCTCAACTTGATAAGGCATTTAATTCGATAATAAATCTTGACACACATCAAAAATTGCCTTATAATATCATTATTCCGAATAAAAGAGGTAACAAGATGAAAATAGTAATTGCAATAGATTCCTTTAAGGGCAGTATTAGTTCAATTGAAGCTGGAACAGCTGTATCAAAGGGAATTTATCGTGTTTTTCCCGATGCTGAAATTTCTATATATCCCCTTGCTGACGGCGGTGAGGGAACCGTAAATGCTCTTGTAAACGGGCTTGGAGGAACTTTCAGAATTGTGTTTGTTTCCGATCCGCTGGGCAGAGAAATTTCCGCTGAATATGGTATTCTTCCCGATAAAACTGCTGTAATCGAAATGGCTTCAGCGGCAGGTATTACACTTCTTTCAGATAATGAACGAAATCCAATGCACACTACAACTTATGGTGTTGGGCAAATGATTGCAGATGCAATTTCTCATGGATGTCGCAATTTTATAATCGGTATCGGCGGTAGTGCAACAAATGACGGCGGTATTGGCTGCTTGCAGGCTCTTGGCTTTGATATGCTTGACTCTAACGGAAAGCAGGTCGAATTTGGATCAACTGGGTTATCTCAACTTTCATATATCTCTGATAATAACGTACTCCACTGCCTTTCAGAATGTAGATTTCAGATTGCCTGTGATGTTACAAATCCTCTGTATGGAGAAAATGGCTGTAGTACGGTATTTGCTCCACAGAAAGGTGCTGATTCGGCTATGGTTGCCAAAATGGACGAATATATGAAAAAGTACGCAGAATTGACAAAGGATTTCAACCCTATGGCTAATCCTGAAACTGCCGGAGCAGGTGCGGCAGGCGGTCTTGGATTTGCTTTTGTATCATATCTCAATGCCTCGTTAGAATCGGGAATAGACCTTGTACTGCGTAAAATCAAACTTGAAGATGCTATCAGGGATGCTGATATTGTAATTAACGGTGAAGGCTGTCTTGATGCACAGTCGATAATGGGAAAGGCTCCTGTTGGAGTTGCTAAACTTGCCAAGAAATATGATAAACCTGTAATTGCTTTCTGCGGTATTGCAAAAGATGAAAACATTATTTGCAATAACAACGAAATTGACGGATATTTTCCTATTTTACGCAATATCTGTACCACCAATGATGCTATGAATCCCGAAAATGCTAAAAGAAATCTTGCTTTTACTGCACAACAG
The DNA here is from genome assembly GCA_017521805.1 of Ruminococcus sp. Taxonomy (GTDB): domain Bacteria; phylum Bacillota; class Clostridia; order Oscillospirales; family Ruminococcaceae; genus Ruminococcus. The sequence continues at coordinate 752 of JAFXDK010000102.1, read as the reverse complement.
GTATTCAGGATAATTGATAAATTTATGAAATAAATCAAATGATGAAATTGACTTTTTCTTACTGCTGTGTTATAATTATCATTAGTTATATAAGAATAGGAGCAATTAAAATGTTTGATAATAAAACAACACATATTATTAGCATAATTGATAATTATTTGCAGAGCATTGGCTTTAATACTCAATTGCTTGGATATGCAAATATAAAAAAATATCCGGATAAAAAAGCATTAGGCATTAGTTTCGCTCCTGCTACAAAAGGTAACTCAGCAGGAATTCGATATGATATTTTGATTTACCCAACTTTTGATAATACTATTTCCGTGATTCGTAATACATTTGAATCATTATTAAAACAAAATAGCCCCAGAGCAGCAACCTTCAATTCTGTTCTGAATAAAGATGATAAATATCTTTTTATTTTTGCATTTATGCACGAGATTGGGCATATTAAGCATATAATTGATCTCAATGTAGATGATGAGACGTTTTTCAATCCTCTTACTGGGTTAAACTCAAATCCTCAAAACAACTTTAACTACGAGGATTATGCTGATCAATTTTCGTTAAATCATATTGATAAAATATACGAGATGTTAAATAGTGACAATGGCGCTGTAAAAAAAGAGTAAAAAAAGAAAAAAACTGCTGTCACGCAAAAAAATGCGTGACAGCAGTAATTTTTTGTGGTATTATTAAATTATGACGAAAAAAGTACCACAAGAATATTATAACACATATCAATTGAAATT
>JAFXDK010000096.1 GCA_017521805.1 Ruminococcus sp. | reverse complement strand
GTTCTGCGGCACGACCTTAGTGTAGGTCTGCTCGACGAATTTGTCAAGCTCTGCGGCAAGAGTCGTGTCCTTCTGACCAAGGTACATCTCAATTGCCGAGAGCTTTTCTTCATTGACGCTTACTGTGATTGTCTTTTTCATAGCTTATCCCTCCTGACTTTCTTCTCTTGTCGGTTCTTCCTGCTGTGGATATGAGATATACGAAATCTCAAGCCAGTGTGTCCAACCACTTGGAAGCGTAGTTTTCACAACGCCTTGCTCTGTTCCCATGGCTTCGATAATCTCACCGTTCCCGATATAGATACCGATGTGACCGTCCTGCCACACAGCAAGTCCGGGGACTTCGGGAATGCTATCAATCGTTCCTTTGACCGTTGCCGCATCAAACATTCCGTTGGCAGTTACATCAGCCATGCCGTTTGTGCCTACCACAATTTCACCGCTGTCGGGATTATACCAGCCGTAGCCCTTGATGAGACCGACGCAGTCTGCTGTTCTCCTTCGCATCCAGTTCTCACGAATGAAATCTTCAAAGCCTGTGACCTGTTCTCCGAACATGGAGGCTCTGTCATGCAGGAGTTCCTCGGTAAGAATATTTCCATAGGTGCCGTACACATAACCCCAGCCGTTTTCGTATGCCTGCTTTGCCCATATCACAAGGTCAGTTGAGTTCTTTGTCTGTGCGTCTGTGAACATATACGGATTGCCTTATGCGTCAGTCCCAGATCATAGATTCTTCTTGGTTGTAACATTTCTCTATCATCCTCCCGTCTTTACATTAAATTTTACCTTCTCCCCATGAGGTTGTGGTTCATGATCATCTACGATTTCTACCTCTGCTTCGGGTGGCGGAAGTGCTTTTTTCTTCTGCGGATATTTCACAGCAATTTCTCTCATCAGCTCGTCACGTTCCAGATACCGCACTGCTCTTGCGCCCTTGTCGGGAAGAAGATACGGATTTCCGAATGTGATGCCCCACTTGAAATACAGTTTCAGTTTTGAAATCATAGGGTGCGTTCCTGTTTTCATGACAATAAACTGACCTTTCGGCATAGATTTTAATTCATCCACGGTCATCAATGGTCTGCCGATCATCTGCAATGACTGGCTCTTTTCTCTGCCATGTGAAACAGAACCACTTAATACTGTCTGCTCTCCAAGTGCTTTAGAAAGCACTTCAGCTGACTGTGAATTCGGAGCAAAGCCACCGAATACAGTCAGCTGAGTGTTGTCTGTAATAATCTCCATACCTTGCTTGCCGTAGGTCTGTTCCAGCTGTGCGAATGATTGAATAATTGCTACAATGGATATTTTTCTGGAACGTCCTGCGGAGAACATTGCTTCAAGTCCGTCAATCTTCGGGAAGGTGCCGAGTTCGTCGCAATAGAACATAACCCTCTTATCCAGCGCACCTCCTTTTTCATCGGCGATAGACAGGATTTCTCGGTATAGCTGCTGAATCAGCAGACTGACCATAAAATACTTTGATAGTGATAGGTAATCCTTTGATATAATCTCTGGATTTTCCCCCACTCTACACCGTGCATGATAGTTTCCCATCACACGGCGTGCCATCACAAAAAGACTTCAATTGAATTTACACAATTACAAACTCTTTATTTCGCTGAGTTTACACAACCTACGCAATACATTAATACGCTCCAATTGATAATCTGTAAGTTTTATTTTTTCAAGTAATTGTTGAATTGTTTCGTTTTTGACTGCGTGTATCAAACGATGTACATCGGCATGAACTATTTTAAGATTACTATAATCATCATTTCCACCAAGCTTTACAGGGATTTTGTGATGACAATGAATTCCATCAATACATAGTCTTTTACCAGTAACCGCACATTTCCCCATTTGACCTGAGTAAAGTGATATTCTGTTATCGTTATACTCAACACTACGGTTAGATATAGGATTACGCATTAAATAAAGCAAAATATCCATATCAATCCCTTTAAGACTTTTATGGATTTCGGCTCTTCCTTTTTCCGTATACTTATTGACAGCAGCACGTTTCCACAATGGGTTTCTGTGCTGGACATATCCGATTGGTACAACGGGTAAGTCGTATATACTGCGCAGTTCCATACTCTTACCGTATTTTTCAACAATTGCTTTGCATTTCAGACTTGAAACATTTGGACGTTTTAATATGTTGCCAAGTTTTCTTTTAAGGGTACGATTGACATGAAAGGATATTTTATGGAAGTCCTTGTTAACTTCCGTCGCTATTGCATAATACTGATGAACACCCATAACAAATGAGTTGTACAAGCCTATATACTTGTACATTTTCTCTTTTTCACTGTGGTGTCTCATATTATAGATAGTTTCTTTCGCCCTTATCTGAATTTTCTTACTCGCCTTATTGCTTATGTGTGATGTGACAACGTATTTAGGTTCACCATTCGACTTTTTTCCTTTGATTTTTGCTTTAAGCTTAAATCCAAGAAATTCGGAATACTGACGTTTTAAGTTGACGATTTTTGATTTTTCAGGACTAATTTCAAGTCCAAGTCTTTCTTTAAGCCACATTTTTATAGCTTCAAAGAGTTTTTGTGCGTCATTCCTTTTTCGACAGAAAATTTTGAAATCATCAGCATATCTTACAATATAGCATTCTTTCAGTGATGTTTTACGCAGAGAAGCATATATTGGACTTTTATTTATCGAACCGTTTTCATGAATACTACATTTATATTTATATTCAGTAGGTATTTCTTCCCATTGACTTGCTATCCACCAATCCAATTCGTTAAGTACGATATTGGATAGGAGCGGACTTATTATTCCGCCTTGCGGAGTGCCTTTTTCGGGGAATCCAATTCCTGCTACTTCTGCTTTCAACATAGATGAAATGATACTCAACAGTTTCTTTTCACGAATGCCAAGCGTCCACATTTGCTTTAACAGTTTTCCATGTGATACATTATCAAAGAAGGATTTTATGTCAATATCAATGACATAATGTAGGTTCCTTTGCTGTATCATAGCCATTGCCTGAGCAATTGCGTGTTCTGCTGACCTGTTGGGTCTGAAACCGTTACTGCGTTCATGGAATTTCGCTTCACATATCGGTTCTAACACTTGTAGGATACATTGCTGTATCAATCTGTCTTTTATCGTCGGTATTCCAAGTGGACGAGTTTTTCCGTTGCCTTTTGGAATCTCAACACGCTTTACTTTATTTGGTGTATACCATTCAAGCGATTTCTGAATATTTGCGATAAGACTTTTGTTGTTCCATTTTTTCAGATTGTCAATTGTTTTTCCGTCTACTCCGGGAGTCTTACTTCCTTTGTTGTTTTTGATATTTCTATATGCAAGCCGTATATTTTCTTCTGACGAGATTATCTCCATAAGATTTGTAAATTTCTTGTCAGTCATACTGTCAGCATACAACATATCAAATGTACTTTGAAGGTCGTAATATTCACTATTGCGAAGTTTACGTTGTTTTCGCTGATTTGAGTTTGCTATGGTCGGTTTCCTCCTGTTATGGATTTACCTTTCTTAGTCTTACTCGAACCCATAAAATTTGTGTAATTCTTTCCTTTATTCTTTTTGTGACTAATGCCTATCCCTCCACGGTTTATTATCACCGCTTCATAGGTACTGTGGCATCGCTTTCAGTCGGATAAAATCAAGTTATATCAAAGAATTTCCTTGATAACGCTTCTTCGCTGTGTAACCAGTTCTGCGTTCCGACCTTACCACGTTCCGATATTCCTATCTTTACATACATATCTTTAGGTGTCTCATCTAAGCCTGTAAGCTCTCCTGTACCTGTAACACAGTAAGGAATTTCATAACCAAAAATCTTACTTTTCCTCGGCTTACGCCCAAGTAGGGCAATGACATTTCTATCATTCAGAAGTTTAGACCCGTACAATCTGAGATTTGTCAGTAGTCCGTCACACCACATACTCACCATAGATATATTTTAGACCTCCGACATATAGGCAGCACCGTTCACCTCTGAACAGCTTTCCACAGCTTTACCTGTTTGGGTTGCTCTCTGCCGACTTCCGCGGGCTTCAGACAGCGAAATGATTACACATTTTCCGCCTGCCGCAGTATTAAGGGGGCGTTTCAAGGCGTTACCCTTTCATTCCACCTCTTGGAATATCAGTTCTTCTAAAAAAAGAACTATTTCACGTTCTCTGTTTAGTGCCTAACCTTTTCAGTCAGGAACGTGTCGCACACTGATCTTCCTCCGGAAGTATAACAAACACAGCACATTTTTCACTGCAGAACTTTTCAGCGTCAATGGCTGTACCGAAGCACAGAATCTGTTCCATCTCCGAGTCAAGAAAGCTGTTCAATCGGGATAGTGCCGTACTCATAACAGAAAGCATTGCCTGGTCAGATGAGTTCAGAGCCGCACCTGCAAGCCATTTTGCCTTGTGTTCCGAGGGAAGCATTTCCATTAATTCCGCAAAATACATCTGTGTTTTATCCTTGCTTGTCTTGGCAGGCTTTTTAGCAATCAAGTCCTGAATGAGCTTGAACACTGTAACAATATGCCTTTCGTTCTTATCACCGAACTCCGCAACAAGCAGTATGGTGGAGGACAGCAAGCCCTCTGCTGCATCGTAGAAGAATGCGTTCTGACCGTAGTTTCCGTCGATGCTGCTGTGATTCTTGTCTGTTCCTCCGTTCTTGCATAGTTTTTCAGATCCTGCATCACATCTGCAATTTTTGCCTCTAATTCTCTGCAAAGTGCAGTGCTTCGACAGCGGTCACGGTAGGGGCGGTATAACATCCCAAGCCT
>JAFXDK010000101.1 GCA_017521805.1 Ruminococcus sp. | reverse complement strand
AGTTTTGTTTTGGCCTAAAAAGTTTTTAGAAGGCTTTCATGGCCTGCAATATTATGATCCTCATTTTGGGGAAGCCTTTTATAACGATTCGTTCAATGGCACTGTTGATTACAATGACCTTCTTTCTAAAATCAAATGCACAACTCTGTTTATGAAAGCAAAGACAACGATTGGTGAAAATGGTTTGTTGCAAGGCGCATTGTTTGATGAAGATTTACAAAAGGTCGGTGCATTGATTCAAAACATGAAAATCCAATATTTTGATTGCGGTCACGGCATTCACTCTGAAAAACCGAAACAGTTTGTGGAAGCAATAATTTCAATTTGACTAATTCCAATTTGTCTAACTGAACATATTCTTAAATGTCATCTATTTTGAGCAAGACAGACATCAAACCTCCGATGTGAAAGCATCGGAGGTTTTTTGTTGCAATTCTATATAAAGTGTGGTATAATATATGTGGTCGGACAGACTGATATAAGAATATGTCGGAGAGATAAGGAGGAATTTAATTAATGAAAAAAATACATAAATTGGATTTGATTTTACTGGTTGGACTTGCACTTATAGCAATAGTAAGTGCGCTTATTGATATTTTTTATGTTGTTGTTTTTCCCGTGTGTTCTTGCGCAAGTGCATTTTATGCCTCTTTTCCTTTGTGGCTTATATTGTTCATATATTCTTTGATTAAATATACAGATAAAAAAGAGGAGGAGAAACCCCAATTTGTCAAGTGGTATACGGTGTTTTTTTTACCGTTTCTACATGTTGCGTTTTTAATAGTCGGCTTTATCCTCGGTATAGGGTTGAAAAACTTGTTTCAGCTATAATTTTTACATAAGATGGGGGGAGCCAGAGTCTTATGAAACTTTCGGTTAGTAGGTGTATCGCCATGCCGACAGACTCGTAAGCTAGTGCTTACTGCTACACGCAAACTATCAGTTTGTATGATAGACAAATTCCAATTTGCTGAACTGAATATGATACACAGCCGCCTGTAAATCATCACAGGTGGTTTTTCAATGTCATCATTAGAAAAATTTTTGAAATTATGTCCTATTTTGGAAATTGTTTACGACTGTATTATATAAAAGGGGGAGTGTTGATGTACAGCAATAGTTTACAAAAAAAGCAGATAGAAGTACTTGCAAGAGAAATATTCGACGAATACTGTAATTATGTTTATATAATCGCCGCGAGTAAAATAAAACGATGCGGAACAAAAGAAGATATAGAAGAATGTGTCAGTGATGTTTTTGCTGAGATATTCAGAAATCCTGATATTCTCAGCGGACAAGTCAGCAATCTGAAAAGCTATATCGGGACCATTGCCAAGCGGCGCGCTATAGATACATACAGACGTCTCAGCGTACATCAGGGGACAATGCTGTCTATTGACGATGAAAATATAACCGAGGCGGCATCAGGGGAAAATATAGAGGAATCGGCGGAAATACGTGAACGTAACAGTATACTGTTATGCAAAATAAAAGAATTGGGAGAGCCTGATTCAACAATTATCATAGAGCAGTTCTATTATAATATGAAAGTGTCCGAAATAGCAAAAGCAATTTCAATGACAGCCGCGTCTGTGCAGAAACGAAGTATCAGAGCAAGAGAGAAGCTGAAAATTCTCCTTGCCGATGCCGGAATATCTTTGTAAGGGGGTAAGGGAAATGAGAAGAAATATATTTGATGATGTGGATTTCAATACAGCCGAAAAAATTGCCGAAGAATTTCCTGCACTTACAAAAAAGGATATAGACAGAATGTTCAGGGCTTCAATGAAAAAAACTGAGGAATTCCCTGTAAATGAGGAAAGCAGAGATAGAATTTTTAATTCTGCATTGGAAAAATCAAAGCCTGTCAGCTTAATTGACAGCTTTGAAAATGCTGAGGTAATGCAAGTTGAAAAATACAAAAAGCCGCGCATAAGCAGATATATCGGATTTGCCGCCTCTGCTGTCATAGCAGTTGCGGGAATCGGGGGAATGTTTCTCAGCAGAAACGGTGGAAATCCCTCTGCTCCCGATTCTACACAGCCTGCCACGGAGATTGTAACTGAAAATCCCACAGAATCTGAGGAAAATATGACCGTATACGAAAAAGCTGCTTACAGAATAACTGACGAATATCTTACACTGGGAAGATATATCTATGCAGGCGGCTTTGAATATAAGGACACTAACGGGCTTCCGCCAAAGGAAAGCGGCATTGAACTAAATTATAGCTATATACATTCTGACAGCGGTATTGAGGAAAACGGCTCGCAGGTATACTATCCCGTTATTGACGAAAGATTTCCCGATATGGAGGCTTTGAAAGAGTATTATTATTCTTACAGGACGGCAGGGTATACCGTGTATGCTGAGGATATGGCGCTTGAAGATGTGCTTTTCGGTGGAGACGTTACCGCGGAAGATATGGCATCTCCTGAAGCTGTGGGGGATAAGCTGTACAATAAGGACGGAGTGTTCTATGAGTATATCAATATCAATGGTGAGCTTTATATGCTGCAATATCCCATTGTAGACGGAATTAAGGCTATCAGCGCTATGAAATGGGTTGATAAGCCTGTTGTTTCGGATATAACCGAAAATAGCTTCACGGCTTCACGAAAATTTGTCTCGGTGGTGGGAAATGAAATGGCTCATGTTACAACTGATTTTGAGATTGTATGGGACGAAACGGCGCAGGATTGGCGTGCAGCTTCCGAGACTATAACCGGAGAGCTTGTTGAGTAGGACTGAAATAAACAGAAAAGAGGATTTATATGAATAGAAAAGGTATTACTTCCCTTGGAAATGGCAAAAAACGTCTTATTATCCTGATAGTTTTTGTTGTGGCTGTTTTAGTTGCATTATACTTTCGTGTGAATCCGAAATGGAAAGCCGCGGACCTTAAAATTGAAACAACAAGGACAGTTTATGACATTCAGTGTGTAAATTCAGAGGGAATGACTGTTGAAAGCCGAATAATTCCCCCTGACGGTTATAGTCGTGTTAACGTTGAAAGCGGAAGCTTTGCCGAATATCTGCGAAAATATCTCCTGCACCCGATTAATATAAAGCTTCCTGTATACAATGGAAAAACCTTGAACACAGATTCACCTGCAATCTTTGATATAAGTCTTGGTGATGAAGGATATCAGCAATGTGCTGACAGCATTATAAGGCTCTACAGTGATTACTTCTATGAAAACGGGCAGTTTGATAAGATTTCCTTTGAGTTTTCAAACGGCGATATCTGCGACTACAACCGCTGGCGAAAGGGTAAAAGAATGCTGGCACTGGGCGACTTCTCCTGTGAAATTCCTGCGGCATTTCCTGATGACAGCCAACAGGGCTACAGAAATTATCTCAAAACGGTTATGAATTATGCAGGAACACTTTCTCTGCTCAATGAATCTGAGCAGATTTCTCCAGATGAAATCCGTATTGGCGATATCATCTGTGATGAATCTCACGTTGTTCTCATAGTTGATGAGGCTGTCAATGAAAATGGTGAAAAATCCTATCTAATAGGGCAAAGCACTATTCCGGCTGTCTGTTTTCATATAGTTACAAATTCTGAGGGCGATGTTACTACACCCTGGTTTGCACAGGAACAGCTTGAACAGCAGAAATTTGTAATCGACAGCTTCGGATTCAGCAAAAATAATATACGTCGTTGGAAAGACGGTTTTTAGGGTGTGTTGATACTGCCATAGGGCGCATCTTATCAGTGTTTGAAGAAAAAACAGTTTTAAAAAAGTGTAACAGTATAAAACCGCACAAAGCTGAAAATCTCTGTGCGGCAATGCATTAATAAGCTGTTATGATATTTTCGACATATCTCCGCATATCCTCGCGGGATTCAACGGCATGAGTGCCGCTTACAATCTGCCATTTCTTTTCCTCGGGGAGAGAGGCGAATTTCTGCATAGCTTCGGGATTCATGGCAAGCGCCATACCAAGTCCCACGGGCATTTCAAAATTATTCATAGACAATCCTCCTGAACGTAATAGCTATAGTCTATGCTGAATTCCGAAAAATATACAAAACCGCATACAGCTGATATTCAGCTATATGCGGTAATTTTTTATCGGTTATTGACACTTTCTGGGTACATATCATGCTGTGTAAGTCTGTCCCATGCCACTTTTTCCCATTTTGTGCCGGGCTGACCGTAGTTGCAGTATGGGTCTATTGAAATGCCGCCGCGAGGGAGGAATTTTCCCCATACTTCAATATATTTCGGCTCCATAAGCTTAATGAGGTCATTCATGATGATGTTTACGCAGTCCTCGTGGAAATCTCCGTGATTGCGGAAACTAAAGAGATAGAGTTTCAAAGATTTGCTCTCAACCATTTTCACCGCAGGAACGTATGAAATGTAAATTGTAGCAAAGTCGGGTTGTCCTGTAATAGGGCAAAGACTTGTAAATTCGGGACAATTGAATTTTACAAAGTAATCCCTGTCGGGGTGCTTATTTGGGAAAGTTTCAAGCACATCGGGGTTGTAATCCGAGGAATATTGTGTATGCTGATTTCCTAAAAGTGTGATATCGCCGTGTTCGTTATCTGTTCTACCTGCCATAATAATTCTCCTTTACATTATCGGGTCTGTAACACCGTTTTCTTCAAATGCCGCAATTCTGTCGCGACATGTTCCGCATATACCGCAGGGCTTATCGCCGCCCTCGTAACAGCTCCATGTGAGCTCATAAGGTACGCCGATTTCCAAGCCGATTTTTACAATATCCTTTTTCGACATTTCCACAAAGGGAGCAATAACTTTCAGCTGATTTCCGCTTCCTATATAAATAGCCTCATTTATGGCATTGTTGAAATCCGATGAACAATCGGGGTAGGCATTGCCTGCCGCGTCGTCGCTGTGCGCGCCGTAATATATAACTCCGCAGTCATTGGAAAGTGCGATACTTGCGGCAGATGAAAGGAAAAGTCCGTTTCTGAAAGGCACATATGTGGAAACTGGCTTGCCCTCTGCCTGTTCAAGCTGTTCCGCATATGTTCCCGTGGGAATTTCCTTGTCTGAACTGCTTAAAAGTGAACAGTCGGAATCCGCAAAAATAAGCGTAAGGTCAAGGGTTTTCCACGTTACACCGTAGTATTCCGCAATTTGTTTCGCTGCCTGAATTTCCTTGTCGTGCTTCTGTCCATAGTAAATGGAAAGAGCAATAACATTTTCTGCTCCGTATTCCTTTACAGCGATACCGAGACAGGTTGTGCTGTCAACTCCGCCGCTGAATAAAACCAATGCTTTCATATTTCACCTCAATCAACTAATTTCTGCAAATCGCGGCTGCCCTTGAATTTGCCTGTATATGTTCTTGTTTCAGTTCTTGCAGAGGCGTTGCGTATGCCTCTTGCAGTCATACAGCTGTGTGAGCCGAGGATTTTTACAGCTACATCGGGAGTTCCTGCGGCTTCGGAAATAATCTCCGCAATATCTCTGCCGAGACGTTCCTGCAATTGCAGGCGCTTTGCCGCCATATCGCAGATACGGGCAATTTTGCTCAGTCCGAGAACTCGTCCATGTGGGATATATGCCACATTTACCGTCATATCGTACATAAGTGCAAGGTGATGCTCGCAATAGCTGAAAACGGTTATATCTTTCATAACTACGGCTTCTTCTGCGTCGGATTCCTCAGCAGTAAAGGTTTTACTGAACATTTCAGCTATTTCGTGATTTGTATAAGCCGTACCCTCCAGAACTTCTGCAAGCATGCCTGCAACTCGTGAGGGAGTTTCCACAAGTCCTTCACGGTCTGGATTTTCGCCGATAGCTTCGAGAAGTCCGCGTATATGGTATTCAATTTTTTCTCTGTCCATTTCAGACACCTCTTTCCTCGGGATTCCAGATAAACTTATGAAGCTGGAGCTGTAATTTTACTCCGTTGAGATTATTTTTCTTCATAAAGTCCACAATATCAGCAGGGTTGATTCTGTTGAAAACGGGGCTGATGTAAACGCTGCATTTTTTCAGCAGTTCATATTTTTCAATGATTTTTACGGCTGTTTCAAGGTCGGATATGCTTCCGGCAACAAATTTAACAGTATCGTTTTGGCGGATATAGTTGTAGTTGCCTAAATCCATGGCACGTTCCATATTGCTGTCGGGGAGTTTATAATCAAGGGTAAATGAGGGGCGGTTTTCCCTGCGGCTGAGTTCCGCAATGGATATACTTCCGTTTGTCTCAATTTCCACACTGTTGCCCTGTTCCATGAGTATATCTATCAATTCGTCCAGATTTTCTTGCAAAAGCGGCTCGCCGCCTGTCAGAGTGACGTTTTTCACTCCTGTGCCGTAGACATAGCCTGCTATTTGTTCCGCGGACAGCATTTCAGCAGGACAATCCTCGGTATTTGCCCATTTTGTATCGCAGTAGGAGCAACTGAGGTTGCATTTTCTAAAACGGATGAAAACAGCTAATTCGCCTGCTTTTCTGCCCTCGCCGTTAATACTTACAAATCTTTCCGCTACGGGATAAATCATACCTTTCCTCCATTATTTATATTTCGTAGGTTGCGCAGTTGTCGGGAGTTTCGTATACTGTTACTGTGCATACGGGAAGTCCATGAAAAGCCAGCAGTTCATAAAAATGCTTTGCAAAGTTTTCAGCTGTGGGACGGAAAGAGACTTCTGTAAGGCTGAAATTTTCTCCCTTTAAGGCATCAAGTGTGGACGCTTTCAGGCTGTCTCTTTCATATATAAGTGTATGGTCAAAGCTTTCTGCAAGGTCACGGACAGCCCTTTTCAAATCGCCGAAATCTATGAGCATACCGCGCTTTTCTCCTGATTCCTGAAGCTTTTCGCCGTTTATAGTCACTTCCACTGTCCAGCGATGACCGTGAATGTTTGCACATTTGCCGTTATAGCCGCTTAGAAAATGTGCGGAATCAAAGGCGGCGCTTGCTGTTAATTTATACATTTAAATTCCTCCAAAATAAAAAAGTGTTCTGACGCGCAGAACACTTACCACGGTTTTCTTTTGAGACAGGTATATGCCGTGAACTGTCTTTCTGCTTTACATATTATAGCATATAACTCGTTGCTTGTCAACAAAAAAAGCAGTATAACATGAATTTTATGTTATACCGCTTTTATGTGCTGAAATATCATTTGTTTGTTAATCTGCCTGTTGTAATACCGTTCATTTCGTGGATTTCCAGATTTTCAACATCTTTTGGGATTCGTTTTTCGTCGAAAAATACATACAGCACATCTTCCTGTCCATTGCCATTTTCTAATTCCAACAGGGCGCTTTCGGAATATTCAGCCATAGCTTCATAGTTTTCTCTTGCGCAATAAAAGCTGCTCATTTTTATATTATTTTCGCTTGCATATACTCCTAACAGCATGTATTGGTCATAGTTGATTCTATGGTCAATTGGGAGAGGTACATATCGGATTTCGGATACTCCGTTCAGAATTTCCTGCCATTTTTCAGAATATAACGGCGATGTGTATTCTGTTTTTTTGAAATATGATTTATTTTCTTTTTGTATCATTTTTGATAAATCTGCCATTTGTATCACTGAAACAGCAAGTACAATTATGCATGAAATTTTTTTCCAATTTATTTTTGATAGAACTATAAATATAACAGTATATATTAAATAGTCGCATATCCAAATAAATCTGCCTGATGCGCGGAATACTGATAATGCTGATATTATAATTTGAGGATATTTAATTGAAAATATTACGCTGTCGTTAAATGTTATAACGGGACTGATTGCAAGAATAAAAGCTGCAATAAAAATAAAAAATCCGCCTATGATGTAAGCCTTGTGTTTTTTGGCAAATTCTGATATGTTTTTATTTTTGAATAAAAAGTATACAGACGTACACAGTGCAATAATGCCTGCTATTATTATACCTAAGCCTAAATATCCGAAGCCCTCTCCCTGTCCGTCAAGAGTTTTCATGCCATTTAAGAATGTGCTGTTTTTCATCGGATTTATAAAGGTATTCAGATTTGAGCTGTATATACCAAGACCACCGTCGGTATAACCGCCTTTATCGTAAAACGCTCCAAATGAGAACATTGCAGCCAATGAACAGATAACGGAAACTGAGCCGCAAATCAGCACGTATCTTATTTTTTTATTTTTTAATATATATGTTAAAAATGCGCCTGCCATTACAACATAGACCATTGCCATAAGATACATATGAATCAGCGGTGCAATTCCTGCAACTATTGCCCACAGCACAACGGGAGTAGCTCTATGTTTCCACTGGCGCTCCTGATATACCCATAAAATAAGCGCAATGATTATCAGCCAGTGAGCAGAAAGAGAATCATGACCATACAAACGCTGAAGTATTGTGGGAGTTACAATATAGCATACACTTGCAGTCAGGCAGAAAAATGAATTTTTAATGAACCTTTGCAATAAAATCGCAGAAAAGAATCCTTGCATTGCAAAGCTGAAAACTCCCCATATTCCTGCATATTGAAAGGATTCGGGCAGAATCGGAGATAAAATTTTAAAAAATACTGCAAATAAAGGTATGCTGTCGGTGTATATACACGATACTTTATCAGGCATCGTAAGCCCCTCGATTAATCCTAAGGGAAAAGTCCATGGGCTGTTTCTGTAATATGCCCAACCAAGATAATGCTGTACAAGGTCTCCGCTTTTACTGATTATCCATTCAGTGTATGTCGGGTCTATTATCCTTATTCCGTAAATTAAACAAAACAAGATTATACCCATAACTGCACTGATAATCGGCACTATAAAAAAATTTGCTTTTTTGTTGGAAATGGATTCCATTTCTATGCCTCCTGATATACGATAATATTCCTGATAAAAACCTTATCTATTATACAGTATTTCAATTTAATTGTCAATAGTTGAATTTATTGGCAGTAAAGAAAGCAATAATTGAACTTGCAATATTTTAAAAATAATGTTATAATAGAATTAACGAATTAAACTGAGGTGATGCAATGAAAATTAACTGGAATACAAAATATACCACCATATCCGTATATACCGTGCTGACTTTTACAGCCTGCATATTTGTATATGGCATACTGTTCAATTTTACTGCAATAGGTGATTTCATACAAAAGTTGACTCATATTCTTTCGCCGATAATATGGGGAATTGTAATTGCCTATCTTGTAAATCCCATAATGAAGTGGATAGAAAAACGGGCGAAAAGAGTAATAGAAAAAAATAAGCCCCATTTCAGACTGACAAGAATAATATCCTTGTTTCTGGCAATGATTGTATTTCTTGCAGTAATTTCAGCGTTGTTAGCTATAATTTTGCCGCAGGTTATTGAGAGCATAACCACAATTATAAATAATTTCAGTACATATATCAATAACTTTGAAAAATGGATTGATTCGCTTCTTGTGAAATATCCTGAGGTGCTGACAGTTGTAAGCGATCAGCTTGAAAATATCGAAACGGCGCTTATGGAATTTGTAAATAATATCGTTCCAAA
Organism: Ruminococcus sp.; assembly: GCA_017521805.1. Taxonomy (GTDB): domain Bacteria; phylum Bacillota; class Clostridia; order Oscillospirales; family Ruminococcaceae; genus Ruminococcus. The sequence goes on along the minus strand of JAFXDK010000101.1, from coordinate 3,836 downwards.
AGTGGGCGATATTATGAAGAAGATAACCAACAGTACACTTAGCTTTATTGTGGCAATAAAAGATATCCTTATTGGTATAATAGTTGCCGTTTATCTCCTTTATGGAAAGGAGCATTTTCAGGCACAGATGAAAAAGCTTGTATATGGAGTTGCTCCTAAAAAAGGATCTGATACCATACTGAGGATATGCGCGCAGACAAACAGCTCTATAAGCGGTTTTGTATCGGGAAAAATCGTTGATTCCATAATTATTGGCTGTTTATGCTTTGTTGCTATGACGATTATGAAATTTGACTTTGTTGTGCTTATTTCGGTTATTGTTGGAGTTACAAATGTTATTCCCTTTTTCGGACCATTTATCGGCGCAATACCGAGCGCACTGCTGCTGCTTGTTGCTGCACCAAAGCAGGTAATACCGTTCCTCATACTTATACTTGTAATTCAGCAGCTTGACGGAAATGTAATCGGTCCGAAGATACTTGGACAGTCTACGGGAATATCTGCTTTTTGGGTGCTGTTCTCAATACTTGTAGGCGGCGGCTTATTTGGATTTGCGGGCATGGTACTGGGTGTGCCTGTATTTGCGGTGTTGTATTCACTTCTTAAGGAATTTATAGAATATCTTCTTGAAAATAAAAGCCTTTCCACAGAAACAGAGGATTATCTGCCTGAATATGCGGTTGATAAGCCTGTAAAGGAAACGGAAAAGAAACCTGAAAAGAAAGCAGTTGCGAAAACTGAAGAAAAAACAGAAAAATAATAAAATCGGTCATTTCATATTTTTTGAAATGACCGATTCTGTTTGCTTTTAATGTAATAATCTTTTTAGGGAGCGCTTAAACGCATCGCAGAGCTTCGCTCTGCATTGATGCCAGCGGGGGCTCCACGCCGCTGTCCCATACCCTGCAAGAGACGCTGTCTCTTGACTCTGCTAAAGGGCTATGCCCTTTAGAATCCCATTTTTATCTCCAGAACTCAAAAATTCTTGCGAATGAAAGTACATCTGCTTGAAATACTGCCCCGAGTTCTGTTGCAGGTTCCATCCATGTGTATATATGTGCAAAGTTGAGGACGAAACATATCACTGTTGAAACTATCATAAGCTTGTTGAGGTGTACACGGGTATTCTTACTGCATTTATTGTAGATAACAAATGCAATAATCAGCGCGCCTATAATAATCTGCCATGCGAAGTCCACGCAGTATCTTGCGCCATATCCGCTTTCCCAGATTGATGCTATAATTACAAATGGGCATATGATACATACTGCAAGAATCAGCAGGGAGTAAAGCTTCTTGTTCTTGCTTTCGCTGGTACGATATGCTTTTAAGAATTTGCCGTATGCAAGAATCGGAAGCGCTTTCCAGAGAAGTCCCATTGCAGAATGAGTTGCAATGAAATAATATCCCTGAGGATTGAAAAGATACACATCTCCATGCGTAAGGAATGGAAAGTTATTGCTGAATTTCGGGATTGCAAGAAGATAATTGAAAAATCCTATTGCGGCAAGGTGCGTGTGATATTCCGTTGATGTGAAATCGTTGATTGTAAGAGAATACTGGATTCCAAAATCAAAGGGATTGCCGAAACGCATATAATTGTAAATCATCTGAATTGAACCGATAACTGCAAAGGGGAGAACAGCGCAGAGAATGTAAGGAGTGTAATACTTAACCTTAGAGCCGCTTTTTTCAGTATAAGCGGACTTTTTCTTTTTTAATCCTGCATATATGAACAGCAGAGCCGCTACGCAGTATACCGCAAGAGTAGGACGGCACAGCACCGCAAGGCTGAGCCATATACCAGAAAGGACAAGACTGCCGTTTCTTATTTTACCGTCACCGATAACATTGGAGCGCATAAGGTAATACGCGCCTGCCGTTGTGCAGAGGAAGCCTGAGGACTGCGCAATTTCATAGAAATTCGGTACATTATAGCAGAGGAAAATTCCGCTGGAAAGCTCCAATATAATAAATCCCATTAATACAAGAGATGAACGTGTATTGCGGAAGAATTTATTTATAAAGCAGAAATAGAATTTAGCAAGGAAATACATTCCAAATGCGCCGAACAGCCATACAGCCCATACCGACGGGAAATAGTAGCCTGTCATGAGATGATAAGGGAGGAATAGCGTAAGAACAGGAGCAATACCGTAGTAGGAGTAATATTCCCCCTCAAAAAGCAGGTGATCCCAGAGATAATAGCCTATCTGTTCAGCTTCACGCTGGCTTTTATCATACGGATTTTCAAGAGCAAGGAGACTCTCGTTCATTTCTTCATTCATTGTTACCTTGCCGTCAGCAAAAGCGTCAACAATATCCTGAGTAATCTGATTTCCCTCAGTGGAATTGAAATCTTCTAAGATACTGTAGCTTCCTCCTCTTGAAGCATATGAAATCCAGAAAGAAACTGCAATGAGCAAAATCAGGAATATCCGCGCAATAACAGTAATTCCCCTGCGGTTTTCGCCATAACTGCGCTTGAAAAATTCAGAAGAGGAAAGGAGATGAATAAATACAGCCCCGAGAAAGAAGAAAAAGAATCGCACAAATGAGAAATGTAGTTTTATAGGTTTATTCAGAGTGATAGAGGTCAGAGTTACGGTTTCGTCAATATTGGTATCAAATGTAAATTTTATATCGTAAACCGTTCCTGAGAAATTGCAGGGGACTGTTTCGCTGCGTCTGTTGTAGTCAATAACCTGAGCAGAAGCGATATTTTCCCTGTAATATGCGCTGTGCGTTTCATCGGTCATGCTTATATTGAGATTTACATATCCCTTTGTATCTGATGCGGTCTCAAAGCTTACAGTACCAACGGGCATATTAACTCCCTTGAATTCGATAGATGATGTGCCGCCCTCAATATTCGTTCCGGTGGCGGTATCGAAATTTTCAACTGTGGCAGTGTTTATATCCAGAACTGTTTCGGTGTAGTTACCGAATGAAAGATGTGCGGAGTTGAAATTGAAAACCAACAGCTCCAGAAATGTGCATACAGCGAGAGTACGAACTGAAAAACGGGTTGTCCTTTTGAATTTTTCGGGTATCTTTTTGCCGAACTGCATAAACAGTATCAGAACTATCCCGAACAGCGTGCACCACATAGGGAGCAGTTTATATCCGCCGCAGCTGAGAATATTTGATATATCAAGAATTGTCAGCAAAGCGGAAACACCTATGCATATACAGGTTATAATCGGCAATTTCTTTTTCAGTTTTTTAGTATCTCCTGTAGTGATGAATGTCGTTATAGTCAGCACTGCAAGTATAATAACAGCCAATGCAATAGCGATTATTTCCGTAGTCATAATGTCTCCTTTCAAATATGCAAAAAAGAACCCGAAAAAAATCGGGTTCAGTTTCATTATGTCAATACGTGACGAAATTGATCACTTCGTTTTTTGACGTATTTCCATGCTTTTCAGTACTCAAACTGTCACCCGCTTGGTGTTACTTTTTCTATATTATATCATACTCCCGATCAATTTGCAATAGCTTTCGAAAATTTATGAGTGTACTTTCATTGCAATCAAACTGAACCCTTTACTTTCCTCAGCAAGGTATTCGTACAGATCTTCCGGTGAGGTCAGCAGATAAACTTCGAGTTTGTTGCCCTTGGGAATTCCAAAGAAGTATTCGCCATTTTCATCTCTGTCGTAGAGGGAATCACGGATCACTCCAAAGCGGTCGAAGGTGATTGCCGTGAGCATGGTAATCAGATCGTTCTGATAATCGCATCCCTCCATCAGTTCCTTCTTATCTTTCTCGGTCAGTCGCTTACAGTTTTCGCACATCCATCTCGACTCGTCAATGGCAATGCAGATTGTTGT
>JAFXDK010000011.1 GCA_017521805.1 Ruminococcus sp. | reverse complement strand
TTTCCAGCCATATCAAATACTGAAATTGTAGACATATACGTTTCCTCCTTCCTTAAGCCTTAACGCTGTCAACGATATAAACGATTCCGCCCTTAGGACCGGGAACCGCACCCTTGATGGCGATGAGATTGTTTTCTGCGTCTATCTTAACTACTTCAAGATTCTGAACAGTTACCTGCTCAGCACCCATGTGACCTGCCATGCCCTTACCCTTGTAGATTCTGGAAGGTGAGGAGCAAGCACCCATGGAACCTGCCTGTCTGTGAACAGGACCTGAACCGTGAGTTTCCTTAAGTCTGTGCTGATTGTGACGCTTGATAGCACCCTGGAAGCCCTTACCCTTGCTTGTGCCGATTACATCAATTGAATCGCCAACTGCAAAAGTATCAGCCTTTACGATGTCACCAACATTGAGAGCGTCGCAGTCATCAAGTCTGAACTCTTTAAGAGTCTTCTTGCAAGCCACGTCAGCCTTGTCGAAGTGACCCTTCATAGGCTTATTAACTCTCTGAACCTTTACGTCGCCGTAGCCGAGCTGAAGTGCAGCGTAACCGTCGTTTTCAACAGTCTTCTTCTGAACAACAACACAGGGGCCGGCTTCGATTACTGTTACAGGAATAACTTTTCCTGCTTCGTCGAAGATCTGAGTCATACCGATCTTCTTACCGATAATGCCTTTCTGCATTTTCATTTCCTCCTTGTAGGTTATTGGTTGATAAAGGTCTTACCAACATGACCGGCGGACTACCGCCATTCCGTTTCCCACACGGTATTTCGGGGCAAGTTGTAATTACTTGATTTCCATTACAACGTCTACGCCAGCAGGGATTTCAAGCTTATCAAAAGCAGCAGTTGTCTTCTCTGTAGGACGAAGAACATCGATGAGTCTCTTGTGAGTTCTCATTTCGAACTGCTCACGGCTATCCTTGTACTTGTGAGTAGCACGGAGGATAGTAACGATCTCCTTGTTTGTAGGGAGCGGGATAGGTCCTGAAACTCTTGCACCGCTTCTCTTAGCTGCCTCAACAATCTTTGCAGCAGCAATATCAACTGTAGCGTGATCGTAACCCTTGATCTTGAATCTGATTTTCTCGTTGACTGCCATTATTTTCGCCTCCTTGAATATTTTTGAGGACGTTTCGAGGGATATCACACGTCGCCGCGTGTTTCATGCCCTGACTGATAAAAAAACTCGAAAATTTCTTCTATTTTCGAGCAGACATGGTTTCGCGGACACAAAAAGAGCCTATAGGCGCACTCGCAAGCTGCACCGTAAGCAATTACACAAACTGTGTCCATTATCCCTTTCGCCCGGTTTGAAATCGGACATACTCCACGGAAATTACCTGACAAACCGCCAGCAACCTTCCGCTTCAACGCATATCTTCTTGGCAAGGTGTTTTCACACCATACTCAACGTTATTTATTATACCATATTTATATAATAATTGCAAGCTTTACCAGAAATTCCTTTGTAGAACTTTAATATCAAACTCCGTAAATTTATGTGCATTTTGACAACAGACTTAGTCTTTAGCTTTTAGCCATTAGCCTATAGTATTCATTTTTTCATAAACGTCGAAAATCCCCCGAAGTAGCAGCTTCGGGGGATTTTTTTGCGTGGTATCAACGCCACTACATATTTGCTTTACAATATGATTATATCATATTAAAAGTCCCTTGTCAAGATTTTTTCGAAAAATCCTGCCTATCCCTCAATCTCATCCTCTTTTTTCATATCCCGTGTCATATTCATAGTATTGAGGAAGCCTGCAGGGTCAAGGCATATTCCCTGATAGCGCACCTCGAAATGCAGATGATTACCAAAAGAATTTCCCGTATTTCCAACAAATCCGATAAGCTGACCTTTGGTGACATACTGTCCCTCAACGGCGTATACCAGAATCATATGAGCGTAAACAGTAGCATAGCCATCAGGATGTTCAATCATAACAACATTTCCGTAACCGCCTGAGTTCCAGCCTGCCGATACAACCTGACCTTCCTCTGCGGCATAAATCTCCGTACCCTCCGGAGCAGCTATATCCAGACCCTTGTGATTACGGTCACTGATAAATGCGTCACTTACCCAACCGCCGTCAAGAGGCCAGCCCATTTGTCCTGTACCTGTCATTGGAGAGCCAAAGTATACAGCCTGAGGGTCATCAGGCATTGCGGAATAAGTTCCTATGCCTATAGTCTCCACAACGGGAGCCTTCGTAATGGTACTGCTGATAACATTTCTGGACTGCTCAATTCCGTCAACATAGGTAATTTCAATATTACTTACCTTTTCGCCGCGCTCACCCTTTGTAAGAACAGCACGGATTCCCACATTCAGCGCACTTGTTTCAACCTCAACTGTTTCGTAGTCAAGGAACGTAAGGGTTTCGGTTTCGCAGATATAGCGGATTGGCAGAAAACGCTCTGTTTCGGTTACGTTGAGCAGCTGTCCGGGAATCAGACCTGCTTCCGCTTTGGGATTCAGTTTGTTGAAATCGTCCACTTTCATACCGAATTTTCTGATTATGTCAAGTGTTGTTTCACCCTGCTGAACGATATAAACGCGCTTTCGCTCCTTTGTGGATGTCAGCTGTCTTACAGCGTCAGCTTCATCGCGCAGACTGCTGAGAAGATAGATTCCCTTTGTATATTCGATTTTGTTTGCATATGTTACTTCCTTGACAATGCCGTCAGGCTTGTAGTCCAGAAGCGCCTTATCAAGTTCCTGCTGAACCTTTTTCTTGTCGTTTACAGCGCCTGCAAATTCGCCGTCAATGTAGATACCGTAAGCCTCGATAAGTTCCTCATCGGAAGCCTCAAGCATTTCGTCCGCAAGCTCGGAAGCAGATATCACCTTATCACTGTCGGTCATTACACAAACGGAAAACTCGGCAGAAAGGTCAACAGCCTCTTTGCCCTCAGCGTAGGATATTCGCTGAAGAACATCCTGCTCAGCTCTTGCAAAATCAGCCTCTGCAGATATTATACCAATTCTCTTGCCGTTGTAATCCACAGCAATTCCGTATTTTCGTCCTGTACCGTAGCTGATAATTCCCACAGTAAAGGCAATGCAGACAATGGGGAGGATATAGTTGAAAGCGGTATAAACCACACCGTCCTCGCCGAAGAAAAACGAGCCGATAAATTTCAGGATAGAATCGCGGTAGACTTTTCCGCCCTCTTTTTTAGCTTTGCGGATATCTCTTGTAAGCTCATTTGAAAGCTGTACTCTGCTCCGGAAAGATTCCGTAAAGCTTCGCCAGACAAGAGCGATACCTCTGCCAAGAGCCTTGAATAATCCGAATATTTCAGAAAACACAAAGCCGATAGTACTGATGACCGCAAGAAATACAGCCGCCAGAAATTTAAAAACGCAAAGACCGCTTCTGACAAACAGTCCTACTATAAATCTGCCGATATTTCGCAGAAAATTCAATATCAAGCACTCTCCTCAATCTATAATCTGTACGGACACGGCATGCCGTGTCCGTATTTTTCACACGCTTAAGGCAACACCGCACAAGCCCGCCTGACGGCTTTGCACGAAATCTACTTGCATCTTTCGTACAAGCTCTGTGCGGTATTGCTTTAAAAGTGATATTCGTAATTAAGCATTTCCTCTGTATAATTTTCGAGGCAGTTTAAAAGGGGCAGAACGTCCTTTTTAGCTGATTCAAGGTCATGTTCGAGGTAATTTCCGCACTCGATTTCAGAAAGTCCGGGGATAACGCCGTCAAATTCCGCAATAAAGGCATATGCCGCTTTTACAAGGGCGATAGCCTGTGCCCCTGTCATATCGTTTCTTGTCAGCAGATAAAAGCCTGTACGGCAGCCCATAGGTCCGACATAGATAATACTGTCGCTGTATTCGCTGTTTCGCGCATATGTGGCAAAAAGATGCTCAATTGTGTGAAGTGAGGGATTTGAAATATAAGTACCCCCATTCGGCTTTACCATGCGCACATCGTAGGTTATAACATCGCCGTCAATTCTCGATATGTACATACCTACGCCGAATTTTGTGTGGTCAACCTGAAAGCTTGCAATCTTTTCCATTTTATTATTTCCTTTCTGTTCCAGAAGCTCTGCAATATCCTTTGGCAAGGAAGCTTCAACTGTTATTTTTTCTTTTGTAAGAGGGCAGACAAAGCTCATTTTTCCGCAGTGGAGAGCTTGTCTTGCTATTTTTTCGCGGCTTCCTCCGTAGAGGTCGTCCCCTGCAAGAGCATGACCGATATGGCTGAAATGAACACGTATCTGATGTGTTCGTCCTGTTTCAAGGTCAATTTCAAGGAGGGAATGTCCGTTATTCTCCGCGATTTTTTTATAGTGGGTAACAGCGCGCCGCCCGTCTGCGCGGACACAGCGTATTATTATACTTTCCGCCATTCTTGCAATGGGAGCGTCAATTGTTCCCGAATCCGCAGTACTGCCCTGAACTGCGGCATAGTATATTTTATGCGTTTCACCCTGCAAAATATTCGCGCTGTGGGAATTTTTTGCAACAAGGCAAAGTCCCGAGGTATCTCTGTCAAGGCGATTTACCGCGCGGAAAGTAAGATTCGGATATCTTGCCGCAAAGGAATTCGCAAGGGTATCATCTCTGTGGCGCACAGAGGGATGAACAGGCATACCCGAAGGCTTATCAAATACTACAACAGCCTCATTTTCAAATACTATTGGGACATTCAGCAGGGGATTCGGCTCAATTGCGCTTTCGTCCTTTTCCGTGAGAGTGATTATATCGCCTTTTTTCACTGTATCTACAGTACGTGCGGCAATTCCGTTTACGGCGATTCCGCCGCTATTCCTGAGCTTTCTTAGCAAGCCTGCCGAAACGCCGCAGCTTTCCCGAAGATAATTTTTCAGCTGCCGTGGATTTTCTGTATCCACCGCAAATATAAGCTCGCTCATCAGCGGATTCATCCTCCTTGAGAAAAATTGATATACTGACAGCATATGCCGCCGCCCATTCGGGTATAAAATATGGTGCCGCCGCAATAGTCAGTATAGGTGGCAGATAGGTCAGAATCAGCATAAAGGGGAGCTTCCTCCGCTGGCGCATAAAGCGTAAACACAGGAATACTACCTTAGCCGCAGAAAGTCTGCGGTATCTCCACAGCAAAAAGGGGACAGCCGTAAGACTGAGACGCACCGCCGCCCAGTATATTCCAAGGGCAATTCCCACAGCTATGAGATTTACCGCCATGAAGAACTCCGCACCCTCCGCGCCGTCGGAGAGAGTATACACGGCATAAGAAATTGCCGCAATACAGGGCAGAAGAAGTATCGCTGATATAAGCCTTACGAATAATGAGGCTGATATTGTCCTGACAATAAATTTTCCGCTTAAAAGCATATCAGAAAATGAGGGAGATTCTTTTTTTCCCTCGGCAAACATCATAAGTCTTGCCGCAAGTCCGCACCAGAGAGGCGGCATTATAAGGCATCTCAGCAGGGAAAAAAGCACCGAGAGGACAGCCTGCTCCATATTTCTTCCCGTGAAAAGCTCAATGGACTGTATATTTCCGAAATAGAGCATAAGGCTGTACAGCGCGGCCTCGGCAGTGCGGAGAAAAAGCTCCGTACCGATAGGCAAAAGGCATATGAGAAAAAGCTCCGTGCGTTTTCCCTTTATCATTTTCCGCGAATAGCCTGTAAGCTCCCGAATTTTCATAATACCACCCTTTCTACAGGGATATTATGAGCATTACAAGGAAAAATATACATTATCAGCTTTTAGCCTTTAGCCATTAGCTTTTAGAGGTTCCCTTTATATGCCGCAATTTAACAGCTAAAGGCTACTACCTATTATAAGGACAATATCCCAGAATTTCAAATGCCTGCGAATTAAGCCACATCTGTGCTGTTACCATAAGGTCAAAACCCTCGCCGCAGGGAGCGTTGAGATATTTCGGGTCATATTTAGGCAGACCAAATCCCGTCAGCAGATTTGATATTATACCGCCATGGGTAATCAGCGCACAATGAGTAAGACCGTTATTCATCATATCCATAATTATATTATGGAGCGCTGAAAAGGTTCTTGCTGTCATTTCCTCCAGACTTTCACCCTCCGGTGGTCTTGCATCTCTTTTGCCGCCCAGCCATGCCTTATAATCCTCACGGTTTACAAGCTCATCAACGGATTTTCCCTCAAATTTGCCGAAATTCAGCTCTCTCATATCATCAGCAATTACAATTTCCGTATCGGGAAAGAGAATTTCTCCCGTTTCAATGCATCGTCTCAGTGGAGAGGAATAAACCCTGTGCACTCTCGGATATTCAAACTCGTCCATTTTTGCCGCAAGCTCCGCAGAGCCTTTTGCGGAAAGTGGCATATCAGTTGAGCCGATATATATACCTTTTTCATTTGCATCCGTCATTCCGTGACGGATAATGCTTATTCTGTAACCTTTCATTTTGACACACTCCCTAGCGGATATATAGTATTTTTAAACAAAATTATTTTTCAAACTATATGTATTTTTATTTATTCATCCTATTTACTTATTATACACTTTGTATTATAATATAAGTAGCATTTATTATACAGATTGTATCTCATCATATTTATTATACCGGAGGACTTATTTTATGAATTCTGATTTCGCACGTATTATCACATTACAGAGAAAGGAACGCCACATCAGTCAGAAGCAGGCTGCCGCAGATTTAGGAATATCACAAGCTCTTCTTTCCCACTACGAAAAGGGTATCAGAGAATGCGGACTTAACTTCCTTGTAAAAATTGCTGATTACTACAACGTTTCCTGCGATTACCTGTTGGGACGTACTCCCGAACCAGAGGGAAAAATCATAACTATTGAGGATATTCCCGATGATGACGGAAACAACACACTGAAAATGCCATCGCCTGAGATTATCAACTTCAACAGAAGAATCATCAATAATTCTATCAGTCTGCTGTTCAGCCTTGCCCAGAAAGCAGGCAGTATTACGCTGATTAAAGAGGTTTCCTCTTATCTTATGCTGTCGGTATACAAGCTTTTCCGTATTGTATACAACGCAAATCCACACAACGACCAGAAGCTTTTCCGCATACCTAAGGTTATAGCAAATGACAGCTCAAATGCTATTATCTCCATGAGTGAGGCAGATATAAAGGCGGCTTCCAGCGGTATTTCCCTTGACGGCAACGACTGCGTTGATAATTTCGATACGCTTTACATAACAACCTCAACGCTGCAAAAGGATTATGCACAGTATTCATCATCACTGCTCAATCTCATCAAGCGAAGCGAGGAAAGCATTGCAAGAACCCGTGCGAAATATCACGCTACCGAAAACGACCGCGGATATTAATAATTCATATCTCATACTTACAGGCGGATTTTCCGCCTGTTTTTTATTTCTTCAAAAATAAGAGATAATGGATACTACACCATTATATATTATATCATATCTGTCTGTGGTTGTCAATTTATTTATAGCTTTATGGAACGTATGAATATTTTTCAAAATTCAGTAAACAATACCCACAAAGGAAGTGATACAATGCCACAAAATTTAGCAAGGGGAGTATTTCTTTTTGATACGCCCCCTAAAATTGAAAGCTTTGCCGCTGTAGTCGGCGAAAAAGAGGGCAGCGGCCCTATGGGTGATTTTTTCGACAAAGTTGTAACTGACAGCCATTTCGGACAGAAAACATGGGAACAGGCTGAGAGCCGTTTTCAGCTTGAAGCCGTATCTCTTGCAGTCCGCAAAGCAAATCTCACAAAAGAGGATATTGATATTATATGCGCAGGCGATCTGATTAATCAATGTACAGGCTCATCATACGGTTTGAGACAGCTTGAAATTCCCTTTATGGGACTTTACGGCGCGTGTTCCACCATGGCAGAAAGTTTAATTGCCGCCTCATTGCTGACAGACAGCGGAGCCGCAAAACGAAGTGCCGCAGTTACCTCCTCCCATTTTTCAACAGCAGAAAGGCAATTCCGCGCGCCTCTCTCCTACGGCGGTCAGCGAACTCCCACAGCTCAGTGGACCTGTACTGCCTCGGGCTCTGCAATAGTTTCCGCAGACAAAGGAAATATCGCTGTATACAGCGCCTGCGTGGGAAAAATTACCGATATGGATATAACAGATATCTCAAATATGGGCGCAGCTATGGCTCCTGCGGCTATGGGAGTTTTATGCCGTTATTTTGAAGCAACAAACTCAGCTCCCACAGATTTTGACGCTATTGTAACAGGAGACCTTGGAATTCTCGGCAGTCAGCTTCTCATTGAACTTATGGCAAAACAGGGATATGATATATCATCTGTTCACAAGGACTGCGGCGAAATGATATTCGACAAGGATACTCAGGATACCCATTGCGGCGGTTCGGGATGCGGCTGTTCTGCAAGCGTATTGTGCGGATATTTCCTGCCTATGCTTGAACAGGGCTCACTGAAAAAGATCCTTTTTATCGCAACAGGAGCATTGATGTCGGCAATGTCGGTACAGCAGGGGGAATCCATACCGACAATAGCGCATCTGCTTGAACTCAGGAGGATATAATGATAACGGAACTTTTAAAAGCCTTTCTTGTAGGCGGAATTATCTGTGCTATAGGACAGTTATTGATAGATTTCACAAAGCTTACTCCTGCCCGTATACTGACAGGATTTGTAGTAGCAGGAGTTATCCTTTCGGCTATAGGCATATACAAGCCGCTTGCAGATTTTGCAGGTGCAGGAGCGTCTGTTCCTCTCACAGGATTCGGACATCTGCTTGCAGAGGGAATCCGTAAAGCCGTTGACAAAGACGGATTCATCGGAATATTCACAGGAGGACTTACAGCGTCCGCAGCAGGCATAACAGCGGCACTGCTTGCAGGTCTTGGAGCATCGCTGCTATTCAAGCAAAAGGATAAAGTATAAAACTGAACCGCCCTGTCATTAGCTGACAGGGCGGTAATTTTTATTTTTTCTTTTTGTCGTTATTCTTCTTTTCTGCCTTAATTTCTTCCTTTACGTCATTATCATCGTCATCGCTGTCATCTTCATCATCGTCGTCATCATCTTTACCCTCAGCAAGCGCAAGCTTCTTAGCCTTACGGTTATCGCTCACAAGAGCCTGAATGATAGAAACTGCAAAATAAATCATGATTGCAATCGCTTCAAGTATAATAGCAGGGAAGATTGTATTTTTTACGATTCTTGAAATCTTATCTGTCGATGTGTTTGCGGCAGGGACAAGGATATTGTAAGCATTTCTGAATGTTACGTTCTTATAATAATCCTCAGATGTATCATAAACCAGCTGAACAAGACTGTTTATCTTATCATTAAGAGCGGCAAGGTCCTCTTCAACCTTTGCATTCATAGAACTTGAACCAACGGAATTATTTTTAAGAGCCTGCTGTCTTTCCTTGTAGTAATTAATCTGCTGCTTTACAGATGCAAGGGATACTGCGGTATTATTCTTCTGATTAAACATCTTGTCATACTGCTCAGAAGCGATACTTGTCTGTGTATTTGTTTCCTCAGCGCCGCCGAAAACGATTACCTGATCTTTTTCATAAGCCTTAATAGCGTCCTCATAAGCCTTGAGTTCTTCTTCAAGCTCAGCTTTATCACGATTAAGAGCTTTGATACGGAACTCATAGTATGCAAGAGAAGCATCCTTATCCTTTGTAAGATTGTTTATTGCAATGTATGAGGAAATCATATCCAGGTCGATAGATTTTACAGTACCAAGAGCTGAATAGAGGTCATCAAATGTATAACCTGTAACAGTTGAACGGAAACGTGTCTGGTCTGAACTTGCAAGGTCATAAACATATCTTCTGAGAGTATTGAGGCTGCTGTCGAACACATCAAGCGCCTCTGCATAGTCATAGTCAGTATAAGAAATAGCTGATACAGCACTTCCGAGATTTTCGTTATATCCATACTTCTCATAGAAGTAATCTGTGTAATTACTGAGAATCTCATTGAAAACAGCTACAGCCTCCTCATCGGAAAATTCTGTTTCGTTGTAATCAAATGAAACTGTATACTGTGTAGGATAGTAAGTAGTTTCAAGGATTCTTTCAGCCGCGCTGATACTTCCGCTTTCATCAAGAACTCGATCGTATGTAGTGAGTCTATCAATGATATCCTTTGGACGCTGTCCCTTGAAAGTAATACTTCTTCTGATAATTTCCAGCTTATCAAGGTCATATCCCAGTTCAGTAAGAGCAGATTCAATAACTTCGGGATTCTTGATGCTGTTTACGTCGAACTTCATACCATTAGGGTCAAGACCTTTTTCAACACCGCTGTAGGAAAAGCTTACGAGAGCTGTAAGGGGCGCCTTGTTTATCTGAGTAGTTATCACAGAATATCCGATAGCAACGACTACAAGAACGCAGGCAATAATAACCCACAGAAGAAAATACTTTTTCAGCTTTTTCATAAGAGTACCAAAAGAGAGAATTACGCGGTTCTCGTCTTCGGGATTATTAATTGTAATATTAAGATTACGATTTTCCTGATTTGACATTTTAACCTCCTGATAATTTTCAGGGGTTCTCTAAAACCGAAACACGAGTGAAGTTTCGTATATGACAACTATCAGTTGCAGGGTTTGACAATGAAGCAAATGATAGTTGTCACAGAAATTCAGCCATGAGGGAGGTTTTCAGAGATTCCCTTTCATTAATGCGGCTGATAATCAGTATATTTGATTATCAGCATATCATTATAATGATATCACTTTGCCGAAAAAAAGTCAATAGGAAATTAAATCCCACCTGTTTTTTCGGCAATCTGCTTAATCGCAGAAAAATTTGCAAAATTTTTTTAGTACAGATACTGTGGATATACCTTTTATATGACGTATCCCTTTGCCTTGAGTACATCAACAACACTGTCAACGTATTTTTTACAAACTTCCTCGCTTTCAGCCTCAGCCATAACGCGCACAATGGGCTCTGTACCGCTTTCACGCACAAGCATACGGCCTGTATCGCCAAGTTCTGCGGAAGCCTTTGCTACAGCGGCCTTTACATCAGGGTCATTCTGAGCAGCAGCCTTATCAGTAACCTTTACATTTTCAAGCACCTGAGGATATACAGGCATCTGAGCCGCAAGCTCGCTGAGAGTTGCACTCTTGGAAATAAGAGCCTGCATAATCTTGAGGCTGGTGAGAATACCATCACCTGTTGAAGCATATTTTGAGAAAATGATATGACCTGACTGCTCGCCGCCGAGACAGCATTCATGCTCTTTCATGTATTCATAAACGTACTTATCGCCTACAGCTGTTTTAGCGTATTCGATACCAGCTTCATCAAGAGCCTTGAACAGACCGAAGTTTGACATAATAGTAGCAACAACAGTGTTATTCACAAGCTTATCGCGGTCTTTCATGTACTTACCATAGATATAAAGGATATGGTCGCCTGTAACAACATTACCCTTTTCGTCAACGCAGAGACAGCGGTCAGCGTCACCGTCATAGGCAAAGCCTGCGTCAAGTCCCTTTTCAAGAACGAATTTCTGGAGCACTTCAATATGCGTAGAACCAGCATTTTCGTTGATATTTACGCCATTTGGAGCAGCATTTATAATGTAGGTCTCCGCGCCGAGAGCCTCAAATACAGCCTTTGCAATAGACCATGCCGCACCGTTAGCGCAGTCAAGACCGATTTTCTTACCTCTGAAAGAGTAAACACCGAGGGAGATAAGATAGCCGATATAGCGGTTTCTTCCTGAAACGTAGTCAACAGAGCGTCCGATTTTCTCATTTTTCGCATAGGGGAGCTCATCCCACTTCTGACCGAAAACTTCAAGCTCTCCGTCCAGATATGCTTCGATAAGGTCAATAACCTCGTCCTCCATTTTCTCGCCGTTTCCGTTGATAAGCTTCAAGCCGTTGTCGTGATATGGGTTGTGGCTTGCGGAAATCATAACAGCGCAGTCAAAGCTGTCAACTCTTGATATGTATGCAACAGAGGGAGTTGTAGTAACATGAAGCAGATACGCGTCAGCACCGGAAGCAGTGATTCCGCCAACCAGTGAATATTCAAACATATAGCTTGAACGGCGTGTATCCTTACCAATAACGATTCTTGCAGGAGTATCGTCACCCTTTTGTTTTTTAAGTTCATTATAATACCAGCCGATGAAACGTCCTACTTTAAAAGCGTGGTCGGCTGTAAGATTTTCGTTTGCAGTTCCTCTGAATCCATCAGTACCAAAATACTTACCCATTGTTTTTCTCCTTGGAAATAATTATTGGGGTTCTCTAAAAAACGGAACACGCGCGAGATTTCGTACATGACAAATATCAGTTACAAGGCGACAAACCGCAGTAATACTTTGTGTATTGCAAGGTTTGGCAACGCAGTAAATGATATTTGTCATAGAAAGTTCGCCGTGAGGGAGGTTTTTAGAGGTTCCCTATTGCGGAAGTCTAAAAGACACCAATATATATTTTATCATATGTTTTGGATATAGTCAAGGATAATTTATGGTAATTTTCAGATTTTGCGCAGAAAATTCAGTTAAAATAAAAAAATATATATTTTTACTGCGAGATTTGACAAAAAATAAAGTATAATATATGAAAGCAAAAATAAAGCATATTTTGCATAAAAAACAGTATGGAATTTCGTGGAATATTTTTATTGACAGTTAATACAGCTTGTATTATAATGTAAGTAAGGAAAGTTTTGTTATTCCGCTATTTCTATGAGGTGATTCCGATGAATTAACAATTTTAATATGCATAATTAATATAATTTAAAAAGGAGGAAATTTTATGAAAAAAAGAATAATTTCAACTATCCTTGCGGCAGTTATGACATTTCCAACAATTTCTTTGATGAACAGCACTGCAATACTTGTACAGAATACAGAGGGTTCAGAAAGTTACAATGCCCGCATAGAAAGCTATAATAAAAACCTAACACCTGCCCCCGAACTGACAGAACTGCTTAACGATATACTCACCGATTCAAATGTGAAAAACGTCTGGATACAGGGTGAAACCACCTCCGATTTTTCATATTACAAAATAGAAATTTTAGACAAAGATTTTGTTACTTTACGTTTAGATATTGATTCTGATGATTGTGAGCAAATTATCAATATGCTGGAATCCGAACTTGGTTATGAGGATAATGTTGAAATAAAACTCATTAATCCTTTTTCTGATGATTACTATGGAATTAATATCACCTTTACAGATGAAGACCACGAATTAAATTATATGATAGCTGAAAAAGCATATTCAATTGTTGAAGAAAAATACACGATAGAATATATACACTCCCAATTTGCAAACAGACGATTTTTGGATACCATGTTCAAAGACGGTTATAATTCATTTAATTCAATTGACGGTGTATTGTGGTATAATGAAAAACAAGAATATCAGACACGCCTTACTGAAATATATGAAACTGCTCCCCATGATATGCTCAAGGAAAAATATAGAGCCGTTCTTAATGAAAACGGTACGTTGGAATTTCCCGAGGATATAACAGATATTGAAAAGCTTGGCTGTTACAAATATTTTGTCGAAAATTATAATGTGACTATCAATACCGAAACACTTGCTTCCAACCAGTCTAATTACTTAGCAAATGCAGACTTCCAATCTACAGGAATAAATTATTTAAACGGCGACGCAAACTGCGACCGGAAGTACACAATCGCCGATTCCACAGCAATATTGCAGGCATTGGGAAATCCCGACAAATATGGCTTATCAACGCAGGGACTTTTCAACGCCGATTCCACAGGTGACGGCTTAACTGTTGAAGATGCAGTTGCTATAAAAACAGCTCTTGCAAAGGGAATAGAATAAACAATTATACTGCACAGGCGGATTTTCCAATCCGCCTGTTTTTTCGCGTAAACGTATAGCAAATCTATACAAAACGTAAGATTAACAATGTTGAAATTAGTCTGAATCACCAAACAATGAATAAACCCCTTGACAAATGCTCATAATAGTGGTAAATTAATATTAGCACTCAGAGAGAATGAGTGCTAACACACTAAGACCTTTAATGCTAAAGGAAAGGAGGCTGTATCATAGTGGACGACAGAAAACTGAAAGTTCTTGCAGCAGTAGTTGACGAGTATATAAGAACAGGCGAGCCCGTAGGCTCAAAGGCAATATCAAAGCTTGAACATATAAAAGTATCTGCCGCAACAGTCCGCAACGATATGGCAATGCTTGAACAGCTTGGATATCTCGAACAGCCTCACACATCAGCAGGAAGAATCCCCACCTATCAGGGCTACAGGCTTTATATTGACGAGCTTATGACGCTCCCCGAACTGCCTGTAGAAGAACAGCTGAGACTTGATGAGCTTCTCGGCGATGAAAATACTCCCGAAGAACTGCTTATCCAGAACGCCGCCGCCGCGCTTACAGAACTTACTCAGTGCGCCGCAGTTGTAACGGATTCAGCACCGCGATTCTCAGTTATCTCAAAGGTTGAAGTTATCCCCACAGGAAAAAGGCTGTATGTCATACTCCTTATTACCTCTAATGGAAGTATAAAGAACAAGGCTTGCAGACTTGAATTCGACCTTAGCCACGAACAGCTTGATTTCTTCACAAAGTACATCGACGAAAACCTCAGCGGAGTTTCAGTTGAAGAACTTTCCGAGGAAATGCTTGATAAGATGATAACCGCCGTTTCCGCGTATATGGTAAGTCTTTCGCCGCTTGTAAAGGGCATATGCGAGCTTTCCGAGGATTTGAGACAGCAGCATCTTACCGTCAGCGGAAGCGAAAAACTCCTCTCCTGCGACGAGCTGGATAAAATGGAAGTAGTCCGCTTTATACAGCATAAAAACGAGCTTACCGACTTGCTGGAGGATTCATTCAGCGGCATACAGGTAAAATTCGGTGCAGACGGGAATTTCGCTATCGGCAATTCAAGCATGATAGTATCGAAATACCGCAAAAAAGGCAGGGACGCAGGTTCTCTCGGAGTTATAGGACCTATGCGTGTGGACTACAAAAAAATTATTCCTTATATTGAATACCTCACCCATAAGATAACTGCTCTTATGTCAGAGGATGATAATACAGATGCAGATACCGTTATAATAAACGATTCTGCGGAAAGGAGCAGCAATGACTGAACAGATTAAAGAAGAAATTCTGGAAAACGAAGAACTTTCAGAGGAAACGGCAGAGCAGGAAGCTCCCGTTGAAACAACTGACGAGGACGACGCTGTAAGCGAATACAACGATGCAGCAGCTCAGGTTGCAGACCTTGAAGAAAAGCTGGAGGAGGCAAACGAAAAGTATGTCCGCCTTTACGCCGAGTACGATAATTTCCGCAAGCGTACAGCCCGCGAGAAGTCAGATACTTACGCAAACGCTTCCGCGAAGTGCATAGAGGAGCTTCTCCCCGTTGTTGACAGCTATGAGCGTTCACTGGAATTCGAGTGTGCCGATGAAAACTTCAAAAACGGCATGGTGATGATATTCAATCAGTTAAAGGAATTCCTGGCAAAGATGAACGTTACCGAGATTGAAGCTCTCGGAGCAGAATTTGACCCCAATTTCCACAACGCAATTCAGCAGACAGCCGGTACGGACTACGCTGACAACCACGTATGTGCAGTATTCCAGAAAGGCTATGTTATGGGCGATAAGCTTATCCGTCCCGCTATGGTTGCAGTAGCAAAAGACTAATTAAATGCATAGTGCATAATTAATATTGTAGGAACTGCCTTTGGCAGTCTACCGACAGAATGTCGGAATTATAATTCAAGCATAAACAAATATTTTATGTATATATCTAATCGGAGGATGATTATTATGTCAAAAATTATTGGTATTGACCTTGGTACTACAAACTCATGCGTAGCCGTTGTTGAGGGCGGTAACGCAGTAGTTATCCCCAACAGCGAAGGCGCAAGAACAACTCCCTCTGTTGTTGCTTTCACAAACAACGGTGAGCGTCTTGTAGGTCAGGTGGCTAAGAGACAGGCAATCACAAACCACGACAGAACAGTTTCTTCTATCAAGAGACACATGGGTACTGATTATAAGGTAACTATCGACGGCAAGAACTATACACCTCAGGAAATTTCTGCAATGGTTCTCCAGAAGCTCAAGGCTGACGCAGAGGCTTACCTCGGCGAGACAGTAACAGAAGCTGTTATCACAGTTCCTGCATACTTCACAGACGCTCAGAGACAGGCTACAAAGGACGCAGGACAGATTGCAGGTCTTACAGTTAAGCGTATCATCAACGAGCCTACAGCAGCCGCTCTTTCCTACGGTATCGACAAGGAAGAAGAGCAGATTGTTATGGTATACGACCTGGGCGGCGGTACATTCGACGTTTCCATTATCGAAATGGGCGAGGACGTTCAGCAGGTACTTGCAACAGCAGGTAACAACCGTCTCGGCGGTGACGATTTCGACCAGCGTATAATCAACTGGATTGTTGACGAGTTCAAGAAGTCCGACGGAGTTGACCTCTCACAGGATAAAATGGCTTATCAGCGTTTAAAGGACGCAGCTGAAAAGGCTAAGATTGAGCTTTCTTCCACAACTACAACAAATATAAACATTCCTTTCATCACAGTTGACGCTACAGGCGTTCCCAAGCACCTTGACCTTACTCTTACACAGGCTAAGTTCAACGAGCTTACAGCTGACCTTGTAGAAGCTACAATGGGACCTGTTCGTCAGGCGCTCTCTGACAGCGGACTTTCAATCTCTGAGATTAACAAGGTTCTCATGGTTGGCGGTTCTTCAAGAATTCCCGCTGTACAGGAAGCTGTTAAGAAGCTTATCGGCAAAGATCCATTCAAGGGCATCAACCCCGATGAGTGCGTAGCCCTCGGTGCTGCATATCAGGGCGGCGTTCTCGGCGGCGACGTTAAAAACGGACTTCTTCTCCTTGACGTAACTCCCCTTTCTCTCGGTATTGAGACAGCAGGCGGCGTATGCACAAGAATGATTGAGAGAAACACAACAATTCCTACAAAGAAGTCACAGGTATTCTCCACATATGCAGACAATCAGCCTGCTGTTGATATCAACGTACTTCAGGGTGAGCGTGAATTCGCTAAGGATAACAAGCAGCTCGGCACATTCCGTCTTGACGGTATCGCACCAGCTCCAAGAGGAATCCCCCAGATTGAAGTAACATTTGATATCGACCAGAACGGTATTGTTCACGTATCTGCTAAGGATTTAGGCACAGGCAAGGAGCAGAACATCACAATCACTTCTTCCACAAATATGTCCAAGGACGATATTGACCGCGCTGTTAAGGAAGCTGAGCAGTATGCAGCTGAGGATAAGAAGCGCCGTGAGGAAGTTGATACAAAGAACGAGGCTGAGAATCTCGTATTCCAGTGCGAAAAGGCTCTTGCTGATTTCGGCGATAAGGTATCCGCTGACGAAAAGGCAAATATCGAGCAGAAGTCCGCATCACTCAAGGCTGCTTGCGAAGCTAACAATACAGAGGAAATCAAGAGACAGAAAGAGGAGCTCCAGAAGGCGTTCTATGACCTTTCCGCTAAGATTTACCAGCAGGCAAATCCCGAGGGACAGGGAATTGACCCCTCACAGTTTGCTAACATGGGCGGCGAGGCAGCATCACCCAGCGATGACGGCGTAGTTGACGCTGACTTCACAGAGGTTTAATTAAAAAAGATATTTTTAGGGCGGAAAACCTTTCCGCCCTAAAGGTGTATATTAATGCGTAATTAAAAGCCGTCAGCCTTTAGCCGTTAGCCATTAGCCACTAAGGGCAGCGGAGTTTATTCAATGCGTAATTATTTTGTAGGGGCTGCCTTTGGCAGTCCGCAATTTCAGAACGAAATTTGTTATAAAGCCATTAGCTTTTAGCTTATGATTCACTGCTAATAAGCTAAAGGCTAAAAGCTAACGGCTAAAGGCTCAATTTAAAATTGGAGAAAAAATATGGCTGAAAAAAGAGATTATTATGAAGTCCTTGGCATACAGAAAGGTGCTTCCGAGGACGAGATAAAAAAGGCTTACAGAAAAAAAGCAAGAGAATGTCACCCCGATTTGCACCCCGATGACCCCTCATACGTTGAGAAGTTTCAGGAGGTAAACGAGGCTAACGAGGTACTTTCCGACCCCGATAAGCGTGCAAGATACGACCAGTTCGGTCATGCAGGAGTTGACCCCAGCTACGGCGGAGGCGGCGGCTTCGACGGCATGGGCGGAATGGGCGGCTTCGGAGATATCGGCGATATCCTCGAAAGCATGTTCGGAGGCTTCGGCGGATTCGGCGGCGGACGTTCAGGCGCAAATGCCAACGCACCTCGCAGAGGCGCAGATATACAGGAATCCGTAACAATAAGCTTTATGGATGCATGCCACGGCAAAAAACAGGAAGTCAAAACATCACGCATGACCGTATGTGAATCCTGTAAGGGCACAGGTGCAGATGCAGGCACATCCGCGGAGGTATGTCCCGATTGTCACGGCAGAGGCTCTGTCAAGACAACACAGCGCACACCTTTCGGAGCAATTTCATCCACAAAGGTATGTCCCCACTGTAGTGGTAAGGGTAAAATCGTCAAGAATCCCTGTACAAAGTGCCGTGGTGTCGGCAGACTTCGCGTGCAGAAGAATATATCCGTTGATATCCCTGCCGGTATTGACAACGGACAGACAATCCGTCTCAACGGACAGGGCGACTGCGGCATAAACAACGGACCTTCCGGCGATCTCCTGCTCAATGTTTCTGTAAAGAGCCACCCTCTTTTCAGCCGCGACGGAGCAGATATTCACTGTGAAATTCCTGTTACTTATATGGACGCTGTAATGGGCGCAGAAATTGTCGTACCAACCATTGACGGCGATGTAAAATTCAACATATCCGCAGGAACTCAGAACGGCACTGTATTCAATCTGAAAGGCAAGGGCGTAAAGAGAATTAACAGAAACGACCGCGGAAATCAGTTTGTAAAGATATTCGTTGAAGTTCCCAAGAATCTCAATAAAAAGCAGAAAGACCTGCTGAAAGCATTTGAGGAATCACTTACAGACAAGAACTATGCAAAGCGCCAGAGCTTTTTTGACAAGTTAAAGGATAAGCTGAATTTTTAATACAAAAAGAAACAGGCGGTCAGATAAAGGCTGCGCTGATATAGAAGTTTTATGCCATAGTATTTCTGATATTCAGTCAGAAGTACTATGGCGTATCTATTGACAGACCTTCAATACTGTGCTATAATTGTTACTAACAAAAATCGGAATTTGCGGAGGAAATCATTTATGAGTGGATTCAGGAAAAGAATACCTGTTGTCTCGGGAATATTATTTTTGCTGGCAAATATAATTTGTGTTTCAAGTGCTTGGATACTGGGAATTCATCAGTATGATTTTGGCATATCTTTTTCAGCATATGTCGGACTGTTTCGGGTGACCTCTGTTTTGTATTTCATCATAGCGACGCTTTTTGTTCCGATGCTTGCTTATTACATTACGAAAACAAAAATTAACTTGCTAAAAAGAATAGTTTATGTGCTGATTTTGATCTGTATACTTGCGACAGCTTTTTTTCCGTTTAATACATTCAGTGATACACCGACGGCTATGACAATTAATCTGCATAACAGCTTTGCGATCGTTCTGATGCTTTTGACAACACTCTCATTCATTCTGACTTGTTTTTTCACCAGAATACGGAAACGGAGAACTGTATCTGCGTTCTCGATTTTCTATGCGATCATGTTCGTTTTATTCTACTTTATCGGATTTACTCCTTTGTTTCAGACATTCTTCATTTGGGAAAATCTTTTTGTGGTTCTTCTGCTGATAGAATTGCATATGGAACAATATGAGGATAATATGGATTCATCATCTCAAAGTTAAATTCTGATTTAGCTTAGT
>JAFXDK010000010.1 GCA_017521805.1 Ruminococcus sp. | reverse complement strand
TCGTAAGCCCAACCGTCACCACCGAGAATCCACTGTGACTTCTTGGAGAGATAGAGCTTCTCAGCAAGGATAGCCTTAGCGTCATCACAGCCGCAAGCCTCAAGAGCAGCAACGAGCTTATCTGTTGCTACGCTGTTAGCAGCACCGTCGTTGTATGTCTCAAAGTACTCAGCGATAGCAGCCTTAACGTCTGCACACTCTGTCTTAGCCTCAAGAGCCTTAACCTTCTCAGTAACTCTTGCTCTGAGTGTCTCCTGAGCGAGGTACATACCGTAACCGAACTCAGCGTTATCCTCAAAGAGGGAGTTGGACCAAGCGGGACCTCTGCCCTGCTTGTTAACTGTGTAAGGAGTTGAAGGAGCAGAACCACCCCAGATTGAAGAACAACCTGTAGCGTTAGCGATCATCATTCTGTCGCCGAAGAGCTGTGTAGCAAGCTTAGCGTAAGGTGTCTCACCACAACCAGCACAAGCGCCGGAGAATTCGAGGAGGGGCTGTCTGAACTGTGAGCCCTTAACTGTGTCAGCCTTGAACTTAGCAGCAACCTCTGCCTTTTCGTCGATAGTTGTACCGTAAGCGAATACTTCCTGCTGATCCATCTGAGAAGCGATAGGCTTCATAACGAGAGCCTTCTCCTTAGCGGGACAAACGTTAGCACAAACGCCGCAGCCTGTACAATCGAGAGTAGAAACAGTCATCATGTACTTGAGACCGTTCATAGCGGGCTTGAAGTCAACAATCTTAGCGTTAGCAGGAGCCTTAGCAGCCTCGTCCTCTGTAAGAGCAACAGGTCTGATTACAGCGTGAGGACATACATAAGCACACTGGTTACACTGGATACAATTCTCAGGAATCCACTCGGGAACGTCAACAGCGATACCACGCTTCTCGAATGCAGCAGAGCCCTGGGGGAATGTACCGTCAGCCATGTCTACGAATGTGGAAACGGGAAGAGTATCACCCTTCTGAGCGTTGCAGGGAATCTGGATGTTGTTTACGTAATCCTGGAGGTTCTTGTTCTCGCAAGTTACAGCAGCTACGCCCATCTGAGTATCAGCAGCGTCAGCCCATGAAGCAGGAACGTCAATCTTAACGATGTTCTGGTGACCAGCGTCGATAGCATTCCAGTTCTTCTCAACGATATCCTGACCCTTCTTGCCGTAAGAAGCTTCAGCAGCAGCCTTCATGTAGCCAACTGCCTCCTCGAAAGGAATGATGTTAGCGAGCTTGAAGAAAGCAGACTGGAGGATAGTGTTGATACGTGTACCCATGCCTGTTTCCTTACCGAGCTTAACACCGTCGATTGTGTAGAAGTTAATGTTGTTCTGAGCGATATATCTCTTAACCTGTCCGGGGAGGTTAGCGTCGAGCTCTTCAGGAGTCCAGATTGTGTTAAGGAGGAATGTACCGCCGGGCTTGATATCAGAAACCATATCATACTTGTCGATATAGCTCTGGTTGTGACAAGCTACGAAATCAGCCTTATTGATAAGGTATGTAGACTTGATAGGTGTTTTACCGAAACGGAGGTGGGAAATAGTTACACCGCCGGACTTCTTTGAGTCATATGCAAAGTAAGCCTGTGCATAGAGGTCTGTGTGGTCGCCGATAATCTTGATAGAGTTCTTGTTAGCACCAACAGTACCGTCTGAACCGAGACCCCAGAACTTACAAGCTGTTGTGCCTGCAGGAGCTGAATCAGGGTTAGCCTCGAGAGGAAGTGAAAGGTTAGTAACGTCATCCTCGATACCGATTGTGAATCTTGGCTTTGTTTCGTTCTTGAATACAGCAACAATCTGAGCAGGAACTGTATCCTTAGAACCAAGACCGTAACGGCCTGTGAAGATAGGAGTATCGTTGAACTTTGTACCCTTAAGAGCAGCTACTACGTCGAGGTAGAGAGGCTCGCCAAGTGAACCGGGCTCCTTAGTTCTGTCGAGAACAGAAATTCTCTTAACAGTTTCAGGAATAACTTCAACAAGCTTATCTGCTACGAAAGGTCTGTAGAGACGAACCTTTACGAGACCGTACTTACCGCCGGCAGCGTTGAGGTAATCGATTGTTTCTTCGATTGTCTCGTTTACTGAACCCATAGCGATGATAACGTGCTCAGCGTCAGCAGCACCGTAGTAGTTGAAGAGCTTATAGTCAGTACCGATGAGGTCATTTACCTTGTTCATGTAGTCCTCAACGATAGCGGGAAGAGCATCGTAGTACTTGTTGCAAGCCTCACGAGCCTGGAAGAAGATATCAGGGTTCTGAGCTGTACCGCGGAGAACAGGAGCCTCTGGGTGAAGAGCCTGATCACGGAATCTCTGAGCAGCATCCTTGTCGAGGAGAGAGTAGAGTGTCTCGTCGTCCCATGTCTCGATCTTCTGGATTTCGTGTGATGTACGGAAACCGTCGAAGAAGTGGAGGAAAGGAACTCTTCCCTTGATTGTAGAAAGGTGAGCTACAGCACCGAGGTCCATAACTTCCTGTGCAGAACCGGAGCAAAGCATTGCATAACCTGTCTGACGGCAAGCGTAAACGTCGGAGTGGTCACCGAAGATGTTAAGAGCGTGTGAAGATACGCAGCGAGCAGAAACGTGAATAACGTTAGGAAGAAGCTCACCTGCAATCTTGTACATATTGGGAATCATCAGGAGAAGACCCTGAGATGCAGTGTATGTAGTGGTGAGAGCACCAGCGGAAAGTGAACCGTGAACTGTACCTGCAGCACCAGCCTCAGACTGCATTTCTGCAACTGTTACAGGCTGTCCGAAGAGATTCTTCTTGTTCTTAGCGGACCAGCTGTCAGTTACCTCAGCCATAACGGAAGAGGGAGTGATAGGATAGATAGCGGCAACGTCAGTAAAGGGATATGACACCCAAGCAGCTGCGTTATTACCATCCATGGTTTTCATTTTTCTTTTGATTGCCATTGGTAATGACCTCCATAAAAAATTTTTTCAGTTTTTTGCCTGTTAAAAATGTAACAATTGAGTTTCACTTTAACGTGGCTTACAACTTCATATTATATTATAGCATAAAGTAACCGCTTTGTAAACATTTTTTTATCTTAATAATTCTATTTATGTTAGTTTGATAAAACAAAAATATTGAATATTTTAGGTGATTTGCTGAAATTAAACAGCGGATAATTGTTAAAAATTACAAAGTGTGATTTTTTTTAGAAAAATCCCTTGACGAAGACAGACAAATGATGTATAATATCTATAGTGATAATATTATTGAATAATTTTATCACTCGTTTTGTTGTCTCCTTTCTTTTGTTCTACACATTTATGTTTTTTCTGTTTTATTTGAAGTCCGATTTATCGG
Organism: Ruminococcus sp.; assembly: GCA_017521805.1. Lineage (GTDB taxonomy): Bacteria > Bacillota > Clostridia > Oscillospirales > Ruminococcaceae > Ruminococcus. The sequence continues at coordinate 29,707 of JAFXDK010000010.1, read as the reverse complement.
GCTTCTTTTTTCTTTATATGCAAAAATCTCCCCTGCGTTTCAGGGGAGATTTCAGATTGTCGAAAAAACTGAATTTCGTTCCAAAATTGCGGACTGCCAAAGGCAGCCCCTACACAAAACATCGTAAAATAGCCATTTTGTAGGGACACGGCGCGCCGTGTCCGTTATACAATATGCCTTTTTCTACAAACTGAAAGCTCCCCTCGAACATAAGGGGAGCTTTTATCATTACTATTCACCGATAAACATATTCTGATCAAAGATGAGGGTACTGAGGATAAACTCAAAATCATCGGAGTACTCATCATAAAGTGAAGTGCCATAAAAATTATTTGCAGCAATATATCCGTTGTTGTAGGCGTAGAATCGCCAATTACCGTTTGCGCCGTATTTCTCAACCTTGTTTCCGTTGATAGTTACAGGGAATACATCATAAGGCTCGCGGACAGAAAATGCACTGTGCCAGCTTATATCAAGTCCTGTTGTTTCGCCCTCAGGGATAATTCGGAATCCCCAGTCTGTAAATTCGCCCTCTGTGGGATAATCAATAGGTGTTATCGTCCACTTATCAGGCACAAGAATTGAAAATGATGTACTCACAGCCTCGTTATCGCACACAAAGTGCTGTACCTTATATGTATGCTCCGCCTTTTCCGTAACTTTTACACCATAAGCATTATGAGTCTGTGCAGGATATGATTCCATAATTTCACCGTTGTAGGTTATAAGCACTTTATCGCCCACATTCAGAGTATCAGCTGTAGAATCTTCCTTAAAGCTAACAGTTATAAGCTGCATATCCTTTTCGTTTAAAAGTATACCTTTGCCTATTTTTTTATAGACTATACCTTCAAGATAATATTCATCTGCTTCAGCAGCGGAATTGTCCTGATTATCACTGTTTTCGGCTGAATTATCGGAAGTTTGTACGCCGTCCGTTGAATCTTCGGGAGATGCCGCCGCTGTAGATTCAGCGACGGTATCTGTTGTTTCTGCTTTATCTGTAGATTTCAGAGCAGTTTCTGAGCTGTCCGTGGAATCTTCTGAATCTGCCGCTGCGGTTGCTGTCGTATCTGTAACGACAGGCTTAACTTTACGCAGAGTTGTGGCAGGTTCTGTTTCAAAAACATGGTATGCATCGTCGGTTTGCTCCAAAACAACATGATTTTCATTTCCACAGGCTGTCATGCATAAAGCTGTTACAGCAATAATTGATATTGCTGAAATAATTTTTTTCATTGTATCACCTGAATTTCACTTAAAAATAGAAGCGGTCAACCTCGGTAAGAGTTTCAATATCAGCTGAAATAAAGCAATTCTGAGAAACGGCATACACATAATCTCCGATGTAAAGAGCACGGCTTCCACCGTAACCATTAATATCCCCAAGGCTAAGCTCGCCCTTAAAGACAAATTCGCCGTTTTCATAAGAGAAGAACATATATTTAGAATCTCCTGTAAAATGATACTCAGGACTATAGGTTTCTACAGTAACGGGCACACCGATAAGGTTCTTATTCGGAGCTATAAGAAGTGCTTTTCTCTCCCATAACGCTCCCGAATAGATGTAACTATCTCCCTCGTGATGAATGGGGTAAAGTCCAACTTCTTTAAGGTTGTAAGGATCGGAATTATCAAACATAACAAGCTTTACGCCGTTTTCAATGCCGTTTTCGTCAGCGTCTGCGCCAAAGCCCAAGAGAAGTCCCTCGTCCCATTTCTGCATATATGTGCTGTAGCCTAAAATCTTGAATTCGTCTGTAATAAAGGGATTTGCAGGGTCTGAAAGGTCAATGGCAAACAGGGGGTCTGTCTGCTCATATGTTACGACATAGCCCATATCGCCGCTGAAACTTACGGATTTAATGGATTCGTCAACACCGAATCCTTCAACGCTTCCAACAATATTCATATCCATGTCAAGAACATATACGTTATTGTGGTTGACACGGCGGCTTTCATAGGGAATATCCAGTACATCCTTTATGAAATTTCCGTTGTCAACCCATTTGTTAATAGTTGCAGCAACTCGGAGATAGCCGTTATATTCGCTGAAAGAGAACTGGTCTTTTATTGTTCCCTCAACCGTACCGCTTGCCATGGGGACGATCTGTCCGCCGCCTATTGCGATACGTGTAATATCCGTGTCGGAATAATCTGTCGTCATTGTGTAAAGATTATCCGCAGAGGAATATATAATACCGCTGTAGCCTGCAAGTGCTTTTGTATCACAGGCTGTAAATTCACCGCTTACTGTAAGATTAATGCTTCCAATTACAGTATAGCTCATATATTCGTAATTGTCAAGTTCATCTTCCGGAAGCAGTATACTTCCAGCAGGAATATACTCAGAGTTATCAACTCCGCACTTGGGAACGTAACCGTCAATGTCCTCGCTGTCCTCGATTGTGTCAAATTCATCTGTATTATAATTTGTTAAAAGATACATATAACCGTCAGGAGCTATACGAACATCATTATAACGTCCGTCCTGAGTGTATGTTCCGATAAGCTGAGGTTCATTTTCTTTTGTATAGAATGAAACAAATGAAGTTGTTTCGTTGCCATAGAAGCAGTACTCTCCGTCATAATCCCAGCCGAACTCTGTATATGTGTCGTGATAAGCGTCCACCATTCCTACAACTGCAAGCATATCATTGTAAATGTACATGTCATTTACAGATATATTTTTCTCCCATTCGTCGCCAAGACCGCAGTCATACTCTATATTAAGAGTATATGCGTCTGAAATTTCACCGTCATCAACGGCGGCAACACGCATTGCGGCATAATTTCCACTGTATTTTGTCGCATTTTCATAATCGTAATCATTGAACAGATAGTAAATTCTCTCGCCGTCAGTTTTTACAATATCGGCTTCAAGGACATTTTCCTCCTGATTGTAGGTATCGGAATAATCGTCCTCATCTTCCGCTTCTGTGATTTCTTCTGTTGTTTCCTCTGTTACTGTTTCAGTTGTTTCTTCTGTTACAGCTTCTGTGGGTTCCTCAGTAGCTTGTTCTGTCGGTTCTTCTGTTACAGGGGATTCTGTAACTTCTTCGGATGCCGCTTCTGTAGGGCTTTCTGTGATTGGCTCCGCAGGAGCTTCTGTTGCGGATTCTTCTGATTCTTCCTGTATAATGTACTGCTGTTCAGGCTCTGTTCCGCCGCCCATTCCGCCGCTTACAAAGTCGCCTTGTGTGTATTCAGAGTTTATACTGCCGTCAACAGCGGGTACTTCTTCCGGAATGGCTGATACAGCATTGTCTGCCTCTCTATTTATAACATCTTCGAAATAGATTTCTCCCTTTGTTTCTCCCTTTGTTCCATAGAGATATTTTCCTCGTTCTTCATTTGCCTTTTCCACAAGAGCGTAAACCTGCTCATAGGATTCAGCACTGTTCATGTAAGGCCCTTTTGCTTCTTCATCGGGAACTTCAATGGTAATGTTCTGTGTTTCGGGTTCTATTCTCTCAGTGGAAACCTCGGGGCAGTTCACACTGCCTTTTTTGTCACGGTTGATAAGTCCTGTTGTGCCTACGGTTGCGCCTACAATTACTGCGCAGGCAGCAGCGGCGGCAGTTATACGTCCTGCTATTGATATGCGGCTTGAACGCTTTTTCGCAGGAGCTTTTTCGTCAAGCATCTTTTTCATATTCTCGGGGTAAACTTCCTCGGGAACTTCCACATTTTTCAGTAAATCTTTTACTTTATCGTCATTGTAATTCATAAAATGACCTCCTTTAATTGTCAAGCATCATACGTAATTTTTTCTTGGTTCTCGCAATAATGGTGCGGACGGTATTCGCCTTTATTCCGCATATTTCCGATATTTCTATGCTGGTATAACCCTCCAGAACGGACATCGAGAGTATAAGCCTTGATTGCGGGTCAAGGGAATTTATAGCGTGTTTGAGCTCTGTATTCTCGCAGTTGAACTCAACAATAGGTTCAACATCTTCCGTCAATTCAGCTGTATCGACGAAATATTCCCGCTGTTTTCGCTTGATTTTTATGGAGAGTATGCGCATTATCCACAATCGGAATGCTTTTTCGTCTTTTAGATTGCCTATTGAGCAGAAAGCGTCGAGAACCGTATCGCTTACAGCATCGCAGGCATCATGTGAGTTTCGCAGACTGTACAGGGCGATTCTGTACAAATCCTCATATATAGTAGAGTATAGGCGTGAGAAAGCTGCCGTATCGCCGTTTCGGGCAAGCTTCACATCTTCGGTAAAATCATAATTCATTAATTATTTTCACATCCTTTATAATAGTACGACTGTTATCTCATGAGAAGCAATCTTGTCGCTTCATTAATATAGTGGAAAAAACAGGCGCTTTTGTTTCACCTTAGACACAATTTTGGGAAAATGTATAATTTTTCTGTGTGTTACCACATTGAAGTTATACAAAATTAATATTAATCATTTTTAGTTATAACTATTAAATTGACACATTTGCAACAATTGTTGAAAAATTAATAAAAAATGTACAAAATATATCAAATAATGTATAAAGTTTTTATGGTGTTTTGATCTTGAAAAAAATGGTTGAAAGTGATAAAATTAATATAGATGAAAAAAACAAAAAAAACATCAATCTGAAAATAATTTAGTTGAGTTTGTATAAAATGTTGAGGAGCTGAAAGCGATGTTAATGTATTCGTATTATCATTGTGGGGGATATTTTTAAAGCAGTATTCTATGAAATAATACTATGTAATAATTATAACACAAAATAATTGAAATGAAAAGGGGCATTTTTATGAACAAAATTGTTAAATCTGTAACAAGTTTTATGGTTTCGGCTGTCATGGCTGTAACCTGTGTTGCGGCTATGTTGAAACAGCCGCACATTGCTAAAGTTTCAGCGTACACTTACGGTCAGCAGTTAGTCAATTGCGCGTATCAGAATCGACTTGGCGAAAGACCTAATGCCGCACATTATTATTTTTATCAGTATACACAAATGCAAGGCACGCTGCAGGCTGATTGGTGTGCAATGTATATAAGCTATCTGGCTCATTTGTGCGGTTTTGACTCTTATATTCCAATGATGTCTTATGTTGATAATCAGAGCGGATATAGCAATTTCAGAACATATTACGAAAGCCGCGGACAGTTTATGTATCCGAATCAAGGATTTCCGGCTGTCGGAGACCTTGTTATTTTTGAAAATGGCGTTGTAGGAAATGAACCTTGGGGCATGGGAGACCATATTGGCATCGTAGCCTCAGTCGATACCGCTCGCGGTTTTATTGGTACTATAGAGGGAAACAGCTCCGGTGATAAGGTTTCTGAGCATACTTATCACCATACTGACGGCAAAATAATTGGTTATTGTCAGCCGTTCAAGTATGCTAATCAGACACAGAATCCTCAGCCCGCGCCCTCAGTTCCTGCCGGTCCTTCATCTCCTTCATACAATACAAATGAAAAAATCAGCAAGTGGGAACTCACAAGCACTGTGGGCGGCTGGCTCAGAGCAGAGGCTTATTATGGCAGACAGATTGGAATAATTTCCACAGGTACTGTTCTCAATAGTGATTATACAAAGAATCAGGGTGAGTGGATATTTGTAAAATCCGCAGTACTTGAAAATGGTGCTGTATTTGACGGCTACGTGCATCGCAGTGTTGTAAGCCCTGTTTCTGAATCAAGTGCATCACCTGCACCTGTGACAACAGCTACTAAAGCTACTACTACAACGACTACTACCACAACTACAACAACTGCAACTGTAATAACTACAGCGACAGATTCAACAAGCTCATCATCCGAAAACTCGACAACGGCATCAACTACAGCTTCATCTGCTGAAACAACCGTTGTAACAACTATCATTACTGAACCTGTCGTTCCTGAACAGCCTGTTGAACAGACTTACACTCCGACACACTATGTATCAAGTCTTATCGGCGCTAACGGGCGTTCTTCCGCTGTGATTGCAGAAGATAACGTGCTTACTATTGTTGATACTGATTCCAGAATTTACGTGTCGTATTTCGAGGGCGAATTTGCTTACTGCCGCGTAGAAAGCACTGGTCAGTGGTTGTATCTCCACAATACAACAATTGCAACATTGCCTCCGAATGGGGAATATACATACGGCGCAAGAGTTACTCACTATGTAAGCTCTCCTGAGGGTCTGAATCTCCGTTCAAAAGGTGACTACAGTGGTGATGTGCTCTGTATCCTCGATACAAATCAGGAAATTTCCGTGCTGACTGCTCCGAATGAACTTGGCTTTGTTCTCTGCGAATTTACATTCGGCGACGGCATCGTGCATAACGGATATGTACATATCGACCATATTACTGCCTATTGATGTTTGATTCTGACGAATTTGAAGAAGCTGTATCCTACCTGTCTGCACTCAGGAAGAGATACAGCCTCTGCGATATACATTAATAATATATAGATAACAGCCTGTGAAGTTTATCTTTGCAGGCTCTATTTGTTTGCATTACTGTAAAATATTGTGCATATGCAATAATTTGTGCGTGAAAACATTGTGAAATTTCGTTGCGTAATTTCACAATTGGAAAACGAGAACAAGAGAGAAAAGGAGAAAAAACGAGAGAATCAAAGAGAAAGTAGGGTATAGATTGAAAAAAATCTCAAAAAACCATTGACTTTTATTGATTCTTCGTGTATAATATTTATTGTTGTCGCGGAAATGCGCTGATTTGCGCTTTCTGCTGAAATCCAAAAATTCAGGAGGAAGAATTATGACTACTATGGCAAAGCCTGCAGAAGTTAGCAGAACATGGTATATCCTTGATGCTGCTGGCCAGCCTCTCGGTAGAGTTGCTGCTAAGGCTGCACATATTCTCAGAGGCAAGCACAAGCCCACATACACACCTAACGTAGATTGCGGAGATCACGTTATCGTTATCAACTGCGATAAGGCTATCCTTACAGGAAAGAAGCTCGAGCAGAAGAAGTACTACTGGCACACAGGCTGGATTGGCGGTCTCAAGTCCATTTCTTACAAGGACATGATGGCTAATCAGGCTGACAGAGCTATGACAATCGCTGTAAACGGTATGCTCCCCAACAACACACTCGGCAGAACTCAGATTAAGCGTCTGAAGGCTTACAAGGGTGCAGAGCATAAGCACGAGGCTCAGAAGCCCGTTGCTTACACACTTTAAGGAGGTGCTTTAAATGTACGAATCAAAGGTAAAATACTACTACGGAACTGGCAGAAGAAAGCACTCCGTTGCAAGAGTTAGAATCTACCCCGGTACTGGTAATGTTACAATCAACGGCAGAGGTATTGACGATTACTTCGGTCTTGAGACTCTCAAGCTTATCGTTCGTCAGCCCCTCGCTCTTACTGATAACCTCGACAAGTTCGATATCGTTTGCACTGTTGCAGGCGGCGGCGTAACAGGTCAGGCTGGTGCGATCCGTCACGGTCTTTCCAGAGCTCTTCTCGAATTCGACGCTGAGCTTCGTCCTACTCTCAAGAAGGCTGGATTCCTCACTCGTGACCCAAGAATGAAGGAGAGAAAGAAGTACGGTCTCAAGGCTGCTCGTCGCGCTCCTCAGTTCTCAAAGCGATAAGAAATATTCTCAAAGAGATAAGAATTTTATCTTTTACGACAATCACAAAACCACGCAAATTCAGATTTTGCGTGGTTTTTCTTTTATCTTTGAATTGGTGGAAATTGAAAAAATCAAATGACAACACCGCACAAGGCTTGTACGGTGTTGTCATTTGATTTATAAATTTAAAAAATACTTATGCTCCCAATTGTAAACGAGAGGCAGTTTCTTGAAATAGCGTATTGTATCAATTATTTCAAATACTATTCCTCCAAAAATAGCACATAAATATGGTACGCCAATTATTATAAGAAGTATGGGTATAAGGGCAAATAATCCCAGAAAAGCACCGAGTGTAAGAGCCCAATCTTTGACTTTTCTGTAAGCTATTTTGATAATACATCCGGAATGAATAAGTCCGTGAATTGCACTGCCTATAAATAAGCCTACTTCAAGGTCGGTTAGCAGTTCCTGCGGAAATGCGTTTGCTTCTATGGATACTTTACAGCACAATATAAACACCAAAGGAATTGTAAACCATGTAAGCTTCATCGTGAATTTTCTGACAGCATTATTCATTCTATAAGTTTTCTGTGCTGATTCAGGCATATCTTCGTAATTTATCATAATATTCCTCCACTTGATTATTTTACAGTTGAAATACAATCATATTCGCCGCTTCTTTCAGTTACATTATAATGATATAATGTTTCTAAATCTTTGCAGCCCTCCACATACCAGACATCTACTGTTAACATATCGAAATTATGTGAACCCATATGTAAATCCTCATAATCAGCAGAAATCGTACCGTCAGGCATTATGATGACATTTTCGTAATAAGCACACCAATAGTACTCCTGAACACCAACCGCTGCATCTTCCGCAGAAAAATCAGCGGTTACCTTGTATACAAAATAAAAACGGTTATATGGCGATATATCGCTGCTTTTTGCAGTTTGAACATAGTTGCCGAGCAATTCCATTTTCTCTATTGTACCAAGATCTGCAATTTTTGCCGCATAAGCCTCCTGAAATGTTTTGTCCATTTTATCAATTGTATCCTGTGGTATATCATCAAGAGCGGAAGCATAAGTCGAAAGTCCTTCAACAGTATACGTCTTTTCTGTTTCAGCAAGCTTTTTGCCGTATTTCTGGATATATTCCTCCATTGTTTCTGATTTTGGAGAGACAGTTACAGTAATTGTGTCACCATTAGAAAGTCCTTTATTTTTGTCTAATGTATAAACAAGCGATTTATCAAATGAATGTGTATCAATAGTCGCGTTGGCACGAGGAGCAATATCATCATAAGATATTGTTATATCATCAAAAGGATTGATTTCCTCAATTTCATCAAGACCGTCGGCGATAAATGTTGCTGTTCCGCCTGTCAACTCAATTTTATATTCTTCAAGCAAAGAATTATCAACATCAACCGATACAGCTATTTCATCGCCATTAGAAATAGCCTCATTTGGAGTAATTGTATAATCAACTGCACTTCTCAATGCAGCGTCAAAAGCAATAAGCTCCATACCGCTTAAATCCTCGCCATATTCTTGAATCACATCATCAACCCAGGAATATGAATCTGAAAGGGTTGCAGTACCATAGCCGTCATAACCACTGAATGAGAGTTCAAAACCTCCGCTTACGTCTGCCTTCTTTGTACCACAGGATGTAAGACTTGTGCACATAGATGCAGCTATTATACCTGCAAAAATTAATGTTTTATTCTTTTTCATAATATTTTCTCCTTTTATATAATCTTTTATGTCATTCAAAATTAACAACAGTAGACAAATCTAATGGCATAAATCCTGTATATTATCGTTGGACTTCCTCACCATACGACAGTACGCTTTCGTCGTCCGCCTTGATATACAGTATTTCTGCTCTACTAACATTTTAGGGATTGGTATAATTATCCTTTCTTGCTGGTGTTGTAATATTATAACATATTTTAGTCGAAATCTTTTTGCAAGTCGTGCAATACTTTTGCAAAATAAATGCAAAACACGCTGTCCCGAAAGACAGCGTGTTTGTTAAAGATTTAATTTATATTCCTTTTTGTTTTTCTTTATATCCAAATCAGGAATCACATCACCTTTGGATTTATGCACCAGTATCCATTCGGGATTCTTTTTTTCAAGCTCTACGTTGAGCTTATTTATATTCGTATATCCCTGTTCCAGTAGTTGTTCAATCAGTTCGTCTCGTTCATCAAAGGGATATGGAGAATAAACACAGTTTACAAAATCATGCCGTTCCTCTTTGGAAAGACCAAGAGCGATTGCCAACATAATAACTGTAGATTTATGTGGCGCTCTTTGGTACCGTTTATTTCTGATTCTGTTGACGGTACTTGGACTGCAATCCATTAATTCTGCAATTCGTGATTCATTTTCAATACGTTCAAGATAAGCATGAAATTTCTCCTGTGGTGAAACCTCTCGTTTAGATAAAGCAACTTCTAAGCCCTCTGTTTTAACTGAAAGTTCATCACATAGCTCTTTGATATCAGGATAGATAGAAGGATGAATCACCAGATACGCGTTAAGCGTAAGATCATGCGCACGAATATATCCGCTTATGGCATCTCTGGCAATGACATAAGCCTCTTGGGGAGGAACACGGTTAGATCCTACGCCAAGCAAAGGAAAAGCAATACTCTTGATGTTATTCTGTGCAGCAATGCGTAAGGCATTGGTGAAGCAGTGTGTTAGGGTTTTTCGTTCACCTTCGCCGCCACCAAACCATTCTGATACACGAGCATGGAACACATAATCAGAAAACAGTCCGAACCCTTTCGTCATGCCACATTCACCGTCTACCATTATAGGCAATGCTCTCCTTGCCTGCAGCAATGCATCATATCCTGCACGTTCATATGTAATTTTACTGTATTTTGAAGATGGACCGGAATATGGAACAAGCGGAATGACAATTGCCTCTGTATTCTGATTGAGAAGATCGCCCAATACTATTTCAAACGGCAAAGAAAACACCCCTTTCTATATTATTTGTTATAATTATTATATCATATTATCAAACAAATTGCAAGTTACATATATCAAAAGTAACCTTACTCAGTTGCCAATTATAATTGACAACTGAACATTGAATAAGAAAAATCTGTTTTTGCAAGTATTTGACAATTAAAAAAAGATATGTTATAATATCTAATATAATAAGGAGGTATGCACATATGCTTACACATAACGGAACAAAAACAATAGAAACAGAAAGACTTATACTCCGCAGATTCGAGTATACAGACGATACAGCAATGCTGAAATACTGGGTTGCAGATGAAAAGATACAGTCACTTTATTCAGAGCCTGTTTATTCAACAAAAGAGGAAGTAAAGGAGCTTCTTGACAAATACATTGATTCATACGAAAAACCTGATTACTACCGCTGGGCAATTATTGATAAAAACTGCGGCGAATGTATCGGGCAGATAGCATATTTTCTCGTTGACAACAAGAATCACTTTGCGGAAATTGAGTATTGTATCGGCTCGGAATTTCAGTGCAGAGGATATGCAACAGAAGCCACAAAGGCTGTTATTTCTTTTGGCTTTGAAGAAATGAATCTCCACAAAGTGCAGATATGCACCAAAACAATAAATAAGCCCTCAAAGCGTGTTATTGAGAAATGCGGATTTACCTACGAGGGAACTCTCCGTGATTATTTCTTTATGAACGGGGAATATGTGGGCAGACATTATTTTTCAATCCTCAGAAGTGAGTATAAGAGAAATGATTAAGAGAGCAGATTTATGTGATGCCGAAATGGTAAAGGCAATAACAGAACAGACAATAAATAGCGTATATCCACAATATTACCCCAAGGGTGCAGTAGATTTCTTTCTTAGTCACCACAATGAGAATAATATAAAAAGCGATATTGAAAAAGGAATTGTTTATGTTTTGTACGATAATGAAAATGCTGTAGGAACTGTAACAATAAGGGATAACGAGATTTGCCGTCTCTTTGTACTCCCTGAATATCAGGGAAAAGGTTTCGGCGGCAGACTGCTTGATTTTGCAGAGAAGAAAGTTGCGGAAAATTACAGCAAAATCGTAATTGACGCATCATTGCCCGCGAAGCCGATTTATCTGAAAAGAGGCTATGTTTTCACGGAATATCACACTATTGAAACGGATAACGGCGACTTTTTGTGCTATGATGTTATGGAGAAATAAATGAAGCTTTAAAGGAGCCGAAAAATGAATTACACAGTCACAAAACCATTTGAAACTCCACATCTTATATGTAGACCGTTTACTATGGCGGATTGCGGTGATATGCTCCGAAACTGGATAGCCGATGAGGATATTCAGAGCGAGTACGGTGAGCCTGTTTATACAACCCTGCAAGAGGTGGAAAAGCTTGTGGGGGAATATGTGGGAAAATACGGCAATGCTGATTTTTACCGCTGGGCGATTATTGAGAAAGCTTGCGGCGAATGTATCGGGCAGATTGCCTTTTGCCGTGTATATCCCGACTGCAAAACAGCAGAAATTGAGTATTGCATCGGCAAAAAATTCTGGGGAAAAGGCTATGCAGGGGAGGCTTTACAGGCAGTTATAGACTTCACGTTCAGCCATACAGATTTTGTAAAGCTTGAAGCATATCACAGAGCTGAAAACACAAAATCCGGACGAGTTCTTGAAAAATCGGCGATGCACATAACCGACAATGTGGAGCGCTTCCGCAGGGAAAAACAACAACCACACGGAGAAATATGCTATTGTATTGAGAGAATCTCTAAAACCAATATGTCGAATGATTTTGTTTGACTTATTTTATATAATATGATATAATTATGATGCAATAACAAAGAATTTCATATCATATTGTTTCGGGAGATGAGAAAATGGAGTTATTAGTAGGCATAATAGTAATAATTGTTCTATGCAAAATACTTGGAGTAAGTAATTTTGTGCTTATTCTATGCGGCCTCGGAATAATCGAGTTAATTATAATTGCCATGCTTCTGTTTTTTATATATGCCTCATTCCATCTTCTTCTGACAAAAAAGTGCAGTGCAAATTTTACTAAAATAGATACACCTGAAAAGAAAAAATTCAAAGTTGCATTCTATGAAATAGACGGCAATGAGTATCCATGTGTTTTTCCGCGGGAAGCCGGATTCTCCTCAGTATATAAAACTGATAAGGTGTATAAGGTCAGATACAGCAAATATTTGAAAAAGGTGTACGATATCTGGGCAGTCATTACCTGCTTTGTAGGGTTGATTTTCAGCATTATGGCGGTTGCTGTGACATTTGGTATAATAAAAAATTTCGAATCTATTATGTGAGGGTAAAGTTATGGAAGAAAATATCTGCCAATGCGATGTACACGAGGATATTGTGGAAAAAGTCTCAAAGGCTATGCCTGATGAAAATATTCTTTATAACGCGGCTGAGCTGCTGAAAGTTTTCGGCGACCCCACACGCATAAGGATTCTTTTTGTACTGGGGCAGAGTGAGATGTGCGTGTGTGATATCGCAAGGCTTATAAATATGACACAATCAGCTGTATCACATCAGTTACGCGTGCTGAAACAGGCAAGGCTTGTCAAGGCGCGCCGAAGCGGAAAGACTATTTTCTACTCTCTCTGCGATGATCACGTTCAGGAAATAATTCATTGTGCAATGGAACACGTTATGGAGTGAGAATATGCTGTTTGATTTTCATACTCATGCTTTTGCGGACGCTATAGCCGAAAGGGCAATGGCATCACTTCTGAATACGGCGAAACTGAACAAGGAAACGGAAAATATGAAAGCATATACCGACGGCACAATTTCGGGGCTTCGTTTGCTTATGCAGAAAAAGGGCATATCCGAATCCCTGCTTCTGCCAATTGCCACCAAACCATCACAGCAGACAACAATCAACAACTGGGCGGCGAAGAATGCAGGGGAGGGGATTTACTCCTGTGGAACTGTCCACCCTGATGCTGAAAATGCCGTTGAGGAGGTGGAACGCATAAAATCTCTGGGATTGTGCGGCGTTAAACTTCATCCTGAGTATCAGTTCTTCTGTCCCGATGATGAAAAGATTTTTCCAATATACCGTAAAGCAGCTGAAATGGGGCTGTTTGTGGTATTTCACGCAGGCTGGGACCCTGCAGGCAAAGGCGATATTCTTGCACCGCCTAAAAGCTTCGCAGTTATAGCTGAAAAATTTCCCAATTTGACCATTATTGCGGCTCATATGGGCGGTATGCGGATGTTTGACGAAGTAGAGGACTGCCTTGCAGGGAAATTCGACAACGTTTATTTTGATACAGCGGCTGTTGCTGACTTTATCAGCCCCGAGCAGTTTTTCCGCATAATTGAAAAGCACGGTGCTGACAAAATTCTCTTTGCCAGTGATGCGCCATGGGATAATCCGCTGAAAGAGGTTAAAATGATAGCCGAATTGACGCTTAACCAGTCGGACAAGGATTTGATTTTTTATAAAAATGCAGAGAATCTGATTAATGGAGTTCTCTAATATATAAATAAAAAGCTTGCTGTTGTGGCAAGCTTTTTCTATTAAATTCCTCGTATTTTGAACGCAACTAAGAATAATACCACCGCCAACAGAAAATTCAACGCAGGTACAATGATATTTTCCAATGTTGCAGAAGAGTTTCCCAGTCCGTTTATGACATTGCTCAACTGTTGTGTATACGTCAGATTGGCAATTTTTTCTATTTTCTCATTGAACATTGAAAGCATGGGAAGAAAGGAAAATATCATCATAACGGGAACTGTCACAGATGTGGCTGACATCTGATTTCTGCTGAAAATACCGATTACAGCGCCTATGAGTTCGGAAAGTGCGATTCCCACAACCATTATCAATAGAAATATACCCAGTTCTTTTCCGCTGAATTTACCGCATATAGCGAAAACTGCCGTACCGACCATACACATAAGCCACACATAACTGCCTATTCCGCAAAGATACTCAAAGGGCTTAACATTACTCATCATCAGCGCTCGGAGGGTATTTTTCTCCTTTTCCTCCGATATTATGGAAGAAACGCAGATCAGCGGTGCCATTCCCACAAACATCACCGAAAACAGCTTTACAAAGAAATTTTCGGGCATATCCTCGATTTTTACCGAATTTTCCATAATTACAGCCATAAGGGGAAACATCACAAACTGTATCAGCACGGCTTTGTTTTTAAAAGTATCTTTTAACTGTTTCAGGAAAATTACAGAAATATTTCTCATTTTGCAAGCTCCTTTCCCGTAAGATTCATAAATACAGCTTCCAGATTTGGCTCTGAGGTATGTATTGTCTCCGCAGTGCCTTTTCTCAGCAGATTTGCCACAATTTCTGCCGATTTTTCATCGTGAGGAATTTCCATATCTTCGCCGCTTTTTAAGTGGATTTTCAGCATTTTCCTGTGGTTATAACGGCGGCATATCTCCTTTGGATTACCCTGCTCCACGATTTTCCCATCATTAAGCAGTGCGATATCACAGCACAGCTTTTCCGCCTCTGCCATATCGTGAGTTGTAAGGAAAATCGTTCTGCCTTTTGCCTTTTCCGCAAGAATAAGCCTTTGTATTTCCTCAGCTGTGGCAGGGTCAAGTCCGCTTGTAGGCTCGTCAAGGAAAATTATTTCGGGATTGTGGAGCAGTACTCTTGCAAGGCGCAGGCGGCTGCTCATTCCCTTTGAAAGCTCCGAAGCCGCTTTTTTTGCGGAATCCGCAAGTCCCACAGCTTCAAGAATTTCATATATTCTGCTTTTGCCGATGCCGTAAATCCCTGCAAATACTTTTAGATTGTCATAACAGCTCAATCGCTCATACAAGCCGAAATTATCCATCATTATGCCGAATTTCCGACATTCCGCCCCTGTGAGAGCGTTGGAGTTTATGCCGTTTACAATGGAGGTTCCGCTGTCAGCTTCAAGCTGTCCCGTTAAAATTTTTATCAGGGTAGTTTTTCCTGCACCTGATGGGCCAAGTAATCCGCATATTCCGCCCTTTTCAACGTCAAAGCTGATACCGTCAAGGACTTTTTTCTCCCAAAAGGATTTGCAGATATTCTTTGCTTCAATTGCTTTTATCATTTTCCTCACCCTTATATCGCTTTAGTGCTTCTTCAAGCTTTTTGTTCTCCTGACGTTCTGAAACTGCCGAAATAAATATGCTGACAGTAGAGCATATTCCAAAGCATATTATAAACAATATCCATGGCAGAGCCATATCCGTAGGGAACCAGCCGAATATCGCCACAAACAGCGATACTACAGCAAATATGCTTACAAACATAAGGCATATTCTGACAGGCATTTTCATTTTCTTTATAACGGCATCGGTCATAAAAAGATTTTCAATAGATATGAGAATAATTGTTGCAAGTAGGAATTCCATAGATGTCTTTACACCAAGGGCATTGCCGCCGAAGCTGAAAATAGTTGACATCTCTTTTGCTTTGTCGCCGAAAATCAGTGTAAAAATATTAAGTATAACAGTGGTTATACCGTAAATCATAAATACCTTTGATAAATATTTCAGAATTGTTGGTTTGTTTTCCATATCATTTTACCCCCAGTCTGTGTTTCAGTTCGTCGGCATATTGCCTTGAAGCGATAATTTGCTCGCCGTTTTCAAGAGTTATTCTGATTTTGCGGTTGATTTCGGATTTCAGTGAACGTATATATTTCAGCTGTACAAGACAGGATTTGCTGACGCGGAAAAATCCGCAATGACACAGCTGTTCTTCGATTTCATAGAGCCGCTGTTTCAGTTCATAGCAGTCATCGGCGGTGTATATAAATGTTTTCCTGTCCACTGATTCAGCATATATGATACTGTTTACATCTACGATAAAAGCTTCATCGTCCTTAATTGCGGCAATCTGTCTGTCAAGAATCCGCAGAGTGCTGATTATTTTTTCCAGTTCAGGCGTAATACTTCTTGTATTTATGATAATTTCCGTATCGATAAACTTTTCATCGGTATTTATAATTATTTTCACGGTATCACCTCTTTGAATTCATTTTACCATACAAGCTTTATATTTTCAATAGCCAATGACACAACCTGCCGATTTCAGTTACTGAAATGCCAAAAAACCTCCCGACAAATCATCGGGAGGCTGTGTTGTATTGTATATTAAGCGATTGCAGATTTTTTCTTTTTCTCAGGAACATTGATAAGCTTAGCCTGACAGAGCGCAAAGCCCACAGCACCTGCAACAATAGTTGAAGCAGCCATTTCAAGCAGAGCATTACCGAGTACAGCACCAAAAATATATGCTATAGCTGACTGTCCCTGCATGTATGTATCTGCGAAATCCTGATTATTGCCGAAAAGGAGAACAAGCGCACTCATAAAGAAGATAGTATTCATAAGAGCTGTAGAAAATCCTGTAATAAAGCAGGAAATTTTCGGATGTGTAGCCTTTGACACGATTCTGAAAATCCAGCCTGCGAGATATCCTTCAAGAACTCTTGGTATAAAACGCTGTAAGAAAGTCAGCACAGGGCTTATCTGTACAGTAAATACACCCATTCCGCTTGAACCGAGTATGCCGAAGCACTGAAGAAAACTGCATACACCCCATACGGCTCCTATGACAGCACCGCCTATAGGTCCAAGAGCAATTGCAGCGATAGCGACGGGAATTACCGTCATAGTGATTGACAAAGGACCAATTGGAACGTTGAAGTAAGTAAGTACCACAACAAGAGCCGTAAGAAGTCCCATTAATGCCAGTTTTTTGGTATCGACTTTTTTGTTCATATTAAATTTTCCTCCTTGTTATTATTCTTCCGAAGAAGATACAATACAACAACATTATGATATCACATTTTTTAGGAAATGTCAATATATTGAGAAAATTTCGAGATATTACTCATGAATTGCCATATTGCAGATGCTATTTTTATAGATTTTACCAAAATGTTGAAATGTTACTAATTCACAGAAAGTTAATAAACAGTTATATAAATCATAACAATATCTTGCAGAAAAAATGTTAAAATAATATGATAGGATAATTATGCAAAGATAATTCCTGAAATTATATTTCTGAAAGGAGGAGTAGACTTGATGAACAAGATTACAGAAGAAAAAGATATCATAAATGTTATTGACGAATTTGATTATTCAACACAGAATGAGACATATAATGAAAGCTTCCTCCAATGGAGAAAGCGCAGGGGAAACAGATACTCCTTTGATTTCAAGAAAAATCAGCGTGAACGCATATATATTGACGGCAGAGGATTTGTAGAAAATTCGTGTGAAGCGGCAGAAAAAAAGGTGCTTGCAAGAATATTCCACACCCTTGGATATGCCGCGCTGATGTATATCGTATTTGATGACGTTATTTCCAAACTTCTTATATATGCTCTGGAGTTTCTGGGAGTTGATATACATACGAGTTTTTCAGGTTCAACTGTTTATGGCGGATGTCATGAGGTTGTACTGACGCTTATCATTTTTGATATTATAAAAATGGCATTTCCGCTGTTTTATCTGCATTTCAAATTCAAAGTGCCGAAAAAAGCCGAAGTCATGGGAAGTATGAACAATCCATCCGCCCTTGTAGGAGCTATAGCCGCCGCCTTTATGGTATGCGTCGTAACAACGATTCCTTCCGCGTATTCAATGGAAACAAGGGAAGTTATTGCATTTTTCGGAGAAAGTCAAGCCGATGTTTCGATATGGAGTCAATTTGATTTTATAATTTACAGCGTATTTGATATACTGTTCCTGCCCATTCTCACACAGCTTCTTTTCTGCGGCGCGGCATTTACCGTCTTACGACAGTTCGGCGATATGTTCGCAATTCTCATTACATCTCTGACTGCGGCAGTGCTGACGCAGGATTTCCGCACCATGCCCGCTGTATTTCTCATAACCTTTGTTGGTTGCTGTGGTATGCTTGCAAGCGGTACTGCTTTTACAGCTTTTGCAGTTAATATCATATATAAGATGTATGAGCTTACACTTTCCCTTATTGAAACTGATACATCGGACAATATGCCTATGATGCGCAATTTGTTTATGGCGGCAATAGTACTTTTAGGTACAGCAGGACTGATATATTTCCGATTCTCCATGAAAAAGACAAAACTGAGGCTGGCACATTACAGCTCACCTGTTTCCTTTGGTAAGCGAATGATGTATGCAACAAGAACGTTTCCATTTTCCGCAGTTGCCATACTTTGCGTAACCTATGCCTTGATAAAGGCGGTGATGTAGTGGATTACATGAAACGCGCATTAGAGCTTGCACAGGAGGCATTTGAGGCGGGAGAAGTCCCGGTGGGAGCAGTTGTGGTAAAAAAATCCACAGGAGAAATAATAGGGGAGGGGCGCAATCGTCGCGAAATCGAGAAAAACGCCCTTGCACACGCGGAGCTTTACGCTATTGATGAGGCCTGCAAAAAGCTTGGAGGCTGGCGGCTGCCTGATTGTGCAATATATGTAACCCTTGAACCCTGCCCCATGTGCTGCGGAGCAATAATCAACTCTCGTATAGATGATGTTTATTTCGGAGCGTATGACTACAAAAGCGGTTCTGCTGAATCGGTACAGAAAATGTTCAATCTGCCCTATAATCACAAACCGAATGTATACGGCGGAATTTCCGAGTGTGAATGTTCGGGAAAGCTTACGGAATTTTTTAAATATCTTCGTCAGAAAAGAAAAAACAACGGCTGATTTCTGCAATCAGCTGTTAATTTATTTCAACACATTTGAATCTGCAATTATTCGTACAGCTTCTTCTGTAAGCTGTTTCAGCTTTTTGATGTTTCTGGTGCTTTTTTCATATATTATCTCATCGGACTTTATAACGCATATCTTAAAGCACCCTTTTAATTTGAATTCAGGATACCACCCTACGTCCAGTATATGTCCTGATTCATATTCAATCTGAATCAAATCCTCTTTTAATTTATCAAGCTGCATAAATAACGGTATATCGGGATTAATGCAAAAATCATTATATTCCCTGACAACTGAGCGCCCAAATTCAAAACTATAAGACATTCAATCACCTGCCTGTTTATATTTCGTACAAATCCGTCAGACTTTCCCACTCAACATAATCACCGGGTTTTTCCCAATATTGTATATTTGCATTTTCCATGGCACGCTCCATATCACCCATATCGTCATCACCTGCTGTATTGTCGATTTTAAGGCTGAGCAAGTACCTTAAATAGCTTAATCTGTCAGGTATTCTCGAATTACCGATAAAATCAGTAAGTTCTTTTTCAAACCCTCTTTCGTCAAATTCCTCATCTTTTGAAACTGCAAACCAACTAATAAGGTGGTCCAGCGATACAACTATATATTCAAGTTCTTTAAACATAGATACAATTTCATCCCATGAATAAGAAATTATTTTATTTTTTTCAATCATGATGTTTCCTCCAAGATACTATTTCATATATTCCAGAACTCTGATTTCATAGTCTGTTTCACCCGACGAGAAATCAACTGCTATTTGTTTATTCAGGTCAATTAATGTGAAATCCTTGTTAGGATTCAGCTCTATCAGTTCTCTTGAAAAATCATTATATGAAATAACTTTAATATTGCACCACAGCCGCACACCGTCCAAAATTACAGCAAAATTATCGGATAATTCCAAGGATTCAAAAACAGTATTCAGCCATTGACAATAAACATCATTATTGAGTTTTTGTGATTTTCTGTAAGCAACAGGAGCATCATACTGAAATATTTTTCTTACTTTTGCAAGAATTTCTTCGTCCTCAAAAAAGGAGATAAAATCAAAGGAAGAGAATTCCTTAATTCTGATTTTCGCACTGTTCTGTAGCTTTTTTAGTTCATATAATTTTCTGTTTTCCATAACATTTACCTGCAATCAGATTTTTCAACTCTATATCAAAGTCCCGCTTTTCTTTTAAATTCAGAATATTCATCTAAAATCGCTTTTACAAATAATTCTTCTTTGTAATCATCAAAAACATCGTTCATACACTCTGCCGCATTTTGTTTTATTTCTTCATCAGATGAATTAACAGAGAGTTTTAACAGATGCTTGTAAACATCAAAATCACAAACAATCAGTAATCCCTGCAAATCGGTGTAATCCTCCGAAAATACAGGATTATCACAAGAACCGTATGCCTTATAAAAAGCAGATGAGAAATTATTTCTGAAACGTACAGGATCTCTTTCGCGAAGCAGCATCAGATAGCAGGAGCCTGTATATCTCCATACAAAGTTTGACGCACACCCCTCATGCATAAAGTAGGCATACAGAGAATTATATTCATCATCGTTCAGCAGCGAAAGATTTTCCAATGCACAGCCTATTCTTTTATCCGTTTTCGCTTTTTCCATTAAAAATTCTTCCGGTAAAATTGATGCGTAATATTCGTTCATTTTTAGCTGTTCTCCATTTTAGAACTTTCCCTTATTTATTTTCCTCAACCTTATAATAAACCTCAACAGGAGCGCTTTCAACATCGTTGAGAGTCATGTTGAGAGAATCGTATTCAATGGTGTAATCATAGGACATAGGCTCAGAATCGCCCTTGATATAGGTAGAAATCAAGTCACCGAACATATCAATTTTTCCGTCAATTGTCTCGTAGTCAAAGCAATCCACCATATATATAATGAATTTTTCGCCCTCAACCTTGCCCTCAAAATAGAATTTCTCAGGCGGAATTCCCAACTGTTCAGCAAGAACATCTGTAGCAACACCGCCCAGGATATGATAATAACCGTCAATGCTGTCAGGATTGGGCTCGTCAAGGCGCTCCATATCGATGAGAACCGACGTAACATCCTCCTGATATTCCTCACTGTATGCTGTATTTGTGATGTACACCTTTGAACCGTCGTAGGAGATATTCTCCTTTGTGATAAGAGCGTTCATGGTCTGGAATTCGCCCTCAGGTGTGAAATGAGCGTTTTCGGAAAAATCAATAATAAGGCTGACTTTTCGGTTTTCACCGAAGCGATAACCGCTTACCTGATTCATCCAAGTGCCGATAACTTCGGGGTCAATTTCAGCAGTACTAACTCTGGATGACGAATTATCAGGATTTTCAGACTTTTTTTCAGCGCATGAGCAAAGGCAGAAAACAGATAAACAAACAGCAAGTGACATTAAAATTTTTTTCATTTCAAATCTCCTATAAAGCGTTATCAGTAAATTATGTTATCCATTGGCATGGTAGCCACCGCATTAAGACTTTCATCGGCAGTGATTCCCGCGGCAAAATTATAGCTTCCTTGACAGGCAATCATAGCTGCATTATCGCCGCAAAGTTTTAATTCAGGCATATAAAACTCAAATCCATGCTCTGCGCAGGCAGTTCCAAGGGCGGTACGAACTCCGGTATTTGCCGAAACACCGCCTGCAAGGGCAATTTTTTTGTATCCGTATTCCTCAGCGGCGCGGATAGTTTTTTCAGTTATTATTTCAGAAATGGTGCGCTGAATACTTGCAGATAAATCGTTTTTGTCGATTATTTCACCTTTCTGGTCAGCATGATGAAGCATATTAATAACCGAAGTTTTAAGTCCCGAAAAACTGAAATCAAATTCAGTTCCTGCAACGGCAGGGTGTGGGAGCTTAAATGCCGCAGGATTACCATTCTGCGCGGCTTTGTCAATATGCACACCGCCGGGATAGGGGAATCCCATAGCTCTCGCGCATTTGTCAAAGCATTCTCCAGCCGCATCATCGCGAGTTCTGCCGATTACACGGAATTCAGTATAACTCAGCACTTCAATGAGATGACTGTGCGCGCCGCTTGCGACAATGCACAGATAGGGCGGTTCAAGTTCCTTGTGGCATATATAATTTGCGGCGATATGTCCAGCAATATGATGTACAGGAATCAGCGGTTTTTCAGCCGCAAATGCCAGAGATTTGGCAAAATTAACGCCAACCAGCAGTGCGCCGATAAGTCCTGGAGCATATGTTACAGCGATTCCGTCTAAGTCAGCAAGAGTAACATCAGCCTCTTTCAGCGCCTGTTTTGTTACCGCGAGAATATTTTCGCAATGGCGGCGTGAGGCTATTTCAGGTACAACTCCGCCGTATTTCTTATGTTCCTCAATCTGCGTTGAAATTACCGATGAGCGAATATTTCTGAAATCCTCGCACACGCTTGCGGCAGTTTCATCGCAGGAGCTTTCTATTCCTAAAATTAACATTTTCAATCCTCTTTATTCATTAAAAGTTGCATTACAACTGCATTTTCGTCGGGAAAACTATAAAAGTTTTTCCTTATGGATAATTTTTCAAATCCGAATTTTTCATATAAGCCTATGGCGGCAGAATTCGATTCCCGAACTTCAAGAAATATACATTTGGTAATATCAGGAAGTGTTCCGAGAAATTCATGCATAAGCTTTGCGGCGATTCCCTGCCGTCTGTATTCGGGAGCAACTGCAACGCTTGTGATATCTGCTTCATCTGCCGCAAAATAGCCGCAAATCAGCCCTGTTACAACCTCGTTTTCCACGGCGTAAAGCACAATTCCGTTGTCTTTTTCTGCCTCGGATTTAAAGGATTCCGCAGACCAGCCGTCATTGCCCACGCATTGCTTGTCAAGGTCTGAAAGGCGGCTGAAAAGGGATTCCGAAGATTTTTTATCAGCGCGGAAAATTTCCATTATTTCAGCTCCTTTCAAAGCAATATAGTCCGATTTATCAACCCTTTGCGTCATACCAGCTGTTGCCCGTATGAACATCAACAGCAAGAGGAGCTTTCATCTCGCAGACATTGAGCATTTCCTCTTTCAGCAGTTCAGCACAGCGTTCAGCGCATGAAATATCAGATTCTATAATAAGTTCATCGTGAACCTGCAATATCAGTTCTGCATTGAGATTTTCTTCTTTTAAACGGCGATATACGTTTATCATTGCGATTTTTATAAGGTCAGCTGCAGTACCTTGAACGGGAGTATTCATGGCGATTCTCTTGCCTGCCGCCTGTAACATTTTATTTGAAGAAAGAAGTTCGGGGATAAGTCTTTTTCGTCCGAACATTGTAGTTACAACCCCTGTTTTCATGGCGTTATCAACGGTATCGTCCATGAATTTCTGTACCTTGGGATACTTAGCAAGATAATCCGAAATATACTTTTTTGCCTGTGCAACGGATGTGTTGATATCTTTTGAAAGGGAGAAAGGTCCCATGCCGTAAATTATGCCGAAATTTACGGCTTTTGCGGCACTTCTCATCTCGGAAGTGACCATAATTGCAGGCATATCGAATACCTGTGCCGCAGTGGAGGTGTGGATATCTTCTCCCGATGTAAAAGCGGAAATCATATTTTCATCGCCGCAGAGATGCGCCATAACTCGCAGTTCAATCTGGCTGTAATCCGCGTCAATCAGCACTTTTCCGCTGTCGGCAACAAAGAATTTACGCATTTCAGCGCCAAGCTCTGTGCGGACGGGAATATTCTGCAAATTGGGCTCTGTGGAAGAAATTCTGCCTGTTCTCGTCTCCGTCTGCTTGAATGAGGTGTGAATTCTGCCGTCCTCAGCGACCTTTTCAAGAAGTCCAGTGACGTATGTGGAATTCAGTTTTGTATACTGTCTGTATTTTAATACGTTATCCACAATGGGACAGAAATTACGCAGTTCCTCCAAAACCTCGGCATTTGTGGAATATCCGCTTTTAGTTTTTTTCTTGGCAGGAAGTCCCATTTCCTCAAAAAGCACAACTCCAAGCTGTTTAGGTGAGGAAATATTAAACTCATGACCTGCTTCGTCGTATATCAGCTGTTGAGTTTCCTCAATCATTTCGGTAAGATATTTTCCAAAATCCCGAACACCCTCTTGCGTTATCATGATACCCTTGTGCTCCATTGAGGCAATCACCTCAGTCAGCGGCATTTCAATATTGTTCAGCAGTTCAGTCATGCCCTCATTTTCAACAGCTTCACGGAGTTTTGCAATAAGCCGCGGAAGTGACGCTAATTCGGCAAAATCTCCATTTTCGGAGCAGTAGTGCACGCCGTATTCGCCGCAAAGCTTTTCCGTTGTGTAATCGGAAGCGGAAGTATTCAGCAGATATCCGCAGATTTCTCCGTCTGTTTTCAGATTGCGGAGATTGCCGCCGTGAGCCATTGCCCAGCGGTAGTGCGACTTTGCAGACATAGTGATTTTTTCGCAGTCTGAAGCCATAAAACGCAGAATCAAATCCTCGGAATCTGTGGTGTAAACAGTTGTGTTGTTGAGAATTGACAGATTTTCGCCGTCAAACAAATAGGCTATATTTGTAAATCCGTCGATTATTTCAGTTGTAAATTCAGCCGTTGTTAGTTCCACGGGAATATATTCCTCAACAGGCTTTTCGGTGGATTTTTCAGCGGCAGAGGCTGAAATTTCAAGCTTGTCAAGGAGCTTGTACATCTCCAGTTCTGTGAGGAAACGACTTAATTCAGCCTTATTCGGCTCCCCGATTTTATAAAAATCAAGGCAGGTTTCAACAGGAGCGTCACGGACGATAGTTGCAAGCCATTTGCTTTCTTTTGCCGATTCTGCGCCGTTTTCAAGCTTTGTCTTAACTCCCTTGGTGAGAGTTGAATCGGCATATTTCTCGTAGAGATTTTCAATTGTGCCGTACTCTTTTATGAGATTTGTCGCTGTTTTTTCGCCAATTCCTGCAACTCCCTTGATATTGTCGGAGCTGTCGCCCATAAGGGCTTTCAGGTCGATAAGGCGGATTGGCTCAAAGCCGTAATCCTCCATAAATCGGGCAGGAGTGTAGTGAATCGTTTCCTTGTTTGTAGCAAGAAGAACGGTAACATTTTCGTCAATCAGCTGCAAACTATCCCTGTCACCTGTGAGGACATAGCATTGACAGCCGCAGTCGGTACAGCTTTTTGACAGCGTGCCGAGGATATCATCAGCCTCGTAGCCCTCACATTCAATCACACGGATTCCCATGAGCGTCAGCAGCTCCTTTATTAAAGGTAACTGTTGTGCAAGTTCGGGAGGCATGCCCTTGCGGTTTGCCTTGTATGTTTCAACTTTTTTGTGGCGAAAAGTGGGTGATTTCAGGTCAAAAGCAACGGCAACAGAATCTGGCTGTACATCGTTGAAATTTTTAAGATATATATTCATAAAGCCAAAAATGGCATTGGTGAAAACGCCTTTTTTATTGGAAAGCAGCTTTATACCGTAAAATGCGCGGTTTAGTATACTGTTTCCGTCAATGGCGAGAAGCTTCATAATATCACCTCGTAGTAATCATTATAAATGTAATTATAACACGCTTTTACCGAAATAGCAAGGGATTTTGAAAAAATCCGAAAAAATTTCAAAAAAGGGGTTGACAAGCAGTGGAATGTGTGATATAATATAAAAGCTGATTTCAGCGCATATCGTATTCTAAAGACAGCAGGCAAGGCGTAAGCCCGTAAGTCCCGCCGAGGAGTGCAAGTGATAAGAATTATCATTGTCCTTTTCCGAGCTGTCGGCAAAAGGATTTTTTATTGCCCCGAATACGATAACAAATATTTCGGAGGTGAATACACAATGCCAAGCAATGCAGTTCTCGAAGCCAAGAAGGCTAAGGTTGAGCAGCTCACAGACCTCATCAAGAATTCCGTATCAGGTGTTCTCGTTGACTACAAGGGCATCACCGTTGAGGAAGACACAAAGCTCAGAAAGGAGCTTCGTGAGGCAGGTGTTAATTACTTCGTTGAGAAGAACACTCTGCTCCTCCGTGCATTCCAGAATTGCGGTATTGAGGGATTCGAGGAGGTTCTTAACGGAACAACAGCTATCGCTCTCTCAAACGATGACCAGACTGCTCCCGCTCGTATTCTCGGTAAGTTTGCTGAGAAGGCAGGCGACGAAAAGTTCAATCTCAAGGCAGGCTACGTTGAAGGTGAAGTTTACGATCAGGCAGGAGTTGTTGCTCTTTCCAAGATTCCTTCAAAGGACGTTCTGCTCGCTCAGCTGGTTGGCTCTCTCCAGGGTCCCATGCAGAAGCTCGCAGCTACTCTCAAGGCAGTTGCAGACAAGAAGTCAGAGGAAGCTGCCTGATTTCAATTGTTTATCTAAGTTGTCAGCTTAAAACTATCGCCATATATGGCAAATATTTATAAAGGAGATTATTATCATGGCTTCAGAGAAGATCACAAATTTTGTAGAAGAAATCAAGACTCTTTCCGTTCTCGAGCTTGCTGAGCTCGTAGATGCAATCCAGGAGGAGTTCGGCGTAACAGCAATGGTAGCTGCTGCTCCCGCTGCAGGCGGTGCTGCTGCTGGCGAGGCTGCTAAGACAGAGTTCGACGTTATCCTTACATCCTTCGGTGACGCTAAGATGGCTGTTATCAAGTGCGCTAAGGAAGTTCTCGGTCTTGGTCTTAAGGAGGCTAAGGAAGTAGTTGAGTCTGCTCCTAAGGCTCTTAAGGAAGGCATTTCCGAGGCAGAGGCTAACGAGCTCAAGGAGAAGTTCGAGGCTGCTGGCGCTACAATCGAAATCAAGTAATTTTTTACTTAGTCATTCAAGGGCTGTTCCGTTTGGAGCAGCCTTTTTTATTTGACAAAAATCGCTGTATATGATATAATAAGACAGTAATTTAACTTGGAGGAATAAAATGAAAAACAATAAAAAGATTTATGTGATAATGTATATTCTTGCTTGTATTCTGCTAATCGGAATTATACCAATAAGTCTGTTTCTTTGCAATATTCCCGACTATCTGACAATTATTTTCTGCTGTTTGCTGGCTGTTGTGTTTATTCTGATATTGAAAAACATGAGCAAACGAATTAAAAAAGTCCTTTTTACTGCGTTTACTATCACAGTAATGTGTGTCGGTTTATTTGGAAACTACTGTAATCCATACTGGAACAGCATTAGTTTTCGCAATAATGCTATTCGAACTTCAAAGGCTATTGATACCGAACTGTCGCAAAAAGAAGCTTTAAAAGACCTAGATTACGCTATGTATTATCTGAAAAAACTGCATCCTGCCTGCTACAGCGATTTACCCGATGAAATAAATCAGCGCTATGAGCAGATACTCAATGAACTTAAATCTGCTGAAAATATAACAGTTATCGAACTATGTCAAAAAATCGAATACATTTTTTCAGCATTTCACGATGGGCATACTTATGTTAAACACCTTGCAGAAAATACTCTTTACGTCAAAGATTTATATACTCATACAAATAATGGCGAAATAATTGTTGCTATTAACGGCATTGATACTTCGGAACTTCGCAAACAAAAACAGGATTTATACAGCTTTGAAGTTGAAAGCTATCAACGTGTTCTGTTCAGCAATAATATAACAAATTTGAGCGGTCTGACATATCTGGGATTTGACGCAGATGAGGGAATAACCTTTACTTATGAAACTCCCGACGGCACAAAAGAAGATGTTACATATTTTACCGCAGATTTTCTCCCTTATGACGAGTATGTGAAATATAACGAAATTCCGCAAAATAACAACGAAGAAACATCGTTTGTCTATTATGAGATTGACGAGGATAAAAGCCTTGCGATTATGACGCTCACAAGTTGCAAATACAATGACGAATACATATCCTGCGTTAAAGAAATGTTTGAACAGGTTAAAAAGCTTAATATCCGCAATATTGCAGTAGATTTACGTGATAATGGCGGCGGAAGTTCTATGGTTGCCAACGAATTTATCCGTTATCTGCCTGTAGATGAATGGAAAGATTCAAAATGTAAATGGAGATTTGGATGCTTAAAAATTCCATTTATGAACAACACAATTGAAAATGAAAAGTATTCAGATTTAACTTTTGAGGGTGAGGTTTATATCCTTACTTCAAGCAGTTCATTTAGTTCTGCAATGATGTTTCCTCTCTATTTTAAAGATAATAATATGGGTACAATTATCGGTGAAGCACCCGGAAATACACCAAACGGTTATGGCGATGTTTCTATTTTTAAACTGCCTAATTCACAGCTGTTTATGTCAATATCCACAAAGGAATTTTTCCGTCCTGACCAGAGTAAAACTGTAAATCTTGTTGAGCCTGATGTTCCCTGTGACAGTAGCGATGTTTTTGAAACTCTGTACGAGCAAATAGAGAAATAACCGAGGAACCAATATGAACATCCGTGAAATCAAAGAAAACAAAAAGCAATATCTTTCGCTTTTGCTGTTGGCTGACGAGCAGGAGGATATGATTGACCGCTATATCGACAGGGGGACAATGTATGTCCTTGACGATGACGGTGTGAAATGTGAATGTGTGGTGACGGACGAGGGTGAGGGAATCCTTGAAATCAAGAACATCGCCACAAAGCCGCAATACCAGGGAAAAGGCTATGCAAGGACAATGATTGATTTCATCTGCCGCAAATACAAGGGGGAATTTTCTGTATTGCAGGTAGGCACAGGCGATAGTCCGCTGACTGTGCCTTTTTACGAAAAATGTGGATTTGTCCGTTCCCATACCGCGAGAAATTTTTTCACCGACAACTACGACCACCCTATATATGAATGTGGAGTACTGCTTACGGATATGGTTTATCTGAGGAAGAATTTGTGATTTTTTTTAATGGCGAAACCATTATTTTTTACAGCTGTAATTTAAAACCCCCTCCATATATAGGCTGAAATGAGCCTTTTTGCAACGGAAAAACGTTGCAAAATGAAAAATTTTTGAAAAGTTTGGATATATGCATGATTATCAACATATATTTTTGTGTAATATATAGATAATCATAAACAATTTTCTTTGTGGAAAACTAAGTTTTATTTGTGCTGAAATTTTCAGAAAATTTCTTGATTGAAAATCTCAAATTGCCGATGACAACAATAAACCGCCCGTTCTTTTGTGCAAGATAGCCAAAACTACGGGTTTAATATTTATGCTGAAAAGACTTGATATATTTAAAAAAATATGTTATAATTATAGGAGTTATGAATATAGGGGTTTCCTATAGAAATTTATTGAGGTTATATTTATGAATGAAAAGATAAATCGTCTTGCCCAATCAATCGGTAAGGTTATTGTCGGAAAAGAAGATACGGTAATCCGCCTTATTGCCGCTATGCTCTGCGAGGGTCATGTTCTGCTGGAAGATGTTCCGGGCGTTGGAAAAACTCAGCTTATTACGGCGCTCTCCCGTTCTGTAGGCGGAAAATTCAACCGTATT
>JAFXDK010000100.1 GCA_017521805.1 Ruminococcus sp. | reverse complement strand
ATATCGGAATCAAGAATCCGGATGTGACCGGCGGCTGGATGTATACAGGCCCGTTTTATACTGTCGATTCCAATTATTTTATTATAAAAAACGATCAATTGGCGCATCATTACAAATATGCAGATTTGTTTGAATTCACCACTAAAGATAAGCCTGAAGTTATCTATTACAGCAATGAATCAATGGATCTTGTATTCGATATAAAGATTACAGTTTCAGGCGATATAAACGGTGACGAAACTTTCAGCGTTGCAGATGTAGTAACATTACAGAAGTGGCTTCTCGGAGCAGCTGACATTGAAATCTGGAATGGTGCTGCGGCTGATTATTATCTTGACGGCAAGCTTGATGTATTCGATTTATGTCTTATGAGAAGCGAATTAGTCAAATATACTAACGCAAGCTATGTTGAACCTGATGTTACCCCTGTGTACCCAATTCCGTTTTATGTTCTGGCAGAAAGTCTGAATTTATATTCAGGACCGGATGAAAGCTATGATGTCATTGATGTTATACCGCGGAACGAAAGCCTCAATGAGTTAGGTTATCAGAACAATAATGATTATTGGGTATTTACAGAATATCAGGGACAATCCGGCTGGATCAGAATATATGAGGAAGACAATGAAACTTCCACGGTTTATTTTGATATAAGTGCTGATAAGCCCGTTATTTACCTTTATCCTGAACAGGAAACTGATGTTCATGTTGAACTCGAACTGACAGAATCAGACCTTGCGACAACATATCCAAAGTATAACAATGGCTGGGATGTTACAGCATATCCCGATGGAACTCTCCTTAACAAGGCAGACGGTACACACCACAAATACCTTTTCTGGGACGCTAAAAACTGCCGTACAAGATTTGATTTTTCAAAGGGATTCTGCGTTGCAGGCGAAGATACTGAAAGCTTCCTCAAAGAAAAGCTCACATATATGGGACTTACAGAACAGGAGATGAATGAGTTTATCGTATACTGGCTGCCTTTAATGGAACATAATGCGTACAATCTCATTACATTCCAGGGTGATGCATATACTGAGTCTGCAAAGCTGAATATTACTCCTTCACCCGATAGCATCTGCCGCATTTTTATGGCATACGTTCCGCTTGAAAATGCTGTGGATATCGAACCTCAGGAGCTTGAAACCTTCGAAAGAAAGGGCTTTACAGTTGTTGAATGGGGTGGGAGCGAAATTAAATGAAGTCACCTCTAAAACCCATAAGATATTTCTACATTATAATAAGGGGGTTCTTTAAAAAACAGAACACGAGCGAAATTTCGTATATGACAAATATCATTTACAAGGCGACAAACCGCAGTAATACTTGATGTATTGAAAGGTTTGGCAACGCAGTAAATGGTATTTGTCATAGAAAGTTCGCCGTGAGGGAGGTTTTTAGAGGTTCCCTAAAGTTATCTCATAAAATAGTGATTAATATATGAATAAAAAAAACCTTCAGATTTTTCTGGAGGTTTTTTACTGCGTAGAATAATCGCTGGCACTCTGCCATAAGGAGCAGAAACTGTTTTATTGGCGGAAATATATACTACTCTGTCTGGCTTTACCCTGATATTTATGAAATTAACGCATATCTTCCTATTTTATGTAATATCTGCACCGTCGATGAATTCCGAAAATGCTAAAAGAAATCTCTCTTTTACGGCACAACAGGTATTTAGGGTTATTGATAAATTAATGTATAATCTGCCCACCACGCACCTGACAGAGAAATTCATCAAGAACACGTTTGACACCTGACAAACCTTTGAACTTGACATCTGTTTCTTTATATATATGAACATAGAAATTTAAATTTTATCCACAGGAGGAACAAAAATGAGAAAAAATCTTGGAGCAAAGGCAATACTTTATCCTATGCCCGTGCTGATTATCGGCTCTTATGACGAAAATGGCGTTCCCGATGCTATGAATGCCGCATGGGGCGGAATAAGCGAAGAAACACAAATTTCAATCTGCGTCAGCGAAGACCACAAAACAACAGCAAACATCCTTTTACGCAAGGCATTTACTGTAAGCATTGCCGATGCTGAAAATGTTATCCCCGCTGATTATGTTGGCGTTGTATCAGGCAACAACGAGCCTGACAAAATCAAAAAAGCAGGCTGGACCGCTGTAAAAAGCGAAAATGTGGACGCTCCCCTTTTTAACGAACTGCCACTTGCTCTTGAATGTAAACTTATCAGCTATGATGAGGAATCCTGCCGTCTTGTTGGCGAAATTGTCAATGTATCTGCTGATGAGCGTATTCTCACCGACTGTAAGGTTGATTTATCCAAATTCAGCCCTGTCACTTATGACCCTGTAAACCACGATTACCTTACCCTTGGCAAAAAAGTGGGTAAGGCTTTCAGCGACGGTTTGAAGCTGAAATAAATCTTATATTAAGGGAACCTCTAAAAACCTCCCTCACGGCAAACTTTCTATGCCAAATATCACTTACTGCGTTGCCAAACCTTGCAATACATCAAGTATTACTGCGGTTTGTCGCCTTGTAACTGATATTTGTCATACACGAAATTTCGCT
>JAFXDK010000009.1 GCA_017521805.1 Ruminococcus sp. | reverse complement strand
AAAAAACGCCCGTTCAAGTCCCAAAAACACTCGAAAAAGGCCTTAGGTGATCCACGGTTTTGCGAATAAAATTTTAGTGTCCACATACGCAAAAAAGTCCGATATTTCGGACTTTTTTGGCATGTGATCTTTTTCGTCACATATAGATGGCGGACAGGGAGGGATTCGAACCCTCGATACGCTATTAACGTATACACGAGTTCCAGTCGTGCGCCTTAGACCAGCTCAGCCACCTGTCCATTATTATGAGGGATTATTTTGCTTATAGAGTAAGATAAGAAAGATATAAAATCTTTCTTATCCTCATCTATGGTGCGAGTAATGGGACTTGAACCCATACGTCCTTCGACACACGCCCCTCAAACGTGCCTGTCTGCCTATTCCAGCACACTCGCAAAGTACATATAATATTATACAGCTAAATTCTGAAAAAGTCAAGGGGTTTGGATATATTTTTTTTATTTAATTATAATCTAAGGGAATTTTGCCAATTCCCTTAGATTTCATCCATTTGCGTAGATTTAGAAGAATCCATAATATATCTGTATCTGTTTTCGCTTATTTTTTCGACTTTGTTGTTAGACATGCGCTCATAGGTTTTTTCGTATTCGCTTTTAATTTCAAATTGCCGACGCTCCTCTTTCTGCTTTTCGATTAAATCGTTGAAATATGGAAAACCGGGCTGTTCTTCAAGGTAGTTGAAACGCTTGATATTATACATATTAAGTACTATAAGCAATCCCGAAAACATCGTTGTTCCGAGATTGAATCCACCTACCATTGAAGTTGAAACGAACATCAGAGCTTCACCTAATGCGGCATCAAGAGCGATACAGATTATCCCTGACACCATAGCGACAACAGCCGCGGCAATTGAGTAAGTGATATTTTTTCTGTAACAGCCCCAGTAGCCGAGGAAAAATACAGCGATATTTGCAAGAACTCCGAAGAACAGGAGAATCAGCGTTTCAAGTCCGAATATAAAACCTCTCAGAAATGATATCGCAACTACTGTAAAACACATCACAAAATACGCAATACACATAATTAAATCAATTCTTTTGCAGGATTTGAGTATATCACGGTTTTTCTGAAATTCAGATTTTTCCTTTGTTGAAATTATATTCATATTGAATCCATTTCCATATCGTCGTCAATATATTGCTTTGACATAAGGTCATTGGGGATAGCTTTGGAGATATCGCCCATTTCATCGGTAGCTGTCTTTTTGAGACGGTCGTAATTCTGCTGGAATTCGTCTTTTATATCCCGCTGTCTTGTGTCGAAATCCTGATTGAAGCGGCGCTCATTGAAATGAGGAAATCCCGGCTGTGTTTTGAGGAATTCATATTTTGTGTTGTTAATAATATTCATTATACAGTATGCGGCTACAAATATAAGCATAGCAATATTCGGTGAGCGTCCTGTGCCTAAATCGGGAGTAATATTAGCGGAAACATGAGCCATAATTGTGCTTGTAACCTGCAAAGCTATAGCTGTAAAGGCGAATGTATTATTTTTCTTGTAGTTTGCCATTAATCCGCAGAAAAGGGTTGATAATTTCAGCAGATATATATCAAGCAGATATATTAATGTGTTTGAATCTTCAAAAAATGCAATTATAGTAAAACAGAGCGCATAAAGCAGAAGTACCACAGCATATACTATAAAGGAGATATTGCTGGATTTTTTTATTTTTTTCATTTCAACGGCATTTTTTGCCATGTTGTCGGGCTCGTTGTTTACCATTTGTGCGTTTAAATACATAATCAGTCACTTCTTTCTAAAATAATGCATATTATATTATATGTCAGCGATATTCGTCAGAATACCTTTTGCGGTAATAGTTATAGTGGCAAATGACGGAGCTTTGAAATCGTGAGGATTTCCTGCGCTTCCGGGATTGAGTATATATACACCGTCCTCATAGGTATTATCTCTGATATGAGTATGACCGTAGAGGATAATATCGCAGTTCAGTCTTGCGGCGGCTTCTTTCAGCATTTGAAGTCCGTATTTCACATTGTATATATGACCGTGAGTTGCAAGTATTTTATGATTTTCAACAGGGATTATTTCAAAATCGTTGCTGAGGCTTCCGAAATCGCAGTTTCCTGCAACGTGTACAACTTTAGATGTGAAAGAGGGGTTTTCAAGGAGAAATGCGTCGATATCCCTTTCACCGTCTCCGAGGTGAATAAAGAGGTCGGCATCGGAATTTCTGAGAAATACGGAATCTATGGCACTTTTTTTGCCATGGGTATCGGAAATGACGACAATACGCATATCAAAACCTCCTGTAGTTTTGTAGTTAATTGCTTTTTTATGTTCATAAAGCTTTCATATATTATACCATATAATATGACATATGTCAAGGAGGATTTCAAATGGATAACAATATTGACAAAAAACAAATGCAGGGTTTGCTTAACACTGTGAGCAAGAAAATCGGTATTCCCCCTGAACAGCTGAAAAAAGAACTGGAGGAGGGCAAATTTGACAGCGCATTATCAGCAATGAGCCCTGCAGATTCGGCAAAATTTCAGCAGGCGGTAAAAAATCCTGCACTCATTGAAAAACTCATGAGCACACCGCAGGCAAAGTCGCTGTATAATAAACTCACAGGCGGAAAATAGGTGATATTGTGGGCGACGCAATGAACAGGATAACGGATATACTAAAAGACGAGGAGAGTCTCCGTCAGCTGTCAGAGCTGGCGGATATGCTCAAATCAGGAGAATTTGCGGAGAATTCCGCAGAAACAAATTGTGCGGCGGAAGAATCTGCGGAAAATGCGGGATTTATGCCCGATATGAGCATGATGCTGAAAATAACGAGTCTTGCAGGAGCAATGAACGAACAGGATAAAAATACAGAACTTTTGCTGGCACTTCGTCCGCACCTGAGCCATGAGGCGCAGCAGCGGCTTGACAAGGCTGTCAAGATTTTAAAGCTGATTTCGGTATATGAAACGGCAAAGGAATCAGGGATGTTAAATAATATAATTTAAAACTCTGTGAGGGGAGGCGTAATTGTGTCTGTTTATAATTGTGGTAAAGAGGAGAAAAAGTGCATTGCCGATAAGTCTGTAAATCTACAGAATAAAAAAACACAGCAAAGCGGCGGAAAAAATCTTCTTGCGGGACTTGACAGAGATACGCTTCTTACTGCGGCGGTAATGCTTCTGATGATAAAAAACGGCGGCGATATGCGGCTTATTTTAGCCTTAGGATATATAATTGCAGGAGGATCATTCGGAAAATGAATACTGAAAAAATTTTTATTATTGCATGTGCGGCAACAATTGTTATAATGCTGATTTATTACATAAAAAGAAAAAGGCGGCTTTTATCCGCTTTTTTCGGCGCGGTTTCGGGACTTGCTGTGCTTTTGCTGATGAATCGTTTCGGCGGACAATTTGGCACGGAACTGCCGCTGAATATGTTTAATATCTGCGGAAGTGCGGTTCTGGGTATACCTTTTGTTGCGTTGATGATAATTATAAAGCTTTTATAAAAATTTATCAAAAACTATTGATTTTTTATTTAAAATATGCTATAATATTAAAAAGTATATTTTAAAGGTGGTGGAATACTTTGAATGCAGTTGATATAATCAATAAAACGAAAAGAAAATTACAACTTACAGAGGACGAGATGAAGTATCTGGTAAATGGCTATACATCTGGAGAAATCCCCGATTATCAGATGTCCGCTTGGCTTATGGCGGTATGCCTGAACGGGCTCACTGAGGAAGAAACAGTTGCTCTTACCCTTGCTATGCGTGACAGCGGCGATATCCTTGACCTGAGCTGCATAGAAAAAATTACCGTTGACAAACACAGCACAGGCGGAGTAGGGGATAAGACAAGCATGATAATTGGTCCAGCTGCCGCCGCAGTCTGCGGAGTTGCAGTGCCGAAAATGTCTGGCAGAGGTCTTGGGCATACAGGCGGTACTATAGATAAGCTTGAAAGCATCAGCGGTTATCGTGTTGATGTGGAATTTGACGAATTTGCTGATATTGTCAATAAAACGGGATTTTCTATTATTTCCCAGAGCGGACAGCTTTGTCCCGCGGATAAAAAAATCTACGCTTTGCGAAATTCTACGGGAACTGTGGACAGTATTCCACTTATATGCGCAAGTATAATGAGCAAAAAGCTTGCTCTGAATGCGGATTGCCTGCTTCTTGACGTAAAATGGGGCAGCGGCGCGTTTATGAAAACTCCCGAGGACGCTGAACGTCTTGGTGCTCTTATGGAAAAGGTGGGGAATGCGGCAGGTAAGAAATGCCGTGCCATTATAACAGATATGAATACCCCTTTGGGCTGCTGTATCGGCAATTCTCTCGAAATAAAAGAGGCTGTGGAGCTTTTGCAGGGTAAAGTTAAAGGCAGACTTTACGATATATGCATCGAACTGACAGCTAATATGCTGGAACTTGCAGGCAAGGGAACTATTTCCGAGTGTACAGCTATGGCAAAAGAAGCTATAGCTTCGGGCAAGGCTCTTGAAATACTTAAAGAGACAATTGAAATGCAGGGCGGTGACAGTCGAGTCTGCGATGATACGTCACTTCTTCCTCAGGCGAAATATTCTCATGTTATTTATGCGCCCTTTGATGTTGAAATTGTATCTGTAAACGCGGAGGAACTTGGCATGGCAAGTCTGCTTCTTGGAGCAGGAAGAATCAGCAAGGACGAGGAAATTGACTACGCGGCAGGTATCGTTCTTGAATTTGAACTTGGAGACAAGATATCTATGGACGCTCCCCTTATGACGCTCTATTCCGATACTGTAAGCGATTTTTCAGAGGCGGCACTTAGGGCTTATCATGCTGTTGGATTCAGGACGCTTACTGAGGGAGCATTAACGTGAATATATGCATAATTTTGCTCGTTTCTGCTTGACAGAATCGACAAAATATGCTATAATAATATTATCAAAAATAGGAGGTATATACCAATGGGATTCAAAGAAACTATGCTTAACTTTGCCGAAAAAGTAAGCGATACTGTCAACGAGGGTTTTAATAAGGGTAAGGACAGCTATAACAAAATGGCTGAAAAAAACCGTATTAAGAAAGAAATAAACACTCTTACCTCAGATATTGAATCAGCTTTTGCTTCTATCGGCAAGAAAATCTATGAAGAAGAACGTGAAAATGAAAAATACAAAGATATTTTCGATGAAGTTGTCTCCAAGCAGAATGAGGTAGAAAGTCTTCAGAAACAGCTCAATGCACTTGAAGGTTCTGCACCGTGTCCTTCCTGCGGAGAACTTGTTCAGAATGAAGCTGCATTCTGTCCTAAATGCGGAGCTTCAACTGCATCGGAGACTGTAAAAGCCGAGGCTGAAGTTGTTGAGGCGGAGGAAGTTGCGTTTTGTAGCCAGTGCGGTGCGAAGCTCAACGGCGACTCCAAATTCTGTAATCAGTGTGGTAATAAGATAGCTGATTAAGGATTATATTCCACAGGAAAAATTGTACAGAAAAGATATAATTAATACATCTGTGGATAAATTTTAATAATTTCGCCATATATTAACTATAAGCGTCGGCAGGGAACAAACTGTCGGCGCTTTTTGCAATTTTGCCTATATATCGTTGTTTGTGAGGCAGTTCGGATTATATTCAGCTCGAAAAATCCTCTGAGAAGTTAGCAAAAAATGATAATCAGGAAAATTTACAGCAAAAAATGACTTGAATTGTTCACAAAAACGTAATAAAATGAATATAGAAGCTGATGAATCGGTTGGGGTGCCGATTGTAAATCAGCAAAATAGGTATCATTAATATTACAATGAAAGGAATGATTAATTATGAACCTGAAAAGCAAATTCAGCAAATTAATTAGCGGGTTTACAGCTGCAGTTATGTGTCTTTCGATGCTTCCTAATGTATCGATGTCATCAGATGCAGCAAGTGTTGGTCAGAAACTGAGCGTTGGCGGCGGTCAGAACCAGCACAAAGGCGTTTGCGACGGTTACAGCTATGAAATCTGGCTTGATACAACCGGCGGAAGCGGTACTATGACACTTGGCTCAGGTGCTACCTTCAAGGCAGAGTGGAGCGCAAGTGTTCCCAGTGGTAACTTCCTCGCTCGTCGTGGTCTTGACTTCGGCTCACAGAAGAAGGCTACAGATTATCCCTACATCGGTATGGATTATACAGCTGACTATCGTCAGACAGGAAGCAACCAGGGTAACTCTCGTCTTTGCGTATACGGTTGGTTCCAGAACAAGGGTTTACAGGGTGTTCCGCTCGTTGAGTACTACATCATCGAAGACTGGGTAGACTGGTGTCCTGATGGCAACGGTAAGATTGTTACAATTGACGGTGCGCAGTATAAGATTTTCCAGCAGCAGCACTCAGGTCCTTCAATCAACAGCGGATATGAGACATTCATGCAGTATTTCTCAGTTCGTCAGTCTAAGAGAAAGTCCGGTCACATTACAGTTTCCGATCACTTCAAGGCATGGGCAGATCAGGGCTGGGGCATTGGTAATCTTTATGAGGTTGCTCTGAATGCTGAAGGCTGGCAGAGCAGCGGTGTTGCTGATATCACAGAACTTGATGTATACACTGATGGTAGTCCTACACCTACAGAGCCTACAGATCCTCCCGAGCCAGAGCCAACGATTAGTTTCACAAAGCCAAGCGGAAGCGGTTCAGGTGTAAGTGACGGCTTCGAGGGTTCAGGTACAGACTGGACAGGACGTGGAGAAGTTTCCTACGGTTTAACAAGCGATTTCGCTCACGGTGGAAGCAAGTCACTCTACGTTGAAGGACGTACACAGTCATGGAACGGTTTCACTGTTGCAAGCGATGAGCTTGAGGCAGGCGGCAGCTATGACATTTCACTTTATGCTGGCTTCAAGAGTAACAACTACGACAGCATGGGTTACACACTTGGCGTTCAGTATGATGCCGGCGGCACAACAGAGTATGTAAACCTTGTTGATGCTACAGGCAGCTCAGGCAAGTGGTCTGAACTCGCAACTGATTTTGATATTCCTTCAAATGCAACCAATATCTCACTCTATGTTCAGTCTTCTTACACAGAGACAGCTTCTGATTCCGATCTTATTCCTTTCTTTATTGACGATGTAAAGCTCACAAAGCAAGGTGGCGGAAATGACGACGACGATGATGATGAGCCAGGTTACAATCCCAATCCCAATCCGAATCCAAATCCCAATCCCAATCCGGGTCAAGATCCTAACTCTGTTACCGATTCACTTGTTGGAAGATTCGGTCACCTCTTCAAAATGGGTACTTCTGTAAGCCCTCACGAGCTCAGCTCCGGCGGCGACTTCATCAAGAAGCACTTTAATTCAATCACTCCCGAAAATGCTCTCAAGCCTGAGGCTATCATCGATCAGTCTGCTTGTCAGCAGAGAGGCAATAACGTAAATACACAGATCAACCTTAATCAGGCAGCTTCTACACTTAAGTTCTGCGAAGACAACAACATCGGTGTTCGTGGTCATACATTCGTATGGTACAGCCAGACTCCTGACTGGTTCTTCAAGGAGAACTTCTCAAGCAACGGCGCATACGTAAGCAAGGAAATCATGAACCAGCGTCTCGAAAGCATGATTAAGAATACTTTCGAAGCTATCGCTAAGCAGTATCCTAACCTTAACCTTTACGCATACGACGTATGTAATGAGCTCTTCCTCAACGACGGCGGCGGACTTCGTGAGCCCGGAGGCCCTCCCGGATCACACTGGGCAGCAGTATACGGTGCAAACAATGATGAGTTCATCGTAAATGCATTCACATATGCAAGAAAGTACGCTCCTAAGGGATGTAAGCTTTACATCAACGATTACAATGAGTACATTGGTGCAAAGACAAACGATATCTACAATATTGCAATGAAGCTCAAGGAAAAAGGCGTTATCGACGGTATCGGTATGCAGTCTCACCTTGACGTAGGTTATCCTAATGCTTCTACTTATAAGACAGCTCTTGAAAAGTTCCTCAGCACAGGTCTTGAAGTTTCTATCACAGAGCTTGATATCACAGAGTCAAGCTACAATTCACAGGCACAGGCTGACCTCTACAAAGCAATCTTTGAAATGGCAGTTGAAAACTATAAGCAGATTCCTTCATTTACAGTATGGGGAACACACGATGATATCAGCTGGAGAAAGCAGAATACTCCTCTTCTCTTTGGTTCAGGCTATACACCTAAAAAGGCATTCGACGCTGTAATGAGCATTCCTGTTCCTGTAGAAGGCGATGAGTATGACAACAACGATGGTGGCAACGATGATGATGATGATGATGATGACACAACTCCCGGCGTAGCTGCTACACTTGCAGGTGACGCTAACTGTGACGGTGTTGTTACAATTGCAGACGCTACAGCTATTCTTCAGCATCTTGGTAACCCCGATAAGTATGGTCTTTCTGACAAGGGTATGGCAAATGCTGACGTTGACGGTTCAGTAGGTATCACAGCAAACGATGCACTTCAGATTAAGAAGTACGACGCTGATATGATTGATAAGCTTACTGTTACACAGTCATCCGAAAAAAAAACTACAGTAACAACTAAAACAACAGTAAAAACAACTACAACAACAAAGGCTACTTCAGCAAATTTCCCTGATCCTACAAAGCCTATGGTAGCTATCAGCTTCGATGACGGTACAGATCCTAACGGCAAGAAGATTATTGACGCTCTTGCTAAGGAAGGCTTCACAGCTACATTCTTCTATGTAGGTAACTGGATTGATGATCCTGATCAGGTTAAGTATGCTTATTCCAAGGGAATGGAAGTTGCTAACCATACAACTACACATCCTTATCTTACAAATCTTTCTTCATCTGAAATCCGCAACGAGTACGACCAGACTTACAACAAGCTCAAGAGCATTATCGGCGCTGAGCCTTCTAAGCTTCTGAGACTTCCTTATCTTGCAAGCAATGGTACAGTTACATCTACACTTAGCGATGTTCCTATGATTACCAGCGCAATTGATACAGAGGACTGGAACGGTGCTTCTAAGGATCAGATAGTTGGCAAAGTTAAGGGGGCAATTCAGAATGGTTCTGCAAACGGCGCAATCATTCTTTGCCATGAAACATACGCTTCTACAGCAGCTGCAATTGAGGAGCTTGCTCCTTACTGCAAGTCACAGGGCTGGCAGATTGTAAGCATCTCTGAGATGTTTGCTGCAAAGGGACAGAAGCTTAACGGTGGTCAGATTTACACAAAGTGTAACTGATAAATTCCTAATCAAGTTAATTCCTAATTAATTATCCCAAAATGCAGAACATCCTCCCGAATTTTCGGGGGGATGTTCTGTTTTTACTTGCAAAAAAACTGACGTACATTTCTGTACGTCAGTTTTCAGGGGTTATTTCATAGAGTTGATAACAATTTTTCTCATAATAATAACGTCGAAGACATCTGCTACATTGTCGTTGTTGACATCGCAGGAGAACTTGCTCCTTGCAGCTCCAAGCACCTGATTAGCACAGCATACTAAATCAGCAATACTGATTTTTCCGTCATGGTTAAGGTCTCCCTGCTCATAAACGGGTTCGGGAGCGGTTGTAGTTATAGGTTTAGTAGTAGTTGTGGATTTCTTAGTTGTAGTTGTTTTTTCAGTAGTTGTAGTAGATTTCTTTGTTGTCGTAGTAGTAGGCTTTTCGGTGGTTGTTGTGGTTTTCTTTGTAGTAGTGGTAGGTTTTTCAGTGGTTGTTGTGGTTTTCTTTGTAGTAGTGGTAGGTTTTTCAGTGGTTGTTGTGGTTTTCTTTGTAGTAGTGGTAGGTTTTTCAGTGGTTGTTGTAAGTTTCTTTGTAGTAGTGGTAGGCTTTTCAGTGGTTGTTGTAGATTTCTTTGTAGTAGTAGGCTTTTCGGTTGTTGTAGTGGTTATTTCTACTGTGGTTGTTGTTGCAGTAGTAGTTGTTGTCGGCTTTGTAGTCGTAGCGGTAGTAATATAAACATCAGCATATTGCTCGCCGTAATTCCAGCTTACTATTTCGGGATATTCCAGATGCGAAAGATTATAGTCGGTTTCTTCGGTATGCTTTACAAAGAATTCGTCTGAACCTTTGAGATAGTATCTGTAAATCATTTCAAGCCCGTAGTCGCCGTCGTAGTCGTCCCATGTTACGTCTACAGCGTACCAGTTGCCGTCGTCCATTTGAACATAATTCCACATATGTGCTGCATTTGCTTCATCGTCAAAGTTTCCGAAGACGCAGACTGTCGGAATTCCGAGTTTATCGCAGATTAGCTTGAAACCCTTGGCATATCCCTCGCAAACAGCACCCGGTTCTACGAAAGCACTGAGGACTGAGCCGTTGAATTTTCCCTCCAAATCGTAATAAGTGAAAGTACAAATCTGGTCGTGAATGCTTTTAATTTTCTGCTCTGTTGTTTCGCCTTCAACTATGAAATTATCAACAGCTTCTTCAAGCTTTGTCTTGTAATCCAGAACCTGTT
The DNA here is from genome assembly GCA_017521805.1 of Ruminococcus sp. Lineage (GTDB taxonomy): Bacteria > Bacillota > Clostridia > Oscillospirales > Ruminococcaceae > Ruminococcus. The sequence goes on along the minus strand of JAFXDK010000009.1, from coordinate 21,227 downwards.
CAAAGGAGTCAAAGCCCTCATAAGCGGCAGGAGAAAAAATCAGCTTGTCAATGTAGAAAGTATAAGTTCCTGTTCGCCAGTCTCTTGTATATCGCATATTTCCTGCAGATACGGAAGTGAGATTCTGGTCATTCCAGAAAATCCACGGTGTATCAAATGAAGCCGCCTCCATACCGCTGGCGCAGTTTGTGAAAACAGCATTATAGAATGCATTATTTTCGTCAGATTCGATATCTTTTGTCTGGAAAGATACGGTTTCGGGTAAATCTACCGTGATTTTATCAAGGGAGGGTGTCACAAGTTTAGTAAATGCGTCATATACTGCTTTATTGTTTGCATCCAGATGTGCTCCGAGAAGATAGTCTTCTATTTCGTCATCAGCGAGCATTTTTGGCATTGAATCCATTGTCAGCTCCATGGATTTCATTTCGCCGAATTGGAAAGATGTGTCTGACGTGTTTAAAATGCCTGTTTCATACGCAAAACCTGAAACGGGAACTGCGCTTGAAAGCATTGCCGCAGAAATGAGAATTGCTGCTGCGGACCTGAGTGATTTTTTCATAAAATTACCTCCATTCCTGTTATAACCATATTTTAAACGCTCCACCTTGAAATAATCTTAAAAGAATACAAAAAGAAGCTGTATGTTATATCTTTTTTATTGATTATGCTACTTTTATTATACGACAAAAATTTCGTTATGTCAAGGGAAGAAAATAGCTATAATTCTCAGAAATCGTAAACTTTTTGTAAATGTGTCGATAAACCTTCTTTTTATGTTAAAATATATTAAAAATTGCCGTTTTTGTCCGCCGTTGGCGCACATGATTTTTTGACTGACGGACAAATTCTGCTGAAAATACTAAAAAAAAAGCGTAAAATCCGAAATTATTCGTAATCTTGTCACTTGAAATTATTCTGCGGCTATGGTATACTTTATATATGGGTAACATTGCGTATGTTATACCTGCGATATATAGTGAAAGGTGTGTTCCGAAATGAATTTATCAGAAATGAACAAGGAACAGCTCCTCGGTTTCAAAGGCGAGACTGAGCAGCTTTACAACGACTTTAAAGCAAAGGGACTTTGTCTTAATATGGCAAGAGGCAATCCCTGTAAAGAACAGCTTGACCTCACCGTTGATATGCTCCGCATATTTGACGATAACAACTTCCTCAGCGAAAACGGTACAGACGTAAGAAATTACGGTCTGCTTGACGGTATTCCCGAAGCAAAGAAGCTTTTCGCCGATATGATAGGCGTAGGAACAGACGAGGTTATTGTATTCGGAAACTCCAGCCTTAACGCTATGTACTGGTCAATCCAGACAGCTTTCAATAAAGGTATTCTCGGTTCAACACCATGGTGCAAGCTTGACAAGGTGAAGTTCCTCTGTCCCGTTCCCGGATATGACAGACATTTCAAGGTTACTGAGTTTTTCGGCATTGAGATGATAAATATACCCATGACTTCAACAGGTCCTGATATGGATATGGTTGAAAAGCTTGTATCTGAGGACGATTCAATCAAGGGTATCTGGTGCGTTCCTCAGTATTCCAATCCCGACGGTATCATCTACAGCGACGAGACAGTAAAGCGTTTTGCTAATCTCAAGCCTGCTGCAAAGGATTTCCGTATTTTCTGGGATAACGCATACTGCATCCACCACCTTGTAGAAAATCCCAAGTATATCCTCAACATTCTTGACGAGGCTAAAAAGGCAGGAAATGAGGATATAGTATACATCTTTGGTTCAACATCTAAGGTTACATTCCCTGGCGCAGGTGTTGCGGCTATGGGTGCAAGCAAGGCGAATATTGACGAGCTGAGAGGCTATCTCGGATTGTCAATTATCGGCTACGACAAGATGAATCAGCTTCGTCATGTTAAATACTTCGGCACTCTTGAAAATATGGTAGAGCACATGAAGAAGCATGCAGCAATTATTGCTCCGAAATTCAGACTTGTGTGCGATACCCTTAAAAGAGAAATTGCACCTCTTGGCATTGGTGAGTGGACAGAGCCCGAGGGCGGATATTTCGTATCTTTCAACGCTCTTAATGGCTGTGCAAAGAGAGTTGTTCAGCTTTGTGCAGAGGCAGGAGTTACTCTCACAGGTGCAGGAGCAACATTCCCTTACGGCGTAGATAAGGACGACAAAAATATCCGAATTGCTCCCACATATCCATCAATGGAGGATTTGGAAAAGGCATTGGAGCTGTTTGTTATCAGCGTTAAGCTTGCAAGTGCAGAAAAGCTTCTCAGCGAAATGGAATAAGATATGATAAAAGGGTATCGTTTTGGCGATACCCTTTGATATTGTAAAAAACTCGAATTTTGTTCCAAAATTGCGGTCACGGCACGCCGTGACCCTACATCGTACAACGTAGAATAGCCGTTTTGTAGGGACACGGCGTGCCGTGTCCATTATAAAATATACCTTTTTATACAACCTGAGTGTATTGTAAATTTCACGATACCCTTTAAAATATTATTCGTTTTGTGTTTTCTGCTCTTTATAAGCATTTTCATAGATTATATTATAATTTGCATTAAAATCAACAATCAACGAATCGCCGCAGTCCATATTCTGTCCGTAATAAGTATTCTCCGCAGGAATACGCAGCTGCTGACGGTCATAGCCGATTATAAAGGGAACTTTCAGTGAAAGCCAATATAACTCCGCTGTTGACATATTTGTCTTGACATCAGGAAGCACACTTGTTGAAAGCTTGGGAAGTATAGTCGGATTAAGGGATTTCAGCTTATCCATTACAAGCCCGATTACCTCACGCTGACGCTCTGTACGCTCAAAATCCGCATTTCCGACGTATCTGATACGCGCGTATGACAGAGCCTGCTTGCCGTTGAGATGAAGCTTTCCGCCCTTTTTAAGCAAATCATCAAGAGAATTATCGCCCATAATTTCGTTTACCTCGGCTTGCAGGATAGTATTAATTTCCTGCGCCTCCGCGTCGGATATCTCAATATCGATACCGCCTACGGAATCGACAATATTTGCAACGGAGATGAAATTCAGTGAAACATAATCCTCCACTGCAATGCCGAAATTGTGTTCAATAGTGTCCATAAGCAGTTCAGGACCACCGAAAGTATAAGCCGCATTGAGCTTATTGTTGCTGTAGCCGGGGATTTCCACATAGCAGTCACGCATAAGGGATATGAGGCTCACCTCGTCAGTGCGGTTGTTTATGGAGGCGATAATCATGGTGTCTGACCGCGCCGCTTCATCGGCTGTTCTGCCGTCAGTACCAATTATCAGCACATTTGTCACATAGCTTCGTGAAAGCGCGTCACTTCGGCGGTTTCTATCACCAGTGACGGTATAATCCATTTTATTTATAAGGCTGAGAGATGTGCAGGAATACATACCGAAAACCACAAGAGCCATAACAAGAAGCGTTCTGGCGAATCTTCCTATAAATTTCCCGAGAAAGCTTTTCTTTTTGCGTTTTTTCTTCTTTTTCTGGGGAGGCTTTTTCGGCTGACTGTCCGCATAGTATGGCTGTTCTCTTGGTGTTTGCCGCGGATATGGCGCATAAGGCTGCGGCTGATTAGGATTCTGCCCCTCACGATAATACTGCCCGTTCTGATATGGCTGATTAGGAATCTGCCCCTCACGGTAATACTGCCCATTCTGATATGGCTGATTAGGAATCTGCCCCTCACGGTAATATTGCCCGTTCTGATACGGCTGATTAGGAATTTGCCCCTCACGATAGTACTGCCCCATATTCTGCTGTGGATTTTGCACAGGCTGACTGCCGTTTCCTTGTGGATTCTGCTGAACCCGTCTCAGCGGTCTTTGTGGCGGCTGGGGATTCCGCGCTTCACGGGGGATATAAATTGTATTGGTATTCTGGTTGTCTGAATTATTTCTGTCGGACATAGTTTTCTCCTTTTTCTCAAGGCAACACCACAAAGTGCTCTGTGCGGTATTGCCTTAAAGGTGTTGATATAAATTCAGGCAATACAAAAGTATCGCCTGAAACTTTTATTTTTTCTTCGTACTCGCCGCAAAACAGGTGAGTACAGTGCACAAAACATTATATACAATCATCGCTGTTGCTGACATATAAATATAATTGGATTCAAAGGCTTTTGAAAGAATGAGCATCATGGAAAGTCCAAAACCCAGAAGAATTGAAGCTGTCTGGAATATCAGCGCAATAATAGCCGATGTGTGAACGCTCTTTATGCCAAGTATAAGCTGTGCCATGGAGCTGAATTTTCCTGCGCAAGCCATAGAAGCGCTTAAACGCACGGATTTTTTTGTTTCAGCGTCAAAATCTTCATGAAGCTTTTTCGGAATAACTTTGACTGTATTGCTTCCAAGACCATATACTTTCTGGATTTTTTCCGCAGTAACAAAGCTGTCAACGGATTTTACAATAATACATATTCTCTTTTTAACAAGTCTATCAACCCATTTTTTAACTGATCTGCTTGATATGATATCAACCACAAACATTGCCGCAAGATTTCCGGAAATTGAGAGATAAAGGGGTTCGTGTCCTTGTGAATATTCACTTTCACGGGATTTTGTGGGAAGTCCCTCAATATTGTGGGATTCCATAAGTTCACGGCTTCCAAGAAGAATACGTCTGTTTTTTATCCAGCCGCAAAGTCCCATTCCGTCCTCATAGGAGAAATTTTCTATGGGATAGAGCAGTTCTTCCTTGCCGTGAATGAGGTCTGCGAAAAGCTGCTGCATAAGACTTCCGCCGTGATATGTAAGGCTTGCGGCATCAAGAAACGCCTCGTCCAGCTTTGTATTGGAAAATACCTTTATACCGCCGAGACGGACTGTTCCCTCAGGGAAAAGGTCATCAGCCTTTACAAGTATTGAGTTTGTATCATAAAGATCGTCAACGCTCTGATATCCCAGAAGTATTCCGTCATTCTTAATAGTTTCCTTTGAAACCTTTTCAAGTGGAATATTTGCCGCAAAGGGCAATGCAATACAAGAGCAGGCACATATGAGCATTGAGAAGATAGACAAGCCGAATATAAATGCCTCAATTGAAAACAGCGTACCCATACGCACAAATGTGAGGAATATTGAAACTATAAGGGAAGCGCCGAAACAAATAGGCGCGGCACGTCGGCAGTAGCTGTCCGTAATATCCGCAGAATAGGTATATCTCAGGAAGTCCGTGAGGAAGTCCGTAGGACGCATAGCGGCAAGTATGGGGAAATCTCCCAGAGTGCCATGAGTGAGACGTTCCGCACGTTCCTCGTCCTTGACGTATACAACGGCATGACGGTCAAAATTACGTGACGCAAATTTGAAATTGCGTCGTGCCCTTTTAAGAATGAGCAGCTTTCCCATAGCATTTGTAAGGAGAGCAAGTATACCAACAGGCATATAAATGTGAATCAGCTCAGCCCTTGCCATATCGGTGCGGAGGAAAGCCGCAAGCATTGCAATAAAGCATGATACAGCAGTTATCGCTGACATAGAATCGCTGTCTGCTTTCAGCTTGGCAAGATTCTTGAATCCCTTTGTAATAACAGGGTGGGAGTAGAACATAGCAAGTCCGCCGAGAAGCACATGAGCGATAAGGTATGTGTGAATGTGGGATATGCTCAGAAAATCTGCTATAGGAATATGAAAGCGGCTGCAAATGGTGATATACATGCTCAGAAATGTCGTAAGTGCAAGAACTGCAACTCTTGTTTTGAGAATTCCTTGCAGCTCGTATATATCGCGTCCTACGTCCTGAACATCACCGTAGTAGTTGAAATCAACGATACGCTTTGTACGCTTCTGCTTCATTGCCTGACGGGTGTATTCCTCTGTGTTGCTGGGGATACGCACATCAATGCTTTCTTCGGAAGCGGCGCGGACACTGCTCAAATCTATATTTGTAGTTTCAGCTCGTGGGGCAAGCTCAATGGGACGGGTAGCCTCCAATGCGGCAGGTGAGGGAACAATATCCGTAACATATTTTCTGTTTTCGGGAGCTTCTGCCTCGTTGATAATTTCATCTTGTGTGCGCTTTTTCTTTTTGAATTCCGGGGGAGTATACATATATTCTCCCGAAGCCTTTTCCTTGGAGTAAGTCTGTTTTGACTTTTCCTTTTTGAACCAGCTGCGCTTGTTCTTTTTCTTTTCTGCTTCTCTTGCCCTTGTGGATTCAGACATTGGGCGTATTTTAGAAGAGCCGTCAGCTAAATCAGTTTCAGGCTGATTATCTATAGGATGAGTTGATTTAACTTCTGTTATACCAGTATCTCCTGCAACAGCGGATTTTTTTCTTGAAAGCTCCGCAGGACGAATTTCATTTGAGGGTTTGGCTTTCGGCTGATTGCTGTCGAAAAGCTCATTTTTCTCATGGGAAACGGCGCGAGGTATCTCCGCAGTTACTTTTACAGGGTCAGGTATAGTTGAATTAAGTATCTTTTTCGTATCGTCCCTGCCTACGTGAGAGGTGGAATCATCATCTGGATTTTTTTTGTATTCATCAAGAATATCTTCAAGGGATAATTTTGTATCTGCCATTTTTCTCCTCTCCTCGTTTACTTTTTATTTCTCCGCTGACGGAGAACTTCATACATGAAAATACCTGCGGCAACAGAAGCGTTAAGGGAATTAATTTTTCCAAGCATAGGCAGGCGAATCATGAAATCACATTTTTCTCTGATAAGACGGCTTATTCCGAAGCCCTCAGAGCCTATAACAAGACCGCAGCTGCCTGTCATATCCGTTTCGCTGTAGTCAGAGCCGTCAGCGTCAGTGCCGTAAATCCAAACGCCGTTTTCTTTCAGCTTGTCGATAGCGGCGGCGAGATTTGAAACTCTTGCTACAGGAACATAACTTGCCGCGCCTGCCGAAGTCTTGAATACGGTAGCATTAAGACCTGCGCTTCTGCGTTTTGGGATAATGACGCCGTCAGCCCCCGATGTTTCAGCGGTACGGATAATCGCACCGAGATTATGAGGGTCTTCGATTTCGTCGCAAATGATAATAAACGGGGGAGTGCCTTTTTTCTGCGATACTTCAAGGATATCCTCCACGGAGACGTATTCGCCGCAAGCACCCACAGCGGCAACTCCCTGATGCGAAGCACCGCCCGAAAGCTTTTTCAGCTTATCGTCCTTTACGTCCTTGACAGGGATTCCCTTTTCCTTGGCAAGCCGTCTGATAACGCTGAGACTTCCGCCGTTTCCGTCCATATATATCATATCGAGAGCCGTCCCTGATTTAAGAGCCTCAATAACGGGATTACGACCGCATATGATATCGGACGGGGATTCGTTTTTTATATCTTTTATATTTTTTTCCATTGTAATCTCCTTGAAAATTTGCATAATAACCTATCTTATACATTATATCATTTTTCTGAACAAATTACAAGTAGTTAAAATAGAATTTAAGAATATTTTTCAGGACTTAGCGAAAAAACACCGCCCAAAGCGAGCAAATGCGCCTTGTGCGGTGTGCCTTTAGATTTTATCAGTTTTTCTCCTATGCTCCATTTTATCAATGTACATATTTTCATCAGCAATTTTAATCATATCTTCAATATTTATCTCACCGCAAATTTCTTCAACACAACAGCCGATACTTGCATTAACGGTATATTCTTTGCCTGATTTACGGTTGTAGTCGTAAAGATAGTCACAGAATCTGTCCTTGAAATCGTCGAAATAATATGGTGCTTCCTCAGCGTTGACAATAGCCGCAACGCAGAATTCATCACCGCCGAAACGAGCGCATATTTCCTCCTGAACAGAGCTGCTGACTAACGCGCGGCTGACAGTATTTATGGCGTTATCACCCTCGTGATGACCGAAAGTATCGTTGATATATTTCAGCTTATCAAGGTCTGCTGATATTATTACGATTTTTGATTTTTCCGCTATTTCTTCTTTGAACGCTTTTTCAAGGCGGTCAAAGAAACCGCGGCGGTTGAAAAGACCGGTCATAAAATCACGCTGAGACAGTATGCGCAGCTCTTTGTTAGCATCGATAAGTTCTTCATTTATGAAATTTACATGCATTTTACCGTGGAAATTGCCCAGTGCGGCACCCAGAGTAGTAACAAAGGCATGAATTTTCTGATATTCGTCAATGTCAATTTCGGGTTGGAAAACGCAGTATCCCATAGTCATATCCATAAAATGAACAGCGCATACAATAATAGGCTCATTACGCTTTGTCATAAGTTCATAATCGGGAATAAGCTTTGAAAAATCAATAGTACATGGTTCTTCATTGTACCAGTAATATCGCTGATAGAGAATGTTTATTTTTTTACTGAAGCTTGCCTTACCTTTGCGGTGCACGCCGAAAAGAGGCGGAGTAAAAGCGTCATCATTCAGAGCCATTATTATTGTATGAAATCCGAATTTATCCACAATTATGGAGGGCAGCTCTTCAACGGTTGTCATTTTTGAAATAGAGGACTGCATTGAGCACATCATGACCTGACGCTGATTTGAGAGATAATTGCGGTTGATTATACGCCTCATTGCCATATTGAAAGACTGAGTGGTATTTCCCTCACAGCCGCAGGATTCGGAAAAAATCATATTGAAACCGACTCTTACGTGGTTATTCATTTTTCTGCCGTTTTTTGCGGCATTTATTTCCTCAATGAGAAGTTTTCCCATAGCGTCGTAATCCTGAATGCAGGTAGTCAGCCGCGGAGTGTGGATTTCTGCCTGTTCGATATTGTCAAAGCCTGTGATTATACATTCATCGGGGATATTATAACCGCGGTTCTGCAAAAAATTACTTGTGGTAATAGCCATGATATCATTAGCGCATATGATAGCGTCAGGAATTTCTCTTTTTTCGATATCAAACCATTTCATCAGTATATCATTGGTAGGATTTTCCCAGAATCCGCCGTATCCCACATTATTTTCATCATAAGGGATATTATTTGCTTCAAGAGCGCGGCGGTATGCGGCGCGTCTTTCCTCAGCGTATACATTCCCCTCAGGACCTGTTATGAGATAAACATTTCTTGCCCCATGCTTTTCAATGGTATGACGGCACAATTCCTCAAAAGCGTCAGCATAGCTGAAAGAAAAGCAGGAACAGCCCTCAAATTTTTTATCTATAGTAATAACGGGGATATTATTGTTATGACTATTTTCTATAATTTCTTGTATAATTTCTTTGTTGTGTATAAAGCTTGGAAAAATAATAATTGCTGAAAGCTGTTCATATGGAATCAGTCTGAAAACTGTAGCGGCACCGTTGTTGTTGGGATTATATTGTTCAAAAAGGTCTGAATCGGCATTAAAAACCATAAGTCTATAGCCGTTGTCAACGGCATGCTTGTTGAGCTTGCTTATAAAGCCGTATCTGTTCTCATTGTAAAGAGTAGACAGGCATACGCCGATAATCTTAGGCAGGTGCTCCATATATTCACCTCCATAATTTCAGATATCATTCATATCTGTAATATTTCACGAAAAAGTTACTATTATTTTACCATATTATGCTGAAAAAGTAAAGGGGTTTAGGCAAAAAATCCTATATTTTTTTGCGGAAACCGTCATATTGTGATGAAAATGCAAAAAAACTCTGTAAACTAAGTAAAAATTTGATTTTTCACTTTACAGGGTGTGTTTTTTGTGATATAATTTATAGTGATAAGTTATATATACGGAAAAATATATTTCCGAAAGGGAAAAAATATGGAGATGATAAAAGTGAAGAAAAGATTTAAAGAAATTGCCGCTATGGCAACAGCAATCTGTTGTATAATGAGTTGTGCCTCCTGCGGCAGAGAGGTACCAACAGATGACGGCGCAAACAATGGCGGATTTGTAGCTTCAGGCGGAGAGCTTGAAAATGGTGAGAACGCGGATGATGAAACAATAAAGCTTGTTCCCCGTACAACGACAGCAGCTGACATGAGCGTTATGACAACAGACACGACAGGAACAGGAAGGAATATTTCTCTTGTTACACGTTCCAAGGAAGAGCTGGACAGAATTAACAGTAATAAGAAGCCAAGAACTACTGCAAAGAAGCAAAGCGGCGGCGGAGTGCTGAGAACCACAAGCATAAAAAACAACAGCGGAGCAGGAAATGGCACAGGAACAGGTGCAGGCGGTAATGGTACAGGAACAGGCACAGGAACTGGAAATGGCACAGGCACAGGAACAGCGGCATCTGCGCAGGTTACAACAACTGCTGTAGTGACAACACCGTCCGTACCTACTATTCAGCTCAGTTACACATCAGCTGAAATTATAGTAGGACAGACAAAAAAGTATCCCGTAGTAACAGGAAATTACGCAGAGGAATGGACAACCTCCGATGCTAATGTTGCAACTGTTGATAATGTAGGCAATATTACCGCTGTAGGCGAGGGAACTTGTAAAATAACTGTTACAGACAAAAATACAAAAGTATATGGCGAAATTGTTGTAACTGTAAAAAAACTTCCCGACAAATTAAAAGTTGAAAATGGCCTTACTTATACAAAAGAGGGAAATATTCTTATTGCTAACAAGTCCTATGCACTCCCAAATACATACGATCCGGGAGGACTTACAGACGAGACCTACAATGCTTTCCTGTTGCTCAAGCAGGCAGCTGCAAATGCCAATTGCGGATTAAGAGAATTTACAATTGATTCAGGATATCGTTCTTACCAAACTCAGGTAGTTAATTACGACAATTTTGTTAATAGAGACGGAGTGAGTCTGGCTGATACATATTCCGCCCGTCCCGGACATTCCGAGCATCAGACGGGTATGGCAATAGATGTGATTGATGCAAGTCAAAATTTTAACGGAACACCGGAAGCTGAATGGCTCAAGGAGCATTGCCATGAATATGGTTTTATAATTCGTTATCCCGAGGGAAAAGAGCATATTACAGGTTATATGTATGAGGCATGGCATATCCGCTATGTAGGTGTGGAAATGGCACAGAAAATCCGAGAAGAAGGCGAAAGGACTGGCAACCCGAATATAACTCTTGAAGAATATTTTGATTTCGATTCAGATTACAGATAATTTAAAGGACGGGCTATTCAGCCCGTCTCAGACTGTAGAAAAAGTCATTATTTCAATGTGGACCGCCAAAGGCGGCCCCTACAAATTGGATATATACCGTAATTCTGTGTAGGGGCGGATATTATCCGCCCGCAGTTTCGGAACGAAATTTATGTTTTTCAACAATCTGAGGCGGCAAATTCTGCCGCCTTTTATCATTGTAAAATCCCTGTAAAAAGATAAAAAAATCATGATAAATCAAAGATAATAATTTTATAATTTTAACATATAAAACAAAAATAAATAACAGTAAATTCTGTATTATATTCACAGTTTAAGATGTTGATAATTAGTGAAAAAGTAGAAAATAAAAATTATTTTTCATTTTGCAACGTTTTTCCGTTGCAAAATGCCTCGTTTTTGCCCTTTAGTGAAGGGGTATTGTAAAAAAGGCGGCACATAAGAAAAAAATAATCAGCTGTTTTCACTGAGAAAAATTGAAACTCTGTTCTGAATTCTTTCGGCACATTCCTCAGCGGTTTTATCTCCGGCAGAAAAAGCGGTGTATTCTTCCATTATAATGTTGTACAAGGCTTCGTTGTAATCAGCGGAGACAGTGCAATTTGAAATATATTCCATAGTCATATTGTATTCCTCATCAGTTATAGGCTTCTGCGCGCCATAGTTATAATGGGTTAATCCCTGTTCATCAACATATGAAGGATTCTCCGAATAATAGCGGATTTGCGCATTAATCTTCTCAAAAGCGCCTTTAAATGTCACAAAGTTGCGCTCTGTCTGCAAATAGCTTGTAAGAAAGCTTTCAGAGGTGATGTAATTGATGTAATCCCATGCACCCTCAGGGCATTTTCCGTTTGATACAACGCTGTACAGCTTCCCAAAAGTTATATTGGATTTGGGATTATCCGAGGGAGCATTGAGAATGGTGAATTCTCCGTCGCCAAAATTGTATGTATGCTTCAAATCAATGAAACTGCCTATATCATTGGCGTAACCTGTTGCAATCATAGATTCACCGTTGGATACGCGGTTTCTGTCCTCCTGCTGAAAAAGTACAATTTCATCTTCCGTGTGAGAATCATAAAAAGCTTGCCAATCAAATTCGGGCATAAGTCGGACAGTCTGCGTAAATTCCAGCATTTCTGCAAATTCGGGGGAATTAAAATTACATTCACCCTTTTCAAAGTCAATAAAGGCATTGAGATTATTGGCGCACAAAAATCTGAAAACATCCTCCTGAGTATTCATATCCGAGAGATTTGAAAAGTACATATCTTCGGGAGTGCTGTTGTAAATATCCTTGAATTCCTGCCATGTCATTTTTCCTTTGGGGAAAATATCGCTTCTGCCTATAGCGAGATTAAACTGGAATTTCTGGGATATTCCGTAAAGTCCGCCGTCAATTTCAAGAGCCTCCGTCACATTATCGAGGATATTCTCTTTCTTGAAACCGCCGTATTTCGCTGATAATTCGTACATATCCATAACAGCACCCAGATTATTGAATCTGCGCATGTTATAAGTTCCTGTGTAACTTATACAATCGGGCGCGTCATCAGTCAGCACTGCCGCCGTGAAATCGTCTGTTTCGCCATAGGCTTTCAATTGAACCTGAAAACTGTCGCTTTTCCTGTTGTAATAGGTAGAAAGCTCTTGGTCATCGCTGTAAATATCCCCGATAACTCCTACAGTCACATCTTTTCTGTTCATCACGTAATCATCGGGGCGGACGGTCAGCAATGAAAGGAATGATTTTTCCATATCATTGCCTATTCCTGCAAATTTGCCCTCTCCTGCGTAAACAAGGCATCTGTAGTCATTTATGGACACAAGGGAATTGTTATAATTGAAAACTTCAACGAGACTGTTATTCTCTGTAAGACCGTAAACGCCGCTGTTGAACATGAAGAAAAGCTTGAAACCGCCGAATCCCTTTGATACGCCAAGATTTAAGTTGAGGCGAAGATAATCGCCGTATTCCGTCATATTTTCGGGCAGGTCAAGGCTGAGACTGTCCATATAGCAATAGCCTGTATCAGCAGCCGCAACAATATTTCCGTGGCTGTCCTCGCAGTAAGAGATATATCCGCTTTCCTGTAGGCTTTCAAGAATATTGCCGTCCATGTCCATAATCAGCCGTCCTGACGAAAGAGCAAGAAGAATTTTTCCGTCAATCAGCTTTAAATTATGAATAATATCTTCATAAGGGACGTAATAATCCGCCAATTCGGGCAGGGGAATAATTTCCTCTCCGCTGCCGTCGGGAGCGTATTTCCTCAGCTCAAAGGAAAATTCCGCATCGTCGAAATATTCGGGAGTGCCGATTTCGTGCTCTGAATGGATATAAGTCAAAAGAGCAATCATAGTACCGTCGGAAGCGCAGTCAAGGTTTACAAGGATATTTTCCTCGGCAGTGAAAAGGGGCGCGGTTGATTTTACAGCCATATTTTCGTCATAGTCAGCGAATTTATAGCAGTTTTCGCTGTCGGTGTAAATCAGCCGCACTCCCTGTCCGTCAATATAGGTCATACCTTCAACAAAACGCTTGTCCTCGGGGAAATCAATGTGTTCCTCCTTGTACATAGTCTGGGAAACGGTGATTTCCTCCGCAGGCTGTGAAGTTTCAATTTCCTTTTTGCCTGAACAGGCAGTCATTGAGCATATGAATGTCAATGCAGTGAGATACGATAATAATTTTTTCATGGTGATTCCTCCTTGGTGTTCTTGTATAAAAAAATCCGGATATTTTGTGCATGAAGCATAATTACAGGTGTTTTGTTACACTTTCTATATATAAGTGATTTTAAATGCCCAAAAAGACGAAATAACATATTTAATTAATTATTTTCGTATGATTGCATAAATTTTCTTCGACATATATATGCAATATGCTGAATTTAAATAATTTCTTAAAAACACTTTAAAAAATCTGAATTATATGTTATAATAAAATCACATAAATTCACAAGCATTTATGCATATTTTATGGATTTTTGCCATTAATGCGTTAAATGCTGAAACGGAGAGAGAAAATGAAATTAGGAAAAGCAATAAATATTGCCGTTTTTGTTGCCGGTCTCGATGAGGAGTACCAGAATAATATAATAAGCGGCATTAATGAATTCTCCAGAAGAAACAATATAAACGTTTCTTACTTTGCCGCTTTCGGCGGTATGATTGACAGCCGACTTTTCGATATCGGCGAATACAGCATATACAGCCTTGCAAATCTGAAAAAATTTGACGGCGCTATACTTATGACAAACACTATCAATGACGGCGGAATGAAAGATGAAATTTCCAATCGTATCAAGGAATCGGGAATCCCTGCTGTTGTTTTCGACTGCGATAATATCAGTGAATTTTACAATATCAGTATCGATAATACCGTTGCTATGCGCGAAATGGTGCGCCATGTCATTCAGGAACACGGCGCAAAGACTATAAATTATATTTCAGGTCCTATGTCTAACCCTGAGGCTGTTGAGCGTCTCTTTGCTTTCCGCGAGGTTATGGCAGAAAATAATCTTCCTGTTGAGGAGGATAGAATATATTACGGTGAATTTCGCAGATTCGACGGTCACGACGCTATTGAGGAGTACATGAAATCAGGACTTCCTCTGCCTGACGCGTTTATATGTGCTAATGACGCTATGGCTCTTACAGCCATAAGCACTCTTGAAAAATACGGTTTCTGTATTCCCCTTGACGTTATTGTTACAGGATTTGACTATACCTACAGCGCAAGAAATTACTGCCCTGCACTTACAACTGTAAAGCGTCCCCTTTCAAAAATGGGCGCTATGGCTTGCGGAGTTATACTTGATCTTTTAAATAAAAATACTCCTGTATATGATAAGCTTGAAGCCTCCTGCGTATTTACGGAAAGCTGCGGCTGTCCTGCTAAGGATGAGGTTAATTCAAGCGAATTCAAAAAGAATACGCATATCAAAATGGAAAATACAAATGCAAATGTGCGTAAGCTAAATATCCTTTCTGCGCGTCTTGCAGAAACAGAATCCTCCGATGAATATTTTGAGGTTGTACGTGAGTTTGTAGACGAGCTTGAATGTGAACACTTTGCCCTATGCCTTACAAGCAACTGGCAGCAGCGTTATAAGAGAGACGGAAGTGATTTAACTGAGAATGTATTTGAGAATATGACTGCTCCGTTAGTGTGGAAAAACGGAAACGTTGAAAATATTGATTTTTTCAAAGGAGAAGAAATGTTTCCCGCAGAGCTGAACGGCGGCGGAAATATAAACTATTTCTTACCGCTCCATTTCCGTAATAAAGTTCTTGGATACTATATCATAACTAACAGTGATTTCCCCATAAACAGCCTCCTTTGCCATACCTTTACAATGACAATCAGTAATTCCATTGAGAATCTCTGCAAGATTTCACATATCAACAAGGCTATGGAGGAACTCAACAGAGTTTATGTTATTGACCCTCTCTGCAATATCTACAACAGAAACGGCTTTATCAAGTTTGCTGATGAGATTTACAAGGAATGCCTTGCTGAGAACAAAACAGTTATGCTTTCATTTATTGATATGGATGGGCTTAAATTTATCAATGACAATTACGGTCATGATGAGGGAGATTTCGCTATTAAAGAGCTTGCTCATATTATCCGCGATTGCTGTGACACCAACAGCTTGTGCGCGAGATTCGGCGGCGATGAATTTGTAATATTTACGAAATCGGCGAATGAGGATTCTCAGCGCCACCTCGAAGAAAAATTCAACGCTCTTCTGGAACGGCAGAACGCTATTTTTACCAGACCTTATAAAATATCTGCAAGTATCGGAAGCATTATTAAAACAGTTGATGATGAATGTACATTGTTCCAGCTTATTAAAGAGGCTGACGGGGTAATGTACGAAATCAAAAAGACAAAGAAAAATTCCCGTGCAGGTGTAGGGAAATAAATCAAAGGGCGGATTTTATCCGCCCGCAGTCTGTAGAAAAAGTCGTTATTTCAATGCGGACCGCCAAAGGCGGCCCCTACGAATCGACTATTTTACGTCATTTCGTGTAGAGGCGGATATTATCCGCCCGTTTTTGTCTGTTGTTTGTCAACAAGAAAAAAGGAGCTTTTTCAGCTCCTTTTTTCATTCTATTTATCCCTCAATAATTTCGGGGAGTTTTTCTATAAGCTTTGCATCAAGTCTCTTGATTGAAAGAGCGTCAGCAGGTGTGATTCCGTCTCCGGGATTGCAGCAGTCTGCATTTGCTTTGCCTTCTGCTGTAAGTCCGTATTTGTCAGGATTTCCTATAGCCTGAAGAATTGCTGTGGAATCTGCAATTGTTACCTTGCCGTCACAGTTAGCGTCGCCTGCAACTGTCTTTGTTTCGCCGTTAGGTGTAGTAGTTGTAGTTACTGTAGGCTCTGTGGAAGTTACTGTAGTTGTGGTTGCAGCTGAGCCAACAACATCAGCATAAGAAATATAATTTATGGTTCTTCCTGTTTCTGTTTCAGTATACCAGAAGCCTATGGAAACAGTATCACCTGCTTTAAGTCCGTCAAGCTTATCAGGAAGCATACCTGCCGATGAGAAATTATATTTGCCGTTTTCTTCAAAAGCAATATAATTTTTATTTATTTCAGCAATAACATCAGTAAATTCTATTGAATTATCACCAATTGCTCCTGTTGTAGTAACTGTAGTTGTAGTTGCAGCTGTTGTAGTTGTTGCAGTAGTAGTTGTTACTGCGGGAGCTGTTGTTGTAACAACAGGTGCTTCGCCGTCTGTCCATACGCCTGTGAGTGAGATTCCTGCGCCGGGAAGTGCGCCTTTGATTACGTACTCACTGCCAACGGGATATATTGTACCGTCGCTGTCTTTCCAGCCTGCAAATGTTTTTCCCTCAACTGTATGCTCAGGGTCGGGACATATAATTGTTGTATCGGTCATGCCCTTAACTTTTTTGTTTGTGCCGCCGCTGCCTGTTTTGAATAATACTGTATAACTCTTGGGCTCCCATACTGCTGTAAATGTGACATCTTCGCCTGGGAATGTAACAGTCTGGCCGGGTTTATAAACTTCGCCGTCATAGCTTGAAGTCCAGCCTACAAGATTGAATCCGCTTCTTGAAAAACGGTCGTTAGCTGCTAATTCGTCTCTGCCGTTTTCCATTTTCTGAAACGTAACTGATGTGTTTCCTGTTATACGGTCAACATCGCCTGTTGTAAATGTAACGTTGACTTCTCTGAGCCAGATAGGTGAAAATTCTATTGGAGTATCGCCAACAACAATTTTTGTGCCGAATTTATATACAATCTCACCGTCTGTAAGTCCGCTTGATGTGAGATTTATACCGTCGGGACCGTAATTATCAACCTTGATTGTTGTATAGTTAGGTTCAAAAATTGTGCCTGGGATAGCTTTTGTATCTTTAAGCCATTCAGGTCTCTCTACCGGCTCGCCGTTATATTCCAGATTGTAGGTCATATCTATCAATCTTTCGTCGGAACGGCTATACCATACAGCTTTGAATACAAGTTCATCTTCCGTATAATCATCGGGTATTAAGTAAGTTTCGCCGCTTGTATGACCATAGAAACCGTCAACTGTCCAGCCGCTGAAACCGTGAGTTTTTGTGCTGAATTTACCAAGAGGAATAGGAACATTTTCACCCGGTGAAGCGGTAAAGGATTTGAAATCGTTTAAATCGGAAAGATTACCGTCTGTTCTGTAGCCAAGTTCAATTTCGGAAGTATCGAATCCAAAGTCGAAAACTATCGTTACTTCCTTTTCGCCCTCTGCTGAAGCTGTAAAACAGCCGATTGTGCCGCAAAAGGACATTACTGCTGCGGAAAGCACCGCTGCTGTTCTTGTAATTAATCTGTTCATTTTTTCCCTCACATTTCTGATACGCAAAGTATCACTTGAAACTGTTTTTTTCTTCGCTGTAGACAAAGCCTGCTGACAGAAGTTTCTTTTCTATATCCTCTTTTGAAACGCAAAGTCCCTTGCACAGTTCGTCAAGACTGCTGTATTCATCTCTGAGCTTTGTATTGATGTAGCTGAGCAGTATAATCGGGTCGTTTGGCAGATTCATAGATTTGCCCCTTTCTTAAAACATAAAGATGGTGCCGCTTTTAAAAAAAAGATGCAGCTGCCAAAAAACGTGCTAAATTTTTCAGCAGCCTGATTTCTCAAAAACTCTCTCAACAAATTATATAATCTATAGCTTGATTCTAATATACAATAAAAAAAGCGTGATGTCAATGGTTTTTTTGACATTTAATATGTGAATTTTTTGTAAATATATATTTTGAATTAATATAAATCAGGGGAGGGTAGAAATCTCGTGAAATCCTTAAAAACAGACCGTATATCCCTTTTATTGATAAGTGTATCTGAATTGACAAATTAACAAAATATTAATACATATTTTTCTTGTGAATCAGAGTTTTTTTTCAATGTATTATTACCGAAAAAATCCGTTTTTGTATATATCTGGAATAATATCGAAGTTAGATAATACTAACTATTCTTTCAACAGTCGCTTTTGTACAAAATAAACAGTAAAAAAAGTCGTAATTAGTCTAAAAAAGCGATAGCAATTTTTTTGATTATGTGTTATAATATTTAGGAGATGTGTGAGGTCGCAGTGTCACAGGCAAGACATTGTTATTTATTTCACATAAGGTCCGCACTCAGCTGTAAAAGCTTTTCGCGGAACAAGTAAAAAGGAGGTTCATCTTAAATGAATTCAGCTAAAGCTACAGTACCTTTCAAGGGTACTAAAGAGCAGGAAGCTCAGCTTCTCGCATTTATTGCCGAGAAAAAGGACACACAGGGTGCTCTCATGCCCATTCTTCAGAAGGCACAGGAAATCTATGGCTATCTTCCTATTGAGGTTCAGAAGCTTATTTCCGATAACACAGGTATCCCTATGGAGAAAATCTACGGCGTTGTAACTTTCTACGCTCAGTTCTCACTCTATCCAAAGGGCGAGTACACAATTTCCGTTTGCCTCGGTACTGCCTGCTACGTTAAGGGCGCAGGAGATATCTATGACAAGCTTCAGGAAAAGCTTGGAATTGCTGGCGGAGAGTGCACTCCCGACGGTAAATTCTCCCTTGAAGCATGCCGCTGCATCGGTGCCTGCGGTCTTGCTCCCGTTCTCACAGTAAACGAGGACGTTTACGGTCGTCTCACTGTTGACGATGTTGATAAAATCATCGAAAAGTATAACGCATAATATACATATCTGTTAGGAGGAAAACATATGAAGACTCTTGAAGAACTCAAGGTAGTCAGAGAATCCATGGTGGGCGAAGTTGCTCTCAGAACTCATGGCGACGCTTCTTCAAAATATGAAAGACACGTTCTCGTCTGCGGCGGTACAGGTTGTACTTCTTCCGGTTCTCCCAAGCTTATTGCTAAGCTGGAGGAGGAGTTCGCTGCTAAGGGACTTACAGAAAAGGTTCAGATCGTTAAGACAGGTTGTTTCGGTCTTTGCGAAAGAGGTCCTATCCTTATCGTTTACCCAGAGGGTTCTTTCTACTCTCGTGTAGAACTGAACGAGGTTACTCGTATCGTTGACGAGCACCTTATCGGCGGAAATCCTGTTAAGGAATTCCTCTATGAAGAAACTGTTGACGGCGATAACATCAAGTCGCTTGAGGAAACATCATTCTACAACAAGCAGATGCGTGTTGCTCTCAGAAACTGCGGTGTTATCAACCCTGAGTGTGTTGACGAGTACATCGGCCGTGACGGTTACGCTGCTCTCGGCAAGGTTCTCAAGGAAATGACACCTGAGGACGTTATTCAGACAATTCTCGATTCCGGTCTCCGTGGACGCGGCGGCGGCGGATTCCCCACAGGTATGAAGTGGAAGCTTGCAAGAACAATCGTTCCCGACGCTGATATCAAGTACGTTTGCTGTAACGCTGACGAGGGTGACCCGGGTGCATTTATGGACCGTTCTATCCTCGAGGGTGACCCCCACGTTCTCCTTGAAGCTATGACAATTGCAGGTTATGCAATCGGCGCTAACCAGGGTTATGTTTATGTTCGTGCTGAGTACCCAATCGCTGTTGACCGTCTCAATATCGCTATCCAGCAGGCTCGTGAAGCTGGTATGCTCGGTAAGGACATCTTCGGCACAGGCTTCGATTTCGATATCGACCTCCGTCTCGGTGCAGGTGCTTTCGTTTGCGGTGAGGAAACTGCTCTTATGACTTCTATCGAGGGCAACCGTGGTGAGCCAAGACCAAGACCTCCTTTCCCTGCTGAAAAAGGTCTTTACAATAAGCCCACAATCCTCAACAACGTTGAGACATACGCTAACATTCCTCAGATTATCCTTAACGGTGCTGACTGGTTCAAGGGCATCGGTACAGAGAAGTCCAAGGGTACTAAGGTATTCGCTCTCGGCGGTAAGATCAACAACACAGGTCTTGTTGAAGTTCCTATGGGTACTTCACTCCGTACTGTTATTGAGGAAATCGGCGGCGGTATCCCCAACGGCAAGAAGTTCAAGGCTGCACAGACAGGCGGTCCTTCCGGCGGATGTATCCCTGCTGAGCACTTCGACATTCCGATTGACTACGATAACCTCATCGGCATCGGTTCAATGATGGGTTCAGGCGGTCTTATCGTTATGGACGAGGACAACTGTATGGTTGACATTGCTAAGTTCTTCCTCGAATTCACTGTTGATGAGTCCTGCGGTAAGTGTACTCCCTGCCGTATCGGTACTAAGAGAATGTATGAGATTCTTGACAACATCACAAAGGGCAAGGGTACTCTTGAGGACATCGACAAGCTCGAAGAACTCTGCTACCACATCAAGACAAACTCTCTCTGCGGTCTCGGTCAGACAGCTCCTAACCCTGTTCTCTCCACACTCAAGTTCTTCAGAGATGAGTATATCGCTCACGTTGTTGACAAGAAGTGTCCTGCCGGCGTATGTAAGGACCTCCTCAGCTTCGAGATCGAGGCTGACAAGTGCTTCGGCTGCGGTATGTGCGCTAAGCAGTGTCCCGCTGACGCTATCTACGTTACAGACTATACTGCTCCCGGCAAGAAGAAGCCCGCTTACGCTATCAATAAGGATAAGTGCGTGAAGTGCGGTGCTTGTATCGCTTCCTGTAAGTTCAAGGCAATCATCAAGAAATAAGCGGAGGATCAGATAATGGAAAATATCACAGTTAAAGTTAATGGTGTTGAAGTCTCCGTACCCAAGGGTG
>JAFXDK010000099.1 GCA_017521805.1 Ruminococcus sp. | reverse complement strand
GTCTACGGAGAAATCACAGACAATACAGATTTTGCCACAACAGCGGAATTTCTTACACAGAACGGCATTAACGATATAGTATCAAGCTATAGTATAGAAAAAATAATCGAAGTAATTGATAATCCTTTGAAAAAAGAAGATGTAGACAAGTTCATAGAAGAACTGTTTGCAGAAGATACACCAGATGAAACTGCTGCTGTAGAAAACAAAGTATATGAACAGAATTATGATGAACTTCATATCGATTTCCCTACTGTAACAGAAAAAACTGGATTCTCTATTGATGAAGTAAGATATATTCCAGAAGAACAGACAGAAATTGCTAATACACTTGTGATTGGAATAGCACAGCTGCAACATCATAACGGATGTACACATACAGCATTTGAAATGGCTGTAACACTATCCGAAAAAAATAGTGTAGCTCTTATAATTGCTGATGATAACACATTTGAAAATCTTTCCGTATTTCATAATATCAATCCTATAACAGCGAAAGACGGTCTTAATGTGCAGGGTATTGATGTGTACCCATATAGCAAATATATGGAAATCATCAAAGAGTACGGTGTTATAATTATTGATTTCAGCTATCTCAATGATATACAGAAAAAGGCATACTCTGAATGTAGCGTAAAGCTTATGTTAAGCTCATCGGCAGAGTGGGATATATCAAGTTTGTCAAGATATATTGAATATACCGAAAATTCCAGGGATAATTTTTATCTTTTTCCGAGAGTAAGTTCTTCAAAGTTTATCAAGTATAACAAGCAATTTATCAAGTCAGGAATTAACGCATACAGGCTTCACAACAGTCCTGACTGGATTAAACCTTGTGCAGATAACATTGCTGTATATAAGCAGATATTGAGCAGATTTTCCCTAAATCCCACACCAAAGCCAAAGAAACGCTTATTCAAGGTAAAATAAAATTGTGCTATTATAGCACAATTCGGGAGCTGATATTTATGAACAGCAAAAAAGGAAAACAGCTCGGTCATTAAACCGAGCCATTTCCCTTGTAAACTAAAATTCACCAGACAAAAAGCCTGTATATCTATTATAAGCGAAAAATAAATAAATGTCAAGAAAAATGAAAGGATTTTTATTATGGCAGAAGAAAATATTACACAGAATACTGCTTCTGAAAAAACAGCAGAGGAAAAATCTGAATTTCTCATTGAAAAAAATATACTTAAAAAGTACCTTGGAACTGATAGTCACGTACTTGTTCCAGATACTGTAATAGTAATTGGTGACGGTGCTTTTAAAGGTCAGAAAAACATCATCTCTATAACGCTGCCAGAGAATATATCTTCAATCGGTCACTATGCTTTCTCTGGCTGCCGTAGCCTGACGAGTATAGAAATTCCCGAAAAGGTTACAACTATTGGTGATTATGCTTTTAAAGGCTGTAACAGACTGCCTGTTGTCGATATTCCTGAGTCTGTCCGCAAAATAGGCAGAGGTGCTTTCGATTCAACTATGATGATAATTCATTAAGGAGAAGAACAATGGTAGTTATATACGCAGAAAAAGCTTCACTTGCCAAGGAGATTGCACACGCTCTGAAAGCAGGAAAAAGGCATTGCCTTAAAGATGAGCCTACTGTCGGTTGGTATGAATTTCAATTCAAGGGAGAACAGGCTATACTTTGTCACGGTGTAGGACACCTGGCACAGCTTGTTCCTGCCAAAATGTACGACAGTAAATTTGAAAAATGGAATCTTGATGTGTTCCCTTGTATACCTGATACATTCAGAGTAGCACCTAAATCAGCAACTTTGAAATGTGCAAAGCTTGTAAAAAGCTTTTTTGATAAAGCAGATTGGCTTATAAATGCAACTGATGCTGACCGTGAGGGAGAACTGATATTCTCTTATGTGTGCGAAATATGCAAATGTAATAAGCCGTTTAAACGTGTGTGGATTGAGGACTTGACCGAAGAAAAGCTCCGAAAAGCCTTTAATAACCTTAAAGAGCCGCAGGAACAGCTTGTGTCTACGGTTACAGGAAATGCTAAAGACCTTGCTCTTGCAGGTCGTGCAAGAGATATTTCTGATTGGCTTATCGGTACTAATCTTACTGTTGCCGATACAAAGAAATTCGGTGCAGGAATGGGTATGCAAAGCGTTTTACTTACATTAGGCAGAGTACAAACACCTACTCTTAATCTGATTGTAGAACGTGAAAAAGCTATAAAAAGCCACAAAAAAACACCTTACTGGAAGCTTACAGCAGATTTTTCTTCTCCAAATGGAAAATTCACAGCTGAATATGAAAAAGGCAATTTCACATTAGAAACAGAAGCTAAAGCTGCATTATCTGAATGTAACGGAAAGCCTGGTATTGTACAAAACATCGAAACAAAACACAAATCTCAATCAGCTCCGCTGCTCTTTAACACTACGCAATTATTGGCAGCCGCAAGTAATCAGCTTGATTGGGATTCGGAGAAAACAACCGCTGTTCTACAATCATTGTATGATAAAAAATTCATGTCCTATCCTCGTACAAGCTCCGAACATCTTACCGAAGCTATGATACCCGAAGTGAAAGAAACGCTTGAAAAGCTTCTTGAAATACCCGAATTTCAGAAGTACAAAATTGACAGGTGGGCAGATTTCACGAAACGTCATTTTGATGATTCAAAAGTTGGTAGTCATCCTGCAATTATTCCGACAATTAATGTTCCAGACAAGCTTGACAATCTGACAGACGATGAAAAAAAGCTTTATGAACTGCTTGCTGTATCGCTCATCAGAATCATATACCCTAAAGCTGAATACGACAATACAGTAATTAAAGTTGCTGTAGGTGAACATATCTTCAAGGCAAGCGGAAAAGTTGTGACAAATGAGGGTTGGCAAGCTGTAAAGCTTACAGAATTTACAACGGAAAAGAAAAAATCCGAAGAAAAGCAACTACCGATTGTATCAGAGGGGCAGGAGCTGACAGGCGAATATAAGATTACAGAGGGTG
>JAFXDK010000008.1 GCA_017521805.1 Ruminococcus sp. | reverse complement strand
TCTGCGATGCGTTTAAGCGCTCTGCAAGGGGTTGCCCGAACGTGAGGCAGGATGCTGTTTGAACGTGAGGGTATATCGCACTTGGATTTGACTGCGATTGAATTGAAAAGAGGGGACGCTCTGCAAGAGAGAGCGTCCCCTAAAAAATATCTTATTGTAACTTTTTCGACACCCTCAAATTCCCGAAATTATCTTCGGGGATTTTTTTATTTTTCTGCTAAAAGCTATATTTCCCAATCATCACAAAGGCGATTGATAGCTTCTGTAAGCTTACGCATATCGGCATTTGCTCTGCCGTCTGAAATCTTGATAAGGCGGCTGAGACGGTCTGCGGCAGATACAAGGTCGCTGTAGGTGGGGCTGATATTTCCGCCTGATGTCTTTTTCTTTGCGATAGGCACAGGCTTTGCATCAACGGTAATTTCGCCCGATATAAGATCGAATTCCGCACCGCTGTAGGGAGCATAGGTGTCCGCACCCATTTCCTCGCGGATTCGCTGAGCAAGACTATCCGCAGAGGGAGCATCACCGTGATTTATGAAGTACTTTTTAACTCCCGAAACAGCCTTTGCCCAGTTCATAAGGCCGTCAACATCGGCATGACCGCTTACACCGGGGAGCTGTAAAATCTCGGCGGAAACTGTAATAGATTCCCCGAACAGCTTGACGTTCTTTGCGCCCTCAACAAGACTTCTTCCCAGAGTATTAGTTGACTGATATCCAACGAAAAGCACTGTATTCTGAGCTCCCCAGAGATTATGTTTTAGGTGGTGCTTGATACGACCAGCCTCGCACATACCGCTGGCAGAGATAATAACCTTTGGTCTGGAATCGGAGTTGATAGCCTTTGATTCATCGCTTGAAACGGCACGGATAAGACCGTCAAATACAAGGGGATTGATGCCTTGACGGATATAGCTTAAAGCTTCTTCATCATAGCAGCTTTCACGGTTGCTGACAAATATATTTGTAGCCTCAATAGCAAGAGGGCTATCCACGTATACAGGGAATCCGTCATGACCTTTAAGCAGTCCCTCGTCCTTTATCTGACGGATAAAATAGAGCATTTCCTGCGTTCTGCCGACAGCAAAGGAAGGGATAATCACATTTCCTCCGCGGTCAAAGGTGCGCTGTAAAACGTCAGCAAGAGCCGTTACGTAGTCCGTAGGGCGATTGTGCTTGCGGTCGCCGTAGGTGGATTCCATAACAACATAGTCCGCCTTGTCGATGTACTGAGGGTCTCTTATCAGTGGCTGGTCGATGTTGCCGATATCTCCCGAGAATACAACGGAGCGCGTTTCACCGTTTTCCGTCATGGTTACAACTATGCTTGACGAACCGAGAAGATGACCTGCATCACGGAAATAAACGGAGATACCCTCGCAGATTTCGACTGTTTCGTCGTATGGGTGAGGTACAAATAGGCTTATAGCGCCGATTGCATCGTCCATTGTGTAAAGTGGCTCATAGTCAGGTTCACCGCGGCGTTTAGCCTTACGGCTGCGCCATTCTGCTTCAAATTCCTGAATATGTGCGGAATCGCGGAGCATAACGCTGCAGAGATTTGCGGTTGCTGTAGTGGAGTGTATTTCGCCCTTAAAGCCGCCTGCAAACAGGAGGGGGAGCAGTCCCGAATGGTCAATATGCGCATGGGTAAGGAGCACAAAGTCAATATCTCCGGGAGCAACGGGAATCTGCACATTTTCGAACATATCCTGTCCCTGCTGCATACCGAAATCCACAAGGAATTTTTTTCCGCAGGCTTCAACGTAGGTGCAGCTTCCTGTAACCTCATGAGTTGCACCGATAAACATCATTTTCATAATAAATAAACACCGCCTTTAATTTTTTGTTGATATAATTTCAATGATAATGTATATTTTAATCCTTTTGTCTAATTATAACACATTTTACATTATTTGTCTATAGTTTTTTATGATTTGTTTGGTGAAAATTATGTGACGGTGCAAAGGCGGATATATTCCGTATTTGAGATTGTCGAAAAACCTTAATTTCGTTCCGAAATTGCGGACTGCCAAAGGCAGCCCCTACACGAAACAACATAAAATAACCATTTTGTAGGGACAGGTTGTGTCGTGTCCGTTATACAATGCACCTTTTTCTACAGACTGAGGCGGATAATATCCGCCCCTACACCGAACAACGTAAAATAGCCGATTCGTAGGGACCGCCTTTGGCGGTCCGCCGACGGTTTTATTAAAAATTATTGCGCAATTATTTTTTTAACATAAGTAGGAATGCACAATTATTTAATGCTAAATTTATGGGTATTAAACAATCAATTTGTAGGGGCGGATATTATCCGCCCGCAATTTCGGAATTTTCGATATTTTGAGGCAACCAATGGTCACACCTACAAAAGAAACATTGATTTAAAATGAAATTATAGATTCTTAAAGCTTTCCTTTAAAAATCTATTGACAAACTTTAAAAGATGTGATATACTAATGTCATACCGGTAAAGCATATGGGGTTTGCGGAGTGTACAGCCGTGAATCCGATATGAATTCATCAACACAAATTTAAATTATTTTTGGAGGAATTTATCATGAATAAAAAAATTGAAAAAATTCAAGCATTATCACAAAAAGGTGCTTGCAGATTTTTTATACTTGCCATTTTTTTAGGAGTTATTACTGCTGTGACAGCTGCTGATATGATTTTGCCAAGTTTGCGAGGCGAATTTGAAATAGCAGAAATACCGAAAAATCTAAGCGCAGCAATTGAGTTTTTATTCTCTGCCGTTTCTTCTTTTGTTATGGCAAAAGCGCTTTCCAATGTTAGTGAGAACGAAAAACTCTTTGATGCTAAAGTTGTCAGAACATTCAAGCTTTCCTGTATGTTTCTTGTAATAGGAGGTATAGCAGGTGGAGCTGTCGGCATAATATCTTCAAGATTTCTGACCGAAACACAAAGTATTTCTATGGAGGGCCTATCAGTTGGTCTTATTCTTTGTGGTCTGGTGTTAGAAATTTTTGTAGAATATCTTTATCATGTCATTGATATACAGGACGAACTTGATACAATAGCATAAGGAGGGAGCAAATGGGAATAATCATCAGACTTGACCGACTTATGGCAGACCGTAAAATGTCGGTAAATGAACTGGCGGCAAAGCTTGAAATGACAAATGTAAACCTATCCAATCTTAAAACGGGCAAGATGAAGGGCATACGGTTTGAAACGATGAATAATATATGTCGCATATTTGACTGTCAGCCTGGGGATATTTTTGAATATGTAAAAGATGAGGATGATGAATGAGCCGCTATATTACGTTGTTTCGTGCAGTAACGGATACATATTAACCATCCACAATTTATTATTGGGGTTCCCTATTGTAATTAAAATAGGCGAGCCTGAATCGTACAGCAGACAAGTATTGGTGAAATTAAATAAATATACAAGCGTTATTTTGTGCAATCATACAAATTTCTAAAAACCTATTGACAAACGTATATTTTTGTTCTACAATATAAGTAGATTAAAAATCAACCAAAATAAAAAGACTGGACAAATTTTCGGAAATATGATATAATTAATCCTGCACGAATAAAGGAAAACCCTAAAGATAAATTC
The DNA here is from genome assembly GCA_017521805.1 of Ruminococcus sp. GTDB lineage: Bacteria > Bacillota > Clostridia > Oscillospirales > Ruminococcaceae > Ruminococcus. The sequence continues at coordinate 4,202 of JAFXDK010000008.1, read as the reverse complement.
TACAGGAGGATATACATATGAACAAAAAGGAAACAGCAGAGATAAAAAAGAATTTTTCCGATAAAAGCGGATTTTTCATAATGGACAGGGTTCTCACAGGCTTTGTGGACGCTGAAAAAAACGTCCGTTTTGTAAAAACTTTTTCCTGCCTTACCATGTCAGTAGAGGAACATGATGTATACGACGAAACACTGAAAAAAGTCCTCAATACCAATGTGGGAAAGAATTTCTGCGAGTATCAGTTCCCAAATGAAGCATACGAGGAGGGACAGCCTCAGGAGATTCTCTACAGTCTCCTCCGTTCAGAGCTCAAAGACGAGCTTATCTGCGAGAATTTCATGAACCATATCGCAAATAATTTTTCCCACGAAGGACCCTATGCCGTAATTACTGCATATTGTACATATACTATCCGCCGCAAAGACAAAAATGACGAATTTTCCAACGGCGAGGATGAACTTTATCGCTACATTCTCACGGCGATTTGCCCCGTGAATACAGGCAGCGACGGATTTGTTTTTGACAGCTTCAACAACGAGATAACAAAGAAAATCAACACAGAGCTGATTATCAGCAAGGCTCCCTCAGAGGGCTTTCTATACCCCGTTTTCAGCAACAGAAGCCCTGATATAAACCATGTTATGGCATATATGAAAACCGCTTCAAAACCCAATATATCGCTGGTTGAGGACGTTCTCGGATGTACATTTGTAATGTCCGCCGAAAACGAAAAGGCAAGCTTCCAGAATATCCTTAAAAATGTTGTGGGTGATGACCTTGATTATATGGTTATCAAAACTGTCAATGAGAAAATTCAGGAAGTCGTGGAGGAAAATAAGGACGATACCGACAAGACTATTATTGATAATACAAAGTTAAAAGATATTCTCACTGATATCGGAATACCGCAGGAGCGCGTTGCTATGACTGACCCTGTATATGAGAAATTCTGCGGTGATGCGCCTCTTACTGCGGCAAATCTTATCGAGACAAAAACTGTTCTCACATCTCCGGGAATTACGGTGAATATCAAGCCCTCAGCCGCTGACAAGGTGCGCACAAGCGTGGTAGGCGGCAGAAGATGCCTGCTCATCGACCTTGATGACCCAACTATTGAGATTAACGGCTTGCCTGTACGTCTTGAAGAAAAGGCAAATGATGCGGAGGCTGTACCTGTTGGCTGATTGTTATGGTTGAAATGGATAATATACTTAAAAATGAACATGTGAAAGAGACAAAATTCTTTCTGAAATGGCTGTTTATCGGCGTTATCATGGGCGTGGTTATCGGTCTTGTGGGAGCTTTTTTCCACTTTTGTTCCGCAGAGGCAGAGCATTTTCGCGGCGATAACTCATGGCTGATATATCTGCTTCCATTGGCTGGCGCGGCAATTGCCTATTTTTACGACGCGCTGAAATACAGTCACGACAAAGGCACAAATCTGGTGCTTCTTGCCGTCCGTGACAATAAAATTATGGGTATACATCATGCTGTGTGTATATTCGTTGCAACTGTTTTAACTCATCTCTGCGGCGGTTCAAGCGGCAGAGAGGGTGCTTCATTGCAGATTGGTGCGGCTCTCGGCTCTTTTTCGGGACGCAAACTGAAATTCAGCGAGGATGACAAACGAATCATGACAATGTGCGGTATGAGCGCCATGTTTGCGGCAGTTTTCGGAACTCCTGTAACTGCGGCGATATTCTCCATGGAGGTTGTAAGCGTGGGAATTTTTTACTATTCTGCGATAATTCCCTGCGTTACATCTGCTCTCACCGCAAGCTATATTTCGTCTCTGTTCGGCAATACGCATATTCAGGTAAGCGTAAACATCCCTGAAATCGATATGATTCTCTATCTGAAAGTTGCTCTCATAGGCGCGCTGTGTGCGGCTATTAGCGTGTTTTTCTGCTTTGTACTTGGCAGAATCCACAAGCTTTTCAAAAAAATTAAGAATCATGCAATACGTGCGGCTGTGGGCGGTGTTATTGTTGTTCTGCTGACGCTTATTGTGGGGGATTACACCTACAACGGCACAGGCGGTGATATGATTGTTTCTGCCTTTACGGAAAGTCCGTTTTTTGCCGCATTTCTCATAAAAATGGTGTTTACTGCTGTTACTCTCGGCTCTGGTTTCAAGGGCGGAGAAATATTTCCCGTATTCTTTATCGGTTCATCTTTCGGAAGTGTATTCGCGCCATTGCTGGGACTTGACTGCTCCGTTGGTGCGGCATTGGGAATGGCGGCGCTTTTCTGCGGTGTGACAAACTGCCCCATTGCCTCAATTCTGCTTAGTATTGAGCTTTTCGGCAGTGAGGGGATTGGTATGTACGTTCTTGTATGTGCTGTCAGCTATATGCTGTCAGGCTATGGCGGACTTTACAGCGAACAGAAAATTCTCTATTCAAAAAAGAGAATGAAATTTATAAATAAGAAGATAGGCAATTAGCTTTTTTAGAGCTATTAGCTGTTAGCCTTTAGCAAGCGGTTTAATTAAGAATTCAGAATTAAGAATTAAGAATTAAGAATTTATGGACGGTGGAATTTATTTCTGCCGTCTTTTTTTGTACGATGATATAATTTGTAGGGGCTGCCTTTGGCAGTCCACCAATTGACGTAATATAGCCGATTTTGTGTAGGGGCGGATATTATCCGCCCGTATTTTCTGCTGTCCGTTTTGTTTTTAATATGTATTTGTGAAAAAATTTCTGTAACTACTTGACAATACATAGTAGCTGTGGTATAATAATATCAAGCTACTATGCAACACATAGTACCAAAGGGGGCTGATTATGGATAATGTTCAATTGATGAAAGGCGTTTTGGAGGGCTGTATACTGGCGATTATCGCAAAAGGTGAAACTTACGGCTATGAAATTCTCGTATCCCTTGAAAAAAACGGATTTGAGGATGTCAGCGAGGGAACTGTATATCCAATTATAACCCGACTTGACAGGGGCGGATATATCGCCTGCCGCCGTGCTAAATCACCTCTCGGACCAATGCGGAAATACTACTCAATTACGCCAACAGGGGAAAAAATGCTTGAAGAATTCAAAGTACGATATGAACGGATTACGGAATCCGCCAAAAAAGTATTATATGAATAAGGGGAATTGTTATGAATGTTAATAAAATGGAAAAGAATCTGACAGGCGCTTACAATGAGGCATTTACTACTGCAAGACAATATGCCGTAACCAAAGGCTATACACAGGAGAAAATCAACGAAAGCATGAGCGATTTATACGATATTCTGCTGACGGCACAGGAGGACGGCAGACCTGTGGAAAAGGTTATAGGCAAGGACATCAGCTATTTCTGTAAAAATTATTTCGGGAAATATTCTGTTTCCGATTTTCTGAAAAGCACAGGTGAGTTTATTTTCAGAGCGTGTATTTTCCTTGTAATCTGGGAACTGCTTAATTTCGTGTTTTATTCAGGGGGATTTATGGCTTATATGGGCGGAAAAGCAGACCTTACACCATATATTTTCGGTTTATCTATTGCGATTGTGACAAATGTTATATCTTTTTTCGTTGTTGCACCTCTTACGGCAAAGAACAGAAAAGCAGGTGACTGGTCGAACATATTACTTTGCGTTGCCATGTTTGCCGCGATTTTTGTCTCAGCAGAATTCAAATTACCTATAGATGTAAATGTGAAAGTCTGGGTGCTGTTTGTCATTCTTGTCAGCTATATTGCTATATATTTCACTATTCGTTCTGTTATAAGATATAGGAAATACGGCACTATCTGCGACATTTACAAAAAGGCTTTCAGGAAAAACTGGAAAAATACATACGTGGATATGCCCATGCAGAAAGGTTTGCTTGAAGGCTGGCATTTAAGATATAAAAGACTGCTGAAAAAAGGTAAAGTCACAGAGGAAACATTTCTTGAAAAACTAAAAAAAGAGCAAAAAATTAATGTTGTTGCTGATAAAGTCACAACGGTTTTTATGGTTGTTCTTGTCTTACCTTTCGCCGTTGATATTCTCCGCGACAGTGAAGCACTTTGGGCAGGTCTTATCGGTGTAGGCGCATTTTGCTTAATAGCATTTTTCGCATACAGCATATTTCTGAAACCTATGAAGAAATTAACAGTAGTATTCGGGAAATTGCTGAATGAGTGTGAAAAATCAGGTATGACTATGCCTAAATTCATTGAGGAAAAGCTGAAAGAACACAAAATATGAACAAATT
>JAFXDK010000007.1 GCA_017521805.1 Ruminococcus sp. | reverse complement strand
GACGCTCTCTCTTGCAGAGCGTCCCCTCTTTTCAATTCAATCGCAGTCAAATCCAAGTGCGATATACCCTCACGTTCAAACAGCATCCTGCCTCACGTTCGGGCAACCCCTTGCAGAGCGCTTAAACGCATCGCAGAGCTTCGCTCTGCGTGGGACCAGTCCCACACCCTGCCAGAGACTCTGTCTCTTGACTCTGCTAAAGGGTTTCGCCCTTTAGAATCCCATTCTAAGTAATTGACTTTATCCTTTTTATATGCTATAATTTTAGTATCAAACAGGAAAGCGGTGTATACCATGATTAAAAAATTGCTTGAAAATTCTACTTGCGCTCAGTGCCGTATGTGCTGTATCTTCGACAGATATGATGTCTGGGAAACTCCGCTTTTTGACGAAATTACAATGAATCGCGTGAAATCTGCCGTCCCCGATGCTGAATTTGCGAAAAAAGGTAACGGCTATGTTCTTAATGTCGGAAAAATTACCGGCGAGGAGCTTTTCTCATGCCCTGCATTAGCGGAAAATGGCTGTATTCTCGGTGATAACAAGCCTTTTGACTGCCGCATATGGCCTTTCCGTATTATGTATTTCGACGGCTGTCGTGTAATCGCCGTTTCCTCTCTCTGCGAAAGCGTTCACAGACAATCACATGATAAATTACGCGCTTTTCTCAAAGAAGGACTTGCCAAAGAAATTTTCGCCTATGCCGATAAATTCCCCGAAGCTGTTCACGAATATTATGATAATTACTCCATACTTTTGTATGAAAACGAAATTGCAAAATAGTACGATTAGTATATAATAATCCCTAACATGAAAGGAGCGTGAACCGATGAAAGTTGGTGTTTCTACTGCCTGCCTTTTCCCTAAGCCTGTGGAGGAAAGCCTTTATGAGCTTGCTGTAAATGGTGTGGGATGTGCAGAAATTTTTCTGAATACCCATTCAGAACTGAAAAAAAGCTTTGCTCACAATATGGCAAAGCTTCTACAGAGATTTGAAATGTGCTGTCCTTCGGTTCACCCTTTTACCTGCGAAATTGAACCTCTTATGTTCTTTTCCGAGTATGAACGGCGAATGAATGATATCCTTGAATATTACAAACTGTATTTTCAGTTTATGAATATCGTCGGTGCTGATATCTTCGTCTTTCACGGCGGAAAGGCTGACAAGGGCAAAGAATTTTACTGTGAAAGATACTCCAGACTTTACCGTCTCGGCAAGGAATTCGGAGTTACCGTTGCTGTGGAAAATGTCACCCGATGCCAGAGCCGTTCTTCTGCCTTTATCCGCGATATATCGTCGATTTTAGGCAGTGAATTTGCCTTTGTTCTCGATACGAAACAGGCTATCCGTGCAGGTGAAACGCCCTTTGCATTTCTCGACGCGGCAGGCAAAAGCGTCGTTCACGTTCATATAAGTGATTCAGGCGAGCTGGGAGACTGCCTGCCAATCGGCAAGGGAAATTTCCGATTCAAACCCTTTTTTGAAAAGCTTAATATTCTGAATCCCCATGCAAGCGTTATTCTTGAACTCTACCGCAGCGGTTTCGGCAGTATTTCTGATTTGATTTCAAGCTATAATATACTGAATAAAATGACACAGCAATACAACAACTGAAAGGAGTATATCCGTGATTTGTCCATATTGTAACTTTCCCGATTCAAAAGTTATAGATTCCAGACCTAAAAATGACCGTATAAAACGCCGCCGCGAATGTATAAAATGCGGTGCAAGATTCACAACCTTTGAAATTATGGAAAAGCCTATGCTTATGGTTGAAAAAAGAAGCGGAAGCTATGAAGCTTTTGACCGCAATAAGCTTATACAGGGCATTTTCAGTGCTATAAAAAAGCGTCCTGTCAGCATTGACGATGTGGAAAAAATTGCTGACAGTATTGAAAATCACTATGCAAATGAGTTGAAAAATGTCGCTCCCTCAAAAGAAATAGGCGAACTTGTACTTGCTAAGCTGAAAGAAATTGACCCTATTTCCTATATCAGATTTGCTTCCGTATACGAAGATTTTACCGATGTTACGAGCTTTGTGGCGATTATCAGCAAATTCGAAAATAATGAACATTCGGAAGGTTCTGCTTCTGAAAATATATAAACTTTTATGGAGGTTATCCAAAATGGAAAATTTATTTACACAGTTTAACGACATCGAGGCACAGAAGGAATTCTCCTCACAGGATCTGAACAAGGATTTAAAATTACTCTTTTCTTCAATTCCTTACATAACTCCTATCGTATTCTTTTTGCCGATTCTCATTAACAAGGAGTCAGCTTTTTGCCGATTCCACGCTAATCAGCAGCTTGCTTGGCTGATTGTCTGCGTTGTTCTCGGCATAGTATGTTCAATACTCAAAATTATTCCTTTTATCGGAGCACTTGTAAACGGTATTCTGGGATTTGTTATGCTGATTATTGGCATTCTTCTCTTTATTGCTGCTCTTAAAGGCTACGCTGTAAGACTTCCTTTCATCGGCGATAAAATTTCAGTTTTCTGATTTAACTTACAGCGAAGCTGAGGCTTCCCCCGTTGTCGCTGTACACAAGGGAGGCAATGGCGGTATCATCGCAGACAAGCAATTCCGCGAACATCTGATTGTCAGAGGGGCTGTAATTCTTCACCTCGTAAACATAAAGCTTGCCTGATTCCCCTGCATATTCACGCAAAGGCATACCCTGTTTATCCTGCAAAACCGCGTACTGCTCATACTCCTCGGAAAAATCAGAAGGGATTGTTATATCTTTCGACGAAATTTCTTCCACTTCCCAGCCGTGGAGTGCGAAATAATCGGCTCGTTTGTCTGCTGTTGATGCGTCTACAGGCGGATTATCCGGGATTTTCTGCTCACCCTTGAAATCGGGGTCCATTAAAATATATCCGCATAAAAGAGAACCTGCAATTATGGCTAATGCTATAACTTTTTTGTACATGCTTTTACCTCCATGAATTCAATCTATTAAATAGTATGTCTTAAAAAAGTAAAAATATACCATTTGCAAATAATAAATTTGTAGGGGCAATGTAGGCATTGCCTCCTACATTTATAAGGAGTAACTATGCCTCAAATACGACTTGATAAATATATTTCGGAACGCACCGACTATTCCCGAAGTCAGATAAAAAACCTTGCCGCCGCAGGAAAAATCAACGTAAACGGCTCTGTTGTGAAAAAATCCGACGCGAAAATCGATTCCGATACCGCTGAAGTTGCAGTCTGCGGAAATGCTGTTGCGGCTTCAAAATTCCGCTATATCCTGCTGAATAAGCCTGACGGATACGTAAGTTCCACAACAGATGATGACGGCATAAGCGTAATGGAGCTTATACCACCTGAACTTCGAAAAAAAGGACTTTTTCCCGCAGGCAGACTTGACAAGGATTCCCTCGGCGCATTGCTTATTACCGACGACGGAGAACTTGCTCATCGTATGCTTTCACCTAAAAGTCATGTGCCGAAAATTTATATTGTGAAACTTGCCAGAAGTTTTGAAAGTAAATATGTTGACATATTTACTGAGGGTATTACTCTCGGCAATGGTGAAAAGTGTCTTCCTGCTAAGGTGAAATCTGTTGAAAACTGCGATAAACTGGCATTTATAGAACTTCATGAGGGAAAATATCATCAGGTTAAGCGTATGTTTGCAGCTGTTGAAAACCATGTTGAAAAGTTAATGAGATTAACTGTTGGAGGTCTGATTTTGCCCGAAAATTTGGGATTTGGACAGTGTATGGAATTATTGCACAAAGATGTTGAAAACTTATTCGAACCACCCGATTTTTACGATTTTTCCACCAATTTCGTTGGCTATTTTTCGGCATTTATGCTAAACAACTAATTGTAAGTTTGTCAATTTAGTATCTTGAAATTTTTCTTAAAAAGTGGTATTATATTATTATAGCTGATATTGTGCTGAAATAAAAATGGTATCGGTATTAAAGAAAAATTGAACTGGAGGACAGGAATAAATGGCAGGCTTAACACTTAAAAATATTTATAAGAAATACCCCGGCGGTGTTGTTGCTGTTACAGACGTCAACTTAGAGATTAGAGATAAGGAGTTTATCGTTCTCGTTGGACCTTCCGGATGCGGTAAGTCCACAACTCTCCGTATGATTGCAGGTCTTGAGGAAATCTCAGAGGGTGAGCTGTACATCGGCGACCGTCTCGTAAATGATATTGCTCCTAAGGACAGAGATATTGCAATGGTTTTCCAGAACTACGCTCTCTATCCCCATATGACTGTATTTGATAACATGGCTTTCGGACTTAAGCTCCGTAAGGTTCCCAAGGATGAAATTGAGAGAAAGGTAAACGAGGCTGCTAAGATTCTCGACCTTACACACCTCCTCGACAGAAAGCCTAAGGCTATGTCCGGTGGTCAGCGTCAGAGAGTTGCTCTCGGTCGTTGTATCGTTCGTTCACCTAAGGTATTCCTTCTCGACGAGCCTCTCTCAAACCTCGACGCTAAGCTTCGTGCACAGATGAGAACCGAGATTGCAAAGATTCACAAGAAGCTCGGTACTACATTTATCTACGTAACTCATGACCAGACTGAGGCTATGACAATGGGTGACAGAATCGTTTGTATGAAGGACGGTTTCGTTCAGCAGGTTGATACTCCTCAGAACCTCTATGAGAACCCCGTAAATAAGTTCGTTGCAGGATTCCTCGGATCTCCTCAGATGAACTTCATCGACGCTGTTCTTAAGGAAGAGTACGGTCAGTTTATCGTTGAATTCGGCTCAAAGGATTCAAGAATGTCTTCAGGTAAGAGATATCAGATTATTGTTCCTGAGTCTAAGGTAAATGATGAGCTCCCCAACTACGTTGGCAGAGAGATTACTCTCGGTGTTCGTCCTGAGTCTATCCACGATGAAGAAATGTATCTCTCAAATGCAACTACAGGCGTTATCGACGCTTATGTTGAAATCACTGAAATGATGGGTGCTGAAACATATCTCTACCTCACTTGCGAGGGCAACAGCCTTACAGCAAGAGTTAGCCCCAGAACTACTGCTAAGTCAGGCGATGATATCAGAGTTGCTATTGATCCTAACAGAATTCACCTTTTCGACAAGGAAACAGAGAGAGCTATTGTAAACTGATATATTCACTTTTCATATTTATCCTTTCTTTCTACTGTTTGTGTTTAACACATCAGGCAAGGAACCGCAGTTTACTGCGGTTTTTTTGCTATTATAAATATTTATAAGGAGTACGCTATGACTGAAATCAGAAAATATCTCGAAAATCACAAGGAGGAAATGATTGAATTCCTTGCTGAGCTCATTTCTATTAGAAGTGTACAGGAAGACTCTGTGGAAAACTGCCCATTCGGCAGAAATTCCGCAAAAGCCCTTGAAATTATGTTGGATAAATGCAAGGAGTACGGTTTTTCCGTGGAAAATGTTGAAAACTATGCTGGCTCTGCGGATTTCAATAATCTTGCACCTGCTCTTGCTATTCTTTCACATCTCGACGTAGTACCTGAGGGGATAGGCTGGAGCAGCGACCCTTACGTTTTAAAGCGCGAGGACGGCGTTTTAACGGGCAGAGGAACTATTGACGATAAGGGACCTGCCGTAGCCTCTCTGTTCGCTATGAGGGCGCTAAGAGAACTAAATATACCGCTGAAAAAGGGCGTGCGCCTTGTTTTCGGTACAAATGAGGAAAACGGCGGTGATGATATTGAACAGTATTCAAAAAAATTCCCCCTGCCGCCTATGGTTTTCACTCCCGACGGCGAATATCCAGTTATAAACGGTGAAAAGGGTATGCTGAGAATTTATTTTTCAGCTGAACTCGGCGAAAAGCTGGAAATTACAGCAGGGGAAGTCATTAATGCTGTGCCCATGTCTTGCTCTGTGAAATCATCCACATCCGCAACACTTTACGAGGGCAAATCTGCTCATGCTTCAACTCCCGAAAAGGGTGAAAATGCCATTACAAAATTCCTTGCAGACTATAACGGAAGCTCTGCGGCTCTCAACAGTCTTAAACAAATCTTTCAACACGGCGATGTTGAGGGAAAATCAATTTTCGGCGAAAATTCGGCAGATTTCACCTGTGTAATATCTCTGTTGAAAACTGTTGAAAAATCCAAAAAGACATACATTGTGGGTGGAATTGACGTTCGATTCCCCTTTGGCAGAACTAAGGACGAAGTCAGCGGGATTATCTGCGGAAAGCTTGAAAGCGCAGGTATCACTATTGATTCCCTCATGGGTGTAAATCCCCATTATACCGACGAAAACAGCGATTTTGTACAGTCCTTGCTTCGCGTATATGAGCGCGTAACTGGCAAAAAAGGACGCTGTATCACTATCGGCGGCGGCACATACGTCCACGATATCGAGGGCGGAGTTGCTTTCGGCGCAGAATATGAGGGCGGAAGCGGAAATATGCACGGTCCTGACGAGTTCATCACCGAGGAAAGCCTGCTGCTCAATGCAGAAATTATGGCTGAAGCTATAAAAGAAATTTGTGGTTAATACACAATGTATAAAATAAAATTCCCTCTGTTTCTGAAAATTCAGATTCAGAGGGGATTTTTCATTGTTATTTTTTAATAGTAGTCTAAATCGACTGACTTTTCAACATTTGCTTAGTGAGATGTTGAAAAGTCTTATCTACCGCGCTTTTCTACTGTTACAGTTGTAGTTGTTGAATCGTCGTTTTTTGTCGATGTTACGTCAGTTTCACGCTCTCCGTCAAGTCCGTCAACGATATCGTTTGCAGCATCGCCTGCACCGTCGATTACGTCATCAGCTGCGGATTCTGCACCGTCAATTGCATCATGAGCAAAATCCTCTACATCACTGTCGTGCTTGTCATCATCGTATGCACTGCCATCAGCGTGATTGCCGTAGTCATATTCTTCAAAATGTCCACTTTCAGAGGACATATCATCTCTACCCTCACCACATCCTGTGAGAAGCATAGGCAGGGTTAAAAAAAGTGCTGTAGTTGATAAAATTTTTTTCATACAAAATCAAGTCCTTTTTTTGATGTTATTGCGGAGAGTTTTCCACAATACATTTTTATTGTTTCCACCCTTTCACCGATTATCCAACAAGTTTTCAAGATTTTTGATATCGCAGAATTGGGATTTTACGTCACTTTTCCACACTCTCCACAGAGTTTTCAACAGTCGCAATGATTTTCAACGGCTATTTCAACAGTGTGTTGAAAGTTTCCTGACAATTTCTGTGGAAAAAAATTGCACTTTCTTGCTTTTTCGACATGTGTCACTATTATTTTACACGGCATATCATATTTACGAGGTGATTTTTGTGCTCCGTGAAATTATACTATCCGTTATCATAAGTATTGACATATTCCTTGTGGCTGCCGCATATCGCTCCTGCGGAATAAAAATTCCTGTTTCGTCCGCTGTTGTAATTAATGCAATCGGAGCGTTTTTTCTTGGAATCTCTCTTGTTCTTTCACGTCTTATGGGTAATATTATTCCCGAAAAATTATGCGGAATATGCGGCTTTGTAATTCTCACAGCAATGGGAATTACTACCATTTTTAAAAGCCTGATACGCAATCTTGTACGCCGCCTATCTGAGCGCGGTGAGCTTTCTCTGCCCACAGGAAACAGCGGAATTGTGGTAAAACTATATCTTGACGATACTGCTGCTGACTTTGACAGTTCAAAAATTCTTTCTCCAAAAGAAGCGGCAGCACTGGCAATTGCGGCATCTCTTGATTCAATTTCAATTGGACTTGGTGCGGGATATGAAATAAACCCCGCAATATCGGCAATTTGCGCCTTTATTGCGGGAGCTGTTGCTATACTGTTTGGCAGTCTTGCAGGACGGAAAATATCCAGTCTGAACTGTGATTTATCGTGGATTGGCGGTGCGGCACTGATAATTTTCGGTATCTGGGAATTTATTAAATAGTTCCACTTCCGCCTGTTGAAATGCTTGCGTAGTGCTCCAGAACCTTGCTGGCATCGGAGGAATCAATAACTCCGTCGTAGTTTACATCTGCGGCGGCTTGCTGATTCAGCATTAATGTTGTTGATTTTCCCGTGGATAATGCCGCGTATTCCGCAAGAATATTGCTTGCGTCGGAAGCGTCAATAACATTATTTCCGTCGGTATCGCCGTTTTTAAGTGTAAAATTTGTGTCGAAATCTTCAGCAATCAGCTGCTGATAATTACTATTGACGATATCTACAGTGCGAATCTGAGAAAAAAGCTTGTTGCCCATATATGATTTCAACTCAAGAGTGTACTTTCCTGCCGGTAGATTATCAACCAGAATACCGCCTTCGTCGTGTGTCTGCGGAGTTTCGATTCTGAATTCGTGCACCTTTCCGTAATAACATTTGTTGCGGAATCCTCCGACTTTTGTTACTCCTTCGCCATTGGTGTAGCAAACATAGATTTCCGCCGACATTTGTCGTGAACCTTTTTCCACATAGAACTCGACATTTCCGGCTGAACCGGGCATTGATACCGTCGTACAGGCACCACTCGTTATAACAATCATCGCAAATTTATCAGATGTTCTTTTTCTGAGATTAAACGTTATATCATCGTAAAGAAATTTTCCATCATCGCCAACCATTATCTGCAGCTGATCATCAAGGCAAAACAACTCCGAAACATTCATCTTGCATTTGATATACTCTGTTTTTTTGCTTTGCAATTTTGGCGGATATATCAGATTATAAGAATTTATGACCTCCGAAACTCCAATTCTCAGCTGACTTGGATCTTTTTTGGGCGCCCATACTTTAAGGCTTCCGAACATTTCATTATTGTCAAAATATTTCTTCGAACCGTCTGAACCCATTTTATAGTATCCTCTGGAATTGAAATTCTCCCACTTTTTATCTACGAAAATTCCCATTTTATTCGCCGGAATTGTGAATGCAGTCGTTTCACCCTGCGGATATGAAAATACACGATAATGATTGTAATAATCTTCATCCTCATCAGTATAATCAATTTCTATAGGGTTATTTGCCGAATAATCATGTAATTTATACAACATTTTTACTGGTTCCCCGCCTATCTCGTCATAGTATGACTGAGAAACATATCTCGGAACAAGTGGTGCAACAAGATCAGCCAGATATTTTTCTGTTATCTGCCATTTATCCGCTTTTCTGATTCCCGATGAATTAAGCGCAGTGAATTCATTTCCGTAATCATCAACAAATCGCCCTACTTCAACACCTGCGGAATTTTTCATCACAATTTCGTAATTGTACAGTTCCTGTCCGGTTTCGTCCATAAAGATAAACTCTGCAAAATTTCCCTGCTTCAGGAAGAGCGTTTTCCGCACAGGATCTTCGTAAGCATCAAATGCAATTGTTTGACATATGGGATTTACTGCAATAACAGCCGCAGTAATTACTGCTGTAACTGCTGAGAAAAATTTTTTTAACATATTGCTCTCCTTGAAAACGGGACACGTAATAACATGTCCCGTTTTTGTTTTATATTCTGTACACCACAATTTCGGGTGGATTGAATAATCTCAATTTGCCCAATCCTGCGGATACAAGCAGCTTTTTCCCCGATATATCGTAAATTCCCTTGGAATATTTAGGGAAAAATTTTCGTTCGGGTGAGAGTATACCTATTCCGAAAAGCCGCACAATTCCGCCGTGAATATGTCCGCTGAATGTGTAATCTGCACCCCATTCCGCATATACCTCGGCAAATAGAGGATTATGAGCAAGGAGAAGTACTTTTTCTTTTGGACTTTCTCCTATAAGCTCTTTCATCTCCGATATAGTGAAATCATCGAGATTTTTGTAGCTGTCGCCTTTTTTATACACAGAATAATTCTGCATAACTCCGCAGATATAAAATCTTCTGCCTTTGATTTCCGCGTATTCACCGCTGTTTATAAGCATTTTTGCATTGGTACGCTCAACGGCATCGAGAAATTCACACTGATTATCATTAATAAAGCTCTGCTCATGATTACCCATGCACATATACACAGGAGATATGGCACAAAGCCTTTTCAAAAGCTCCTCAGAGGGCTTGAAATCCGTTTCTGTACGTGATACAAAATCCCCTGTTATCAGTATTATATCAGGCTTTTCACGCTCTGCAACAGCTGATATCCGCTTGTTGAAATCGGGATTATTTCTCTTGTGGCAATCTGAAATGTGTAGAATTTTCACATTACCGCCGAAATCTTTACGTCGTGTAACAAGAAAAATCCTGCTTTCAATGATTGAATAAATAGCGGCGATGAACATTAAAATCAATGCCAAAAGTATAAATTTCATTTACAGCTTTTTATTCCTCATCTTCGGTATCGTCAGGGTCAGCCTCAATGATTACCTCGTTTTTCTCCTCCTCGGCAGCCTCAGCCTCTGCGGCTCTTATCTGCTCCTCGGTGAGCTGTTCAACCTTTTCGGTTTCAACGGAATCATCACGTTCAGTACGGGTAAATGCAACGACCTTTGCGCCCTCGCCTACACGCATTACACGCACACCCTTGGCAATTCTGCCCATGATTCGCACATCTTCGGCGTGAATACGGATAATTACACCGTCGCTTGAAACGAGAATTACATCGTCTGTATCGTCAACTATCTTGATTCCGCAGACATGACCGCGGATATCATCAACCTTGTAGTTGGTAAGACCGTATCCGCCTCTGTTCTGAATTCTGTAGCTGTCTATCTCAGTACGTTTTCCGTAGCCGTTTTCGGTAACTGTAAGCAGCGAAGCACCCTCGCGCACTCTTGCCATTCCTACAACGTAATCGCCCTCACGAAGCTTTATAGCCTTTACGCCGTGAGCTGAACGTGACAACGCTCTGCCCTTTTCTTCCTCAATTCGTATAGCCATACCGTTGCGTGTAGCCACGAAAATCTGCTCATTTCCATTTGTCATGCGGCAGCCTGCAATTTCATCGCCCTCGTCAAGACCGATTGCAATAAGTCCATTTTTGCGGACATTCTTGTAGAATGAAAGATTTGTACGCTTAATTTTTCCGTTTTTCGTAACGATTGTGATAAATCTGTCGTCACCGAAATCGGCAGTCTTAATCATAGCCGTTACCTTTTCATTTTCGGTAAGAGGCAGCAGATTTATAAGATTGAAGCCTCGTGAAGCCTTTGAACCGTCGGGAATCTCATAGCATTTCAGCTTGTACATAATACCCTTGTTGGTGATAAAGAGGATATTATCATGAGTTCCGCAGATGAACATTTCCTCTACGAAGTCCTCCTCGCGCTGTTTCATGCCTGTTATACCACGTCCGCCGCGTCGCTGTGTCTTATACTCTGCAACTGGCATACGCTTGATATATCCGTTATTTGTGAGGGTTACAACGCAATCCTCAACGGGAATCAAATCCTCGATATCAACTTCACCGCTTACAGATTCGATATCTGTGCGGCGCTTGTCGTTGAATTTTCTGCGGATTTCATTGAGGTCATTCATAATAATCTCGTAAACACGGCTTATATTAGCGAGAATATCTTCAAGATCGGTTATCTTAGTCAACAGACCGTACAATTCGTCGGTTATCTTCTGACGCTCAAGACCTGTGAGAGCACCGAGACGCATCTGAACAATAGCCTCTGCCTGATCTTCGGAAAGCCCCATTTGATGTTCAAGAATATGAATATTTGACATATCATACTGTGCGCGGTCAAGAAGTGCGCTCATATCAACATCTTTGAAACGCTCAATCATGCGCTCCTTAGCCTCTGGAATAGTCTTGCTGCTGCGGAGAATAGCAACTACCTCGTCGATATAATCGGCGGCAAGAATAAAGCCCTGTAAAAGATGAGCACGCTCCAAAGCCTTGCGGAGATCAAAACGTGTACGGCGCTGTATAACATCAACCTGAAAATCGAGATAATGGCTGAGCATCTCTTTCAGTGTAAGCACCTTAGGCTCGCCGTTTACAAGGGCAAGCATAATAATGCCCACTGTATCCTGCAATTTTGTCAGGGCAAACAGCTTATTCAGCACGATTTCTGGTATAGCGTCCTTTTTCAGCTCGATAACGATACGCATACCGTCCTTATCGGATTCGTCACGGAGGAAATATATACCCTCCAAACGCTTATCCTTGCAGAGCTGACTGATATTTTTCAATATCAGAGTCTTATTGACCATATATGGTATTTCGTCAACTATGATACAGTTTCTGCCGTTTATTTCCTCAAAGTGAGTGCGGCTGCGGAGGATTATTTTTCCTCGTCCTGTGCCGTAAGCAGCACGAATACCAGCCTTACCCATAACTATACCGCCTGTTGGGAAATCAGGTCCCTTGATATGCTCCATAAGCTGTTCAAGAGTGCAGTCAGGGTCGTCTATAAGCAGCTGTAAAGCATCTATAACCTCGCCTAAGTTATGGGGAGGAATATTTGTAGCCATACCTACAGCGATACCTGTAGAGCCGTTTACAAGCAGATTCGGGAATCTGGAGGGCAGAACAACAGGCTCTTTCAGACGGTCGTCGTAGTTGGGCATATAATCAACAGTTTCCTTGTTAATGTCCTGTAACATTTCAAGGGTAAGCTTTTTCATCTTCGCTTCGGTATAACGGTAAGCGGCAGCCTTATCGCCGTCGATTGAACCGAAGTTACCATGACCGTCAACAAGAGGGTAACGGAGAGAGAAATCCTGTGCAAGTCTTACAAGAGCGTCGTATACAGAAGCGTCACCGTGTGGGTGATATCTACCCAGAACAGCACCAACAGTATCGGCGCACTTACGGTAAGCCTTATCGGGAGTAAGTCCGTTTTCATGGAGCGTATAGAGTATACGTCTGTGAACAGGCTTTAAGCCGTCCCTTACATCAGGCAGGGCTCTTGAAACAATAACCGACATTGCGTATTGCAGCATGGAATTTTCCATTTCATTCACAAGGTCGGAATGTATAATTTTTGAATTATCGTTATATAACACGCTGAACCTCCTTGTTATTATTCAGATTTTTTCAACGTTTTTAAATGCGGGCGGATAATATCCGCCTCTACAGATTTATTTTGCAATACTGCGCATTATTTCCAATTCTTTTTGGGAAAAATCCTTTTTGGGAATTATATAATAAACCGTTTTTCCGTATGCAATAATAAACAACTTATCTTCTTCAATTATAGACAGATTATTGTCAATAGAAATAATCGACGGTTCGGGAATTTCATCAGAATACTCGTCATTTTCACTTTCTTCGCTGCTTTTTTCCTGAACTATTTCAGAAACTATGGCAATTTCGATTTCCTTTTCCTTTACAGTAAGGCGATATACTGGAGAATTTCCCTCGTCAATAAAGCTTTGAACTATACTATCTCTGAGCTTTTTCGGCTTGAACCATTCCATAATAGCAAAGGCTAAGCAAGCCGCTGACATCAGAAATGCCAGTAATTCAAGTTTATCGCTCTTAAAAAAATCCATGACGATTCCGCATACAAAAATTGCCGAAATCAACAGAAATATTATTATTTTTATTGACATATCAGAATAAACGTATTTTTTCTGATACGCTTTTACACCGTTTCGGAGGATTTCAGGTGTATGGCTGAATTCCTTTACAAGCTTTATATTTTCTTCCATATCATGTCCTTATATGTCGAGATTCTGGACGAATTTCGCGTTTTCTTCGATGAATTTTCTTCTCGGTTCAACCTTGTCGCCCATAAGAATTGAGAATGTCTCGTCAGCCTTTAAAGCGTCCTCCATGCCGATTTTAACTATAGTACGGCGCTCGGGGTCCATAGTTGTCTCCCAGAGCTGTTCGGGGTCCATTTCACCAAGACCTTTATAACGCTGAACGTCAACCTTGTATTTTCCTTCCTCGGAAAGCTCAGCTATGAAAGTATCGCGTTCCTCGTCAGAAAAAGCGTATCTCTCCTTTTTTCCGCGCCATACCTTGAAAAGCGGCGGCTGTGCGATATATACATTTCCGTTTGAAATAAGGGGACGCATATAACGGAAGAAGAATGTCAGAAGCAGTGTTCTGATGTGCATACCGTCAACGTCGGCATCCGCCATGATGATAACTTTTCCGTAACGGAGTTTTTCAATGTCGAAATCCTCGCCGATACCTGTACCAAGAGCCGTTACAACGGGAGAAAGCTTGTCATTTCCATAAATCTTATCGATACGTGCCTTTTCTACGTTGAGCATTTTTCCCCATAGAGAGAGAATTGCCTGATATTTTCTGTCACGTCCCTGCTTTGCAGAACCGCCCGCAGAATCTCCCTCTACGATGTAAATTTCAGTATATCTTGCATCACGCTCGGAGCAATCTGCCAGTTTTTCGGGCATTGAAGCATTTCCGAATGCGTTTTTCTTACGCTCTGCATCTCTTGCACGTTTTGCGGCTTCACGAGCTTTCAGGGCTGAAAGTGCCTTATCGAAAATAACCTTTGCAACATCAGGATTTTCTTCAAGGTAATTCATCAGCTTTTCCTGTACAAGCTTTTCAATAAATGGCTTGACTTCGGGATTTCCCAGTCGTCCCTTTGTCTGTCCCTCAAATTCACACTCGGTAAGCTTTACAGAAATAATTGCTGTAATTCCCTCACGGACATCGTCACCGCTGAGCTTCTCCTTATCTTTGAGAAGTCCCATTTTCTTGCCGTAGTCGTTGATAACTTTCTGAATTGAATTTTTAAAGGCTGTTTCATGATATCCGCCGTCTTTTGTGTGGATATTATTTGCAAATGAAAGTATAACCTCATTGTAGCTGTCGTTGTACTGGAGAGCGATTTCAGCAAAGGAATCACCCTGCGTACCCGAAACGTATATAACTTCATCACTTAGAGGAACATGACCTCTTGTCTCGTGGATATGCTCCACAAACTGACGGATACCGCCCTCGTAGTGAAGTGTTTCGGATTTTATTTCAGTCTCGTCACGCAAATCTGAGAAAGTTATTTTTATACCTGCGTTAAGGAAAGCCTGTTCACGAAGTCTTTTCAGCAGGATATTGTAGTCGTATACTGTCTGTTCAAAGATTTCAGCATCAGCCTTGAACATAACGCTTGTACCTGTTTCAGAGGTTTTGTCGATAGCTTTGAGCTGTTCATCATAATGACCGCGCTCAAAACGCTGGAACCATACATTTTCGCCGTCCTTGACAGTCAGTTCAAGCCATTCCGAAAGGGCATTAACAACAGACGCACCAACACCATGAAGTCCTCCTGACACCTTATATCCGCCGCCGCCGAATTTTCCGCCTGCGTGGAGGATTGTATAAACAACGGTAGCCGCAGAAATACCCTCTTTTGGGTGAATACCAACAGGGATACCACGACCGTTATCAGATACCCTAATAATATCATCTGGAAGTATATCAACTTTTATTTCGGTGCAGTAGCCTGCAAGTGCCTCGTCAATAGAGTTATCGACGATTTCATATACAAGGTGGTGCAGACCGCTTGGTCCTGTAGAACCGATGTACATACCCGGTCTTTTTCTTACAGCTTCAAGTCCTTCCAGAATTTGTATGTCATTTTCGTCGTAATTATTATTCTGATGACTCATGAATTTACCTCCATTTATTCTGGTTGAATTTATTATTAACCCAATTCAAAGGATTGTTTTCTATATAATCCCACATCTCAACTAATTCGTCGTTATTACGTATAATTCTATCATAATATGATTTCTGCCATATAGAAAAACCTGATTTCTTTGAAACAAATCTTTTAAATGAACCAATAATAGTAGGGATTGTAGGGGCGGATAATATCCGCCCGTCTGATATTATTTCATAATCGCGATTAATTGAAATAATCAGATGTATATGGTCTGGCATTATACAGTATTTCATTACATAAACATCATTATATATTTTTTCTATCTGATGTAATGAATAATCTATAATTTTTCCTATATCTGTCAATTCTGTAATCGGGCGGATAATATCCGCCCCTACTTAATTACGAATTACGCATTATGAATTACGAATTAAATAAACCCTCCGCCGCTTTCAAGGCGCTTTTTCAGCGTACTTGCCGCAAGCTGTGAGATATATACACGCTTTTTTGTGATAATATATGTTTTCGGCAGTTCATATGTGGCTAAAAACAGCCGTTTTTCTTTCTGAGCCTTGTCAAGCAGCGTTTTTGTACAGCTTGTTACTGTTGTATTGTCCATATCGAAAATGCCAACGATTTCACGGACATCTACGGAATAATTATTGCCGATATGGAGATAAATTGTTTTATTCATCTGCTTTTTCCTCTGTGAGCCTGCCGCCGCTGATACGCAGGATTTTTCCCTTTATATCTGGAAGAAGCGCGCTTTCATTTGGAGTTGTGATAAATACCTGCATATCCTTGATAATATCAAAAATGAAACGCTGACGATTTTCGTCAAGCTCTCCCATAACGTCGTCAAGAAATATTACAGGAGCTTCCTTGCTCCGCTTCATGAAAATTTCAGCCTGAGCAAGCTTTATAACAAGTGCCGCG
The DNA here is from genome assembly GCA_017521805.1 of Ruminococcus sp. GTDB lineage: Bacteria > Bacillota > Clostridia > Oscillospirales > Ruminococcaceae > Ruminococcus. Next base: position 45,211 of record JAFXDK010000007.1, on the reverse strand, counting down.
GACTTTATCTGCCCCTGTGAGCCATACTCCTTGGCGCTTATACCGTTGATTTTTATTATAAGCTCATCGCGGTTTACTCCCGAATGGGTTATACCCGTGCGGATATCGTATTCTGCGGATTCACGAAGCTTTCTGTAGTATTTTTCAAAAGCCGCCTCGCCGCAGGGTTCGCTGAAATCCTCGGGCTTATAGACATTTGACCTGTATTCCAATTCAAGCTTTTCACTGCCACCCGAAATGGCGTAGTAGAGCTCGCCGCAAATCTCGTTTATTTTTTTTACGTATCCGTCGCGCATATAGGATATCAACGCCCCCTCGTGAGCCGCCTGTTTATCCCATATTTCAAGAATTGACGAATCTGAGCCGCCCTGCATAATTGATTTCAGCAGAGCATTACGCTGATTCATCACAGCGTTATTTTTTGTTATATGAGCCACAAAAACGGGATTCAGCTGAGATGCCGCCATATCGATGAAATTCCGTCGCTTTTCAGGCGCGCCTTTTATAATCTCCACATCATCAGGGATAAAGGCGATACACTTGAAAACGTCGAAAAGATTCCGCGTGCCCTTCTGCTTTACTCCGTTAATTGTTATATTTTTCGTTATATTTGCACCTTTTGTCATTTCAAAGGTGATTTTCTGCTCACGGACTATATCCCTGATTTTCATTTCAGAGGTAAATCTGCTTTTATCAAGGGCGATATAATCCCTTTCCTTAGAGCCGCGGAAGCTTTTACAGCCTGACATAATCCACAGCGCTTCAAGGAGATTTGTTTTTCCCTGCGCATTTGCACCCACTATGATGTTATAGCGGGTATCGGGAACAAAAGAGATATTCGACAGATTTCTGAAACCGTCGATGTCTACGTGAGTTATCAGCACACAGTTACCTCATCTCCGCCGATAATTTTAACAGTATCTCCCGGACGGATTTTTTTTCCGCGCATAGTGCAGACCTCGTCGTTTACGAGAACCTGACCGTCCTGTATGAGCATTTTTGCTTCTCCGCCTGAACCAACCATAGAGGCGAATTTCAGGAGAGCGTCAAGCTTTATAAATTCTGTTGTGATTTTAATTTCAGGCATTTTTATACCTCGCTTTAACGTTATCAATTGTAGGGACACGGCGTGCCGTGTCCGCCTGCCAATGTTCAATTTATGCTACACGGACACGGCACACCGTGTCCCTACATAAAGATGAATTACAATCAAATCAATTTTTCAACTGAATAGGCATAACAAGGAAAATATAACTTTCTCCCATTGGCGGAAGAAGCTCAATAACTTTCATTGCGCCGTTAAGACGGATTCTCACCTTATCACCCTCGGCTGCTTTAAGAGCCTCCAACATAAGTCTGTTATTGAAACCGATAGTAACAGCTTCTCCCGAAATATCGGCAGAAATTGCGTCATTTACTTTACCGATTGCCGTCTTGCAGTTGATTTTCATAACGCCTCCGCCAATTTCACAGCGAATAGGGCATTTATTTTTTTCATCTACAATAAGCGAGCATCTTTCCAGACAAGCTGTGAAATCCTTTTTGCTGACAAAAACTTCTGTCTTGTAGCTGTTTGGAATACTCATTTTGTAGTTATGGAAAGCACCCTCTAAAAGTCGGGATATAACGTAGAATTTATTGATTTTGAAAATAATATGTCTGTCATTTACGCTGATAAAACAGTTATCTGCACAATCCTCACGAATAAGGGTTGAAACCTCCTGCAATGCCTTTTTCGGCACAACAAAATTGAATTTTTCGCTGTTGTCAATAGATTCATTTCTGATAGCAAGGCGGAATCCGTCAATAGCTACCATTGTGAAGCTTTGTCCCTCAATATCAAAAAGTTCTCCTGTAAAAATAGGCTTATTCTCATTCTGGGAAACGGCATAGCCTGTCATATTTATCATAGAACGGAGGATATTCTGCGGAACTTCAAAGCTGCGGTTGGAATCAACTACAGGCAAATCGGGATATTCCTCTGCTGACATAGCTGAAAATGTACAATCTGAAGCTTCCGACGTGATATTGATAATGTTATTTTCATCAATTGTGAAAACTACTTCATCTCCAGCCATTTTCTTTGTAAATTCGTTGAAAAGTCGTGTATTGACAACAAATTCACCGTTATCATTTGTATCTGCATCAATTGTTGTTCTGATACCCATTTCAAGATTGTATGCAGTAAGCTCAACACAACCGGGTGTGATTTTTACTTTTATACCCTCAAGAGCCTGTATTGTTGATTTCTGAGGTACGGCTCTTGAAACGTTGCTGATAGCTTCACTTAATTCGATTTTCTTGCATATGAATTTCATTTATATAAAAGCCCTCCTGTTAAGCTTAATTTAATCAGTATCTAAGCTGATATATCAGTATCTAAGCTGATATCAATCCACAGTGTTTCATCAAAAATATGATTAAGATAAGAAAGACTAAAATTAAAGTAAGAAAAGATAAAATAAGTATAATAAATTTAGTAGTAGTAGTAGGGGGTGTTGAAAAGTCAGTATGTCCTTTTTTTCTCAATATACAGCCGAAAGCTCGTCCACAACAGGCTGTTGTGAAATTGTTTGATGTGTTGGATTTTTATTTTTCACTCTGTTTCATTGTTTACAGCGTTGAGAGTTGTGGAGTTGAAGTTGATGAAAAGTGGAAAAGTCTGTGGAATAGGGGATTTTAGTTTTTATGTTTTACAATTCCCCTGACAGTCTGTTAAATGTTGAAAAGTGCATCACGTTGAAAAGACGAAAAGCTATATTTTCAACATGTAAATTTTACCGCCTAATATTGCGTAACAGAAATGAGTTTTGTTTTCAACTAAGTTTTAAACACTCTGTTGAAAACTTGGTTGAAAGTTTGTTTACCAACATTTTCAACTGTAAAAACTGTGTGGGAAAAATGTTTATTTCCTGATTAATTAACCCTTGCTCTTATCGCGAATATTCTTGATAATATCATTAACAAGATTATTCAGGTTTGAATCTTTCTGAATTGCTGCAACTACGCTGTTTACGGAATAAACAATTGTAGAATGGTCACGGCCGCCAAATTCAGTACCGATTGATGCAAGCGGCATATCTGTAATCTCACGGACAACGTAAATAGCTACCTTACGTGCAATAGAAATCTGTTGTGAACGCTTGTTTGAACGGAGGTCATCGGGAGATACGCCATATACCGTAGAAACCTCGTTGATAATTTTTTCAACAGTAATCGGGATAGGCTGTTCATCAGTGAGAACATCGCGGATAACACTCTGCGCCATGGAAATTGTGATGGGGCTGCCTGCAAAATGATTCAGCGCTTTAAGTCGAAGAACAGCACCCTCAAGCTGACGAATATTGGATTTCAGGCGATTTGCCATGAATTCTGAAACCTCAGCAGGCATTTTAAGTTCAAGAAGTTCACTTTTTCTTGTTATAATTGCAAGTCTTGTTTCAAAATCAGGTGCGGAAATATCTGCAATAAGTCCGCCCTCAAAACGGGTTCTCAGTCTTGCTTCAAGGGTGATAAGCTCCTTGGGTGGCTTATCTGAGGTGATAACAATCTGTTTTCCCTCCTGGTGAAGCTTGTAGAATGTGTGGAAAAATTCCTCTTGCATACGCTCTTTTCCTGCAAAGAACTGAATGTCGTCAATGAGGAGCATATCAGCATTTCTGTATTTTTCATGGAAATCTGAAATCTGGTTTTTCTGAATAGCTGCAATAAGATCGTTTCCGAAAGTTTCGCTGGTAATATAGACGATATTGTATTCAGGTCGTGTAATTCTCACTTCATTTGCAATAGCTGTGATAAGGTGAGTTTTTCCCATACCTGACGGACCATAAATAAACAGCGGATTATAGCCTGAAACGTCGCTTTCACCGCAGTTTTTTGCAACGGATTTACTGCAGGCAAGAGCGAAACTGTTTGAAGGACCTTCGATAAATGTATCAAAAGTATAGTCATAATTTGCGAATTTATAGGACTGTTCAAGCTCTGCGTTCTTCTTTTCAAGCTCCTCTTCAGTCGGAATGGGAGCTGTAGGCTCGTTGTCAGTGGAATTAACATTGATTATAATATTTACATTAAGACCCAGCATTTCAGTGAAAGCTTCTTTGAGGGTTTCAGCATACTTGTTCATAACGATATCTTTCTGAAATCCTGTAAGAACACTGAAAATAGCATTTTCACCGTCAAAGCTGACTGGTGTCATAGTATTGAGCCATGTTTTTATGGCAACATCAGGCATTTTTTCATGTTCAAGACAGTAATTCTTCACGCTATCAAATAATTCTGTAAATGAATTCATTTTTAACCTCCATTAATTGAAATTTGAAAGGAACATACCGCGTGTGTGGCGGAAATTTGCAAAATAACGATACTCTCCTATATTAATATAATACCATTATAACATACTCCCATTGAAATTGCAAGGGATAAAGGATAAAAAAAAGAGAGAAAAAAAGAGAGATTTCCACATCTCTTTTGACACATTGTTGAAAAGAGTGTTGAAACAACTGTGTTTTGTTGAAAAATGGTGGTATCGGCTTACAGAAACGATATAAAAGCTGTTGAAATTCAAAAATTCGACACATTTCTGACAGTCTTTCCACATATTTTTTTAACTTTTCAACAGTTGTCAGGAGTTGGTGGTGTGGAAAAGTATTTATGGAAACCTCTAAAAACGCCACTCACGGCAGTCTTTCTATAACAAATATCATTTATAGCATTGCCAAACCATGCAATACACAAAGTATTACTGTGTTTTTCGCCTTGTAACTGATATTTGTTATTTACGAAATCCTGCTCGTGTTCCGGTTTTTATAGATGCCCTATACAATCTGACGAAAAATCTGACTTTGCATCTTTCTCACGAGCTTTGTGCGGTATTGCCTCAGGTTTTTCGAAAATTTCGGAACGCCAAAGGATGTATACATCATTTTTTTACATACCAAAACTTTTTTAAAAAAATGTGCCAAAAAGCCTGTGATACAACTGTTGAATTTTATCAAAATTCATCATTTTCAAAAAAAATTCTAAAACCTCTTGACATATTGCGGCTTTTGAGGTATAATTCTTAAGTGTAATATGTAAATAAGGGCAAAACGCTCTTTTATAGTACAAATCGAGAGGAGGATTATAAAATGAAAAGAACATATCAGCCTAAGAAGCTCCATAGAAAGAAGGAGCATGGCTTCATGAAGAGAATGGCTACAAAGAACGGCAGAAAGGTTTTAGCTCGTAGAAGATCTAAGGGCAGAGCAAGATTAACTCACTGACGACGCTGACCACAAAAATACGTTTTTGTGGTCTTTTTTATTAGGGGCTTTCGGGAGGTTGTTATGCTTTATACCGTCATTATGAGGGAAAATAAAGATTTCCTCACGTTGTATAAAAAAGGCAGATATATCACTTCAAAATATTCCGTGATATACATAAAACCAAATAACCGACCTTATAACCGTTTCGGCATTACAGCAGGAAAAAAAATCGGAAATGCTGTTGCACGTAACCGCGCTAAACGCCTTATTCGTCTTGCATATCGAAATTCAGAGGTTAAACTGCCTATAGGCATTGATATTGTAATTGTGGCAAGAAGCGGTATTCTTGGTATAAAATCTGACGAATACTGCGGATATTTCGATAAATACGGCGTTATGGAAATCAACAAGGCTGTGAAAAAGCTCGTAAATCATTAAGCTATGAAATTTATTGTTATTGCTCTGATAAAGTTCTATCAGAAATGTATTTCGCCCCTTTTTCCGCCTAAATGCAAGTATTATCCTACATGCAGCTGCTATGCTCTCACTGCTGTAAAAAAATTCGGCGCTGTAAGAGGTTCGGCTCTGGCTGTATGGAGAATTCTGCGCTGTAATCCATGGTCTTTGGGCGGTATTGACTATGTCCCTGAAAAGTTCACTTTTAAAGTGAAAAAAATTGATTATTCCAAGCTTCACAGTGAAGCTGACACAGCAGAAGAAAAGAACGGTACGGAGGATAGCTCCGAAGATGTACTGATATAGGAGAATTGAAATTGAACGCACTTTATGATCTTATTGGTATCCCTCTTGGATATCTTATGAGCGGAATTTATAAGCTCATACCTAATTATGCTATTGCTATTATTGTGTTTACTCTTGTAACAAAGATTTTACTCTTCCCAATGAATTATAAAACTCAGAAGAGTGCTGCAAGAATGCAGCTTCTCCAGCCTAAACTCCAGAAGCTGCAGAAAAGCTTTTCAAATAATCCCACACGTTTGCAGGAGGAACAGCAGAAGCTTTATCAGGAGGAGGGACTCAACCCTATGGGTTCATGTCTCCCTGCTTTTATCCAGATGTTTCTGCTTTTCGGCGTCATTGACGTTGTATATAAGCCTATAACTCATATCCTTCATATATCCAAGCCTGTAAGAAAGGCTGCTATTGAAAAAGCTTCCGAGCTTGCTGTACAGTTCAAGGATGTAAACGGCGGTAATCCTATTCAGTCAAATAACCTGAGAAATGAGCTTCTCACAATGGAGGCTCTTGATAAGCATTCTGCTGATTTTTCAAGTATAGGCGAGAATTTCAGACAAGTTGTAACTGAGTTTACAGAGAATTTCACTATTTTCGGTGCAAATCTTGGTAAAGTTCCTACACTTAAACCAGACGAATGGAACTTTGAGGCTGTTGTTCTCTGTGCTATTCCTTTCCTTGCAGGTCTTGCACAGTTGCTCACAAGTTTTTATTCAATGTATCACCAGAAAAAGACTAATCCCACTGCTCAGGCAGGCGGCGGATGTATGACAGCTATGATGCTTCTTTCTCCTCTTATGTCGATCTGGTTTGCATTTGAGCTCCCCGCAGGTATCGGTTTCTATTGGATTTGGTCAGCTCTTTTCTCTTTCCTTGTAACTTTTGGTCTTAATCTATACTTCACACATGACAAAGTTGTGGCTATTAATGAAAAGGAAAAGGAAAAAGCACGTATCTACGCTGAAAAGCACCCAGAAAAGAAAACTTTTATGCAGAGAATGTTAGAGCAGCAGGCTGCTCTTGAAGCTCAAAACGGAGGAACAGGCAATTCATCACATGAAAAGCTTTCACGTTCAGAGCAGAATAAAATAAATCGTGATGCCATAAAAGACGCAAGACGCAGAATGGCTGACAAATATGGCGATTTATATGATGATTCAAATGATAATGAAGATTAATTTTAAGGAGGTATTGAAATGACAGAGATGTTTACCGCGAAAACCGTAGAAGAAGCTAAGGCTATGGCGGTTAAGAAATTCGGAAAAAAAGAAAGCGAAATTAAATTTGAAGTAATCAGCGAAGGTAAAAAAGGATTTTTAGGACTTGGTGCTGTTGATGCAAAAGTTAAAGCTACTTGCGCTGATGAGGTAAAAAAGCCCGAGGCTAAGGCTGCCGCACCTGCAAAGCCCGTTGAAGCTCCTAAAGTTGTAGAAGCACCTGCGCCTGTGAAAACACCTGAAATTGTAGAAGTTCCCGAGGCTGTTGTTGAAGAAGAGCCTGTTGTTGTTCCTGATGAAGTTGTTGAAACTGCTCCTGTAGTTGAAGCTGCTCCCGTTGAGGAGTCTGTTGCTGAGGAAAAAGCTCCTGAAACTAAGGAAGATGATATGGAATTCTCCCTTGATGACTTTACTCTCATCGAGGACGAGGCTCTTATGAATCCTAAGGTTAAAATTGCAAGAGATTACATCATCAGCATTTTTAAGGCTATGGATATCGATGCAAACTTTGTTGTATACCAGAACGAAACAGGTGCTGTTATCAATATTGAAAGTGATAACAACGGTACAATCATCGGCAGACGTGGAGAAACTCTTGATTCCATTCAGTACCTCTGCTCAATTATTGCTAACAAAGGCGATAAGGATTATTTCCGCATTACAATTGATTGTCTCGGATACAGAAGCAAGAGAAAGGAAACTCTCGAACAGCTTGCCGCTAAGGTTGCAAAGTCTGTAATCAGAACAGGTCGTTCACAGCAGCTTGAGCCTATGAATCCATATGAAAGACGCGTTATTCACTCTGCTGTTGCAAATATTGAGGGTGTTGCTTCACGTTCTGTTGGTGAAGAGCCTTACAGAAGGATTATTATTTCTTCTACAAATCCCAGAAATAACCGCAACAACGGCAGAGGCAGAGGTCCTCGCCGTGATGACAGACGCGGCAGACAGGGCGGACGTGATCGCCGTCGTGAGAATTTCGAGGCAAAGGCAATTGACCTTTCAACATCTTTTGAAAAGGATTACAAAAAGCCAAAGCCCGAGGATTCCATGGAAGGCGGACTTTACGGAAAAATTGAATTTTAATTAAGAAAAGGGCTGTTGCAGGTTGACTTGTGACAGCCCTTTATGGAGAAAATTATGTCTACTATTGCTGCTATTTCAACTCCCAATGCAGTGGGAGGAATCGCTGTAATTCGTATTTCCGGTGAAAATGCCCTTTCTGTTGCAAAGGAGATTTTCAATCCTTTCGGAGATAAAAATATTGATAATATGGCTGGGTATACCTGTGCTTATGGTATTGCTCATGACAATGGACAGCGGATTGATGATTGTATACTTACGGTTTTTCGTGCTCCTCACAGCTATACAGGTGAGGATACCGTGGAGATTTCTTGTCACGGCGGACTTTTTGTTTCAAGGAAAATTCTTCGTGCCGCTTTAAAAAATGGCGCTGTTACTGCGGATGCGGGTGAGTTTACAAAACGTGCATTTCTCAACGGTAAGCTTGATTTAACGCAGGCAGAAGCGGTTATGGATGTTATTTCCGCTAAGGGTGAATTGGAGTTGAAAATGGCTGAAAATCTTCGTGAGGGAGCTGTTTTCAAGGCTGCAAAAAAGTGTTCCAATCGCCTTTTGAAGCTTCTCAGCGGACTTGCGGCATGGACTGATTATCCCGATGAGGATATTCCCGAAGTCGAGCCTGAGGCTATTTTATCGGAGCTTGAAGCGGTACGCAATGATTTATCAGCTCTTACTGCTGACTATGACCGAGGAAGAATTGTCCGTGAGGGTGTTGCTACAGCAATCGTTGGCAGACCAAACGTTGGAAAATCTACGCTTTTCAATTGCCTCAGCGGATGTGAAAGAAGCATTGTTACAGATATTGCAGGTACGACACGAGATGTTGTTGAAGAATCAGTGCGGCTTGGTGATATTACTCTGCGTCTTTCAGATACGGCGGGCATCCGTGAGACAGATGATATTATCGAGGGAATCGGTGTGGACATCGCATGGAAAACAGTTGATTCCTCTGAGCTTGTGCTGGCTGTATTTGACGGTAGCTGTCCACTGACTGCGGACGATTTTGAATTGATTAATAAAATTAAACATAAAAAATGCATTGCTGTTGTCAATAAATCCGACGAAAAATTGGTTATCGATGAACAATGCTTGAAAGAATATTTTTTACATATTGTATATATTTCCGCTAAGGAAAATCAGGGAATTGATGACCTTGAACATGCTGTCAAGTGTATTTTTGAAATTAATTCCGATAGTTTTTCATCAGTAACTGCTGCTAATGAAAGACAGAAGTTATGCATTGAAAAAGCGGTGGAATCTATTGAAAACGCCATAGAAGCAATTAATTTTGGAGAAATGCTTGATGCTGTCAATGTTTTAGTTGACGAAGCAGAACAGAATTTATTGGAGCTTACAGGAGAACGGATTACCGACGCAGTTGTAGACGAGGTTTTCTCTCGATTCTGTGTTGGAAAATAAGATGTTTCACGTGGAACATCTAAAGAGGTAGTTTTATGTCATATAAAATGGGTGAATTTGATGTTATAGTTGTAGGCGGCGGTCACGCAGGTGTTGAAGCGGCTCTTGCTTCCGCGCGACTTGGTGTAAAAACTGCAATGTTTACAATATCCCTTGATCAGATTGCAAATATGCCCTGTAATCCGTCAATTGGCGGTACGGCGAAAGGGCATCTTGTAAGGGAAATCGATGCTCTCGGTGGTGAAATGGGTAAGGCTGCGGATAAATGCTTTATTCAGAGCCGTATGCTTAATCGCGGAAAAGGCCCTGCTGTGCACAGTTTGAGAGTACAAGCGGACAGAGTTCTGTATCATAATTATATGAAACAGGTCTGCGAAAATCAGGAAAATCTTTTTGTGAAACAGGGTGAAGTATCAGAGATTTTGACCGAAAATGGTTGTATTACGGGAATTGTAACATCTCTTGGGGCTGAATACTCCGCAAAATGTGTTATTATTGCAACAGGAACTTATCTTAAAGGCAAGATTCATATCGGCGAATCTTCATATGAAAGTGGTCCTGATGCCGCATTGCCAAGCATTGGTCTTTCTCAAAGCTTGATTGATAATGGAATTGAATTGCGACGTTTCAAAACAGGTACGCCATGCCGTGTTCACAGAAGAAGTATTGATTTTTCAGTAATGGAAAAGCAGGACGGAGATGAGGAAATTGTTCCACTATCTTTTGAAACTCCTGTTGAAAACTTAAAGAATCAGGTTAGTTGTTACATTACTTATACGAATTGTAATACCCATGAAGTTATACTTTCGAACCTTAACAGATCTCCGTTGTACAGCGGTAGAATTGAGGGTGTAGGACCTCGATACTGTCCGTCTATCGAGGACAAAATTGTGAGATTTTCAGACAAGCCACGACATCAGCTTTTTGTTGAACCAATGGGATTATCAACAGATGAGTTTTATTTACAGGGAATGTCATCATCATTGCCCGAAGATGTACAGCTTGCATTTTTACGTACAATTAAGGGATTGGAAAATGTAGAGATTATGCGACCTGCATATGCTATCGAGTATGATTGTTGTGATCCATTACAGTTATTGCCGACACTTGAATTTAAAAAATTACGTGGATTGTATGGTGCTGGTCAATTCAATGGAAGTTCAGGATATGAGGAGGCTGCTGCACAAGGACTTGTTGCAGGTGTAAATGCCGCAATGTCAATTCTCGGCAGAGAGCCTATGATTTTAGAGAGGTCAGGCTCTTATATCGGAACTCTTGTTGATGACCTTGTTACAAAAGGATGCTCTGATCCATACCGTATGATGACCTCGCGAAGTGAATATCGTTTAATTTTACGACAGGATAATGCTGATCAGCGATTAATGCCCCTTGGCTACAAAATTGGACTTGTATCTCAGGAGCGTTTTAATCGACTTAATGAAAAAATCAAACTTACAGAGCAGGAAATTCAGCGTGTTTCACGTGAAACAATTAAACCTACTGATGAGTTAAATGCTATGCTTGAAGAAAAAGGAACTGCACCAATTAAAAATGGTTGTAAAATTATTGATTTGATTCGTCGTCCACAGCTAAAATATAACGATCTTGCTATTTTTGATTTGAACCGTCCGCAGCTTCCGTATGATGTGTGCGAACAAGTTGAGTTGCAGATTAAGTATAAGGGATACATTGAAAAGCAGTTGATGCAGATTGAACAGGCGCAAAAACTTGAAAAGAAAATCTTACCTGAAAATACAGATTTTAGCCAAATTCACGGGCTCAGACTTGAAGCAGCTGAGAAACTTAACAAGGTACAGCCTGTATCTATTGGACAAGCATCAAGAATATCAGGTGTTTCTCCTGCTGATGTTTCAATGTTGATTGTATGGTTGAAAAAGGAACAGGGGTGATAATATGCTTCCGAGTTTTGAACTATGTTGCTCTGAATTCAAGAAATATTCTCTGGATTTGTCATCTGAGCAATACGACAAGTTTGATAAATATGCTGATTTTCTTGTGAAGTACAATGAAAATGTTAATCTTACAGCTATAACTGAGCCGACAGAAATACTGATAAAACACTTTATTGATAGTTGTTCTATCCTAAATTATATCGGGATTCCGCAAAATTCGTCGATTATTGACGTAGGAACAGGGGCAGGATTCCCTTCAATTCCGATTAAAATTATGCGTCCTGATATAAAACTTACGCTTCTTGATAGTTTAGCAAAGAGAATTACTTTTCTCGAAAAGCTTTGCGATATAATTGAGATTGATGCTGAATGTATTCACGGGAGAGCTGAGGATATTGCAAAGATGTATGAATACAGGGAAAATTTTGACTTTTCCTGCGCCAGAGCTGTAGCAAATCTTTCTATACTTTCTGAGTATTGTATTCCGTTCGTGAAAGTTGGAGGTAGTTTTATATCCATGAAAGGACCTAATGAATCTCCAACCGATTCAAACAATGCTATTGAGCTTCTTGGTGGTAATATTGAAGCAGTTCACAGCTATTCTCTGGAAAATGATGCAAGAATAATTGTCGAAATAAAAAAAATATCGCATACACCGACAAAGTATCCCAGAAATAGCAGTCAGATTAAGAAAAAAAGACTTTAAATATAATTAATTTTATCGTTTATTCCGTTGATTTGTCGAAAATTAGCGGAATTTTTTTATAGATTTTATTTCCCGCATGTGTTAAAATTACTTTAGCACCATAAAGGTGTAAATAAAGAAATGTGAGGACAATAAAATGGCAGGTATCATGAATTTTACAATGGAGAAACAGAAGAAAAATGTTGTTGATGTAGAGATTGGAAAAATATATTTCAACTCTACACATCGAAACGTCGATTTTAATCAAATTGATGTAGCAAATCTTGCACAATCATATTTTGAAAATGGCAGTATTCAGCCTATACCCGTTAAGAAAATCGGGACTAATTTTGAGCTGATTGCCGGAGAAAAACAGTTTTTTGCAGCTAAAATGTGTGAATTGCAATCGATTCCATGTGTTATATATGATATTAACGACAGGGACTCCGTAATTGAAGCATTAGTTGAACACATTAGTAATCACAATTTATCTTTTTTTGAAGAAGCTTGTGCAATTGAAAATCTTCTCAAGGACTACGGATTTACTCAAGAGGAAGCAGCTGCTAAGCTTGGAAAGGCACAGAGTACAATTGCAAATAAACTCAGACTACTTCGGTTAAGCGGTTCTGAAAGAGAATTGATTACAAATAATAAGCTTACAGAACGTCATGCACGTGCATTATTACGACTTGGCAGTGTGGAAGACAGAATTTATGTACTCAATAAAGTAATCGATAATAATTTAAATGTTGAAAATACTGAAATTTTTATTGAAAATTACATTGGAAAACGAAAAAATGGAAAAAATATTCAGAAAGAAACTCAAAGAATACATAACGTTTCTATGTTTTTGTCTACGATTAATAAAGCAGTTGAATCAATGCGTACATCAGGAATCAAGGCTGAGTCTAAAAAAATTCAAATGGAGGAATATGTTGAGTACAGGGTAAGAATTCCTATGAATAAATTTTAATGTTTCACGTGGAACATTATACATCTTTAAAGTGTTCCACGTGAAACAATTCAATTTTAAGTAATCCTCCATACTAAAATGTTCCACGTGAAACACTGAAAAATGTTTCATGTGGAACATTTTTTTAAAAAAATCTTAAAATTATAACGTTTTCGTATTTACTTTTTTATTATAATATGGTATAATATTGTAAGAAGTTTCGCGATTATTTGCGGATATCCCAAAAGAAAGGATGATTCTATGGGCAAAATAATTGCCGTTGCCAATCAAAAGGGCGGCGTTGGTAAGTCCACTACTGTTGTGAATCTTGCTGCTTTTCTCGGTTCCCGTGGAAAAAAAGTGCTTTGTATTGATTTTGACCCACAGGGGAATGCAACTACAGGCTTCGGAATAAAAAAACGTGGTGCAGAAGTTACATCCTATAACGTGATTATCGGAAAAAATCGGATTCAGGATGCTGTAATTCATACTGAATTTGAAAATGTATCCGTTATTCCTGCAACTGAAAGTCTTGCAGGTGCTGAATTTGAGCTTATAAATATGGAAAATCGCGTTAATAGGCTTAAAATGCAGCTTTTGTCAATTAAAGATGACTATGATTTCATTCTTATTGACTGTCCTCCTGCCCTTGGTTCACTTACAATTAATGCACTTGTTGCAAGTGACAGTATAATTGTGCCGATGCTTGCTGAATTTTACGCACTAGAGGGTCTGTCGCAGCTTGTAAATACAATAAAAATTGTAAAAAGCAACTATAATCCCTCTCTTGATATTGAAGGAATCCTCTTTACAATGTTTGACGGCAGACTAAATGTTGCTAATGATGTTGTTGCTGAGGTGGAAAAATACTTCCCTAACAAAGTCTTTGAGACAAAAATCCCCAGAAATGTACGAATTTCTGAGGCTCCAAGCCATGGTAAGCCTGTTATGTATTATGATAAATCCTCAAAGGGTACAGATTCATATACCCTTTTAGGTCTGGAATTATTGGGCGAGCCAATGGAACTGCCGCAGAAAAAAAGACGAGGAATCTTCAATTTTAAAAAGGAAAGGCAGTGATTTTTATGGCAATTGGCGGATTAGGCGCAGGTCTTGATTCCCTTTTCAGCGAAAATGCAAGTGATGTGCAGATTAAAGCGACTTTGCGTACTTCTGAAATTGAGCCGAATCGTGACCAGCCGCGTAAACACTTTTCTACAGAATCCATTTCAACACTTGCGGATTCTATTCGTGAGCACGGAATTTTACAGCCAATCCTTGTACGACCACTGGAATCAGGCGGATATCAGATTGTTGCCGGTGAGCGCAGGTGGCGAGCAGCTCGTATGCTTGGACTTGACGAAGTTCCTGTAAATATCAAGGAACTTTCCGATGCTGAGACTATGCAGATTGCTATTATCGAGAATCTCCAGCGTGAAAATCTTAATCCCGTGGAAGAAGCGGCAGGATACAATGAGCTTATTGAAAATTACGGCATGACGCAGGATCAGGTTGGAAAAATGGTTGGAAAATCCCGTTCAGCAGTTGCAAATGCAGTACGTTTGCTTTCACTTCCGCAGAGAGTGTTGAAAATGCTTGAAAATGGCGAATTATCGGCAGGTCACGCGAAAGCACTCTTGGGATTTGAAGATGAAGAAATGATGCTTGCTATTGCTAACAGAGCAGCAGACGGCGGAATGACTGTCCGTCAGGTTGAAAAGCTTGCACAGAAAGCAACAACTGAGATTCTTACACCTCCTACAGAGGATAAGAAAACAGATAACTATTTTACCGAAATGGAAATATCACTGAAAGAGCGTCTCGGACGAAAAGTTAAAGTGGATTACGGCAAGAATAAAGGCGTGCTGATTCTCGAATTTTATGATAAAGATGACCTCGCAGCAATTGCAGAAAAACTTGTTGACGAGGAGTAAGGAGTAAAAAAATGATAGATATTAAATTTTTAAGAGCAAATCCTGACGTTGTAAAGGAAAATATCAAGAAAAAGTTTCAGGATTCAAAGATTGACCTGGTTGATAAGGTAATTGAGCTGGACGAGCAGTATCGTAAAACTAAGGTTGAATGTGATAATCTCCGCAATCAGCGTAAGGTTAAGAGCAAGGAAATTGGCGGTTTCATGGCTAAGGGTATGAAAGATGAGGCTGAGGCTGCAAAGGCTGAGGTTGCTGAGCTTGGTGCAAAGCTTACAGAGATGGAAGAGCTTGAAGTTAAGCTTGAAGCAGATATCCGTGAAATTATGCTTGTTATCCCTAATATAATCGACGAATCAGTGCCGATAGGCAAGGATGACAGTGAAAACGTTGAGGTTGAGCGTTTTGGCGATCCTTTTGTTCCTGAGTTTGAGGTGCCTTATCACGTTGATATCATGGAAAAAGTCAACGGAATCGATCTTGACAGCGCAAGAAAGACAAGCGGAAACGGTTTCTATTACCTCTGCGGCGATATTGCACAGCTTCAGAGCTGTATTCTTTCCTATGCCCGCGATTTCATGATTGACAAGGGATTCACATATTATATCCCTCCATTTATGATAAGAAGCGATGTTGTTACAGGCGTTATGAGCTTTGCTGAAATGGAAGGCATGATGTACAAGATTGAGGGTGAGGATTTATACCTTATCGGTACATCTGAGCACTCAATGATTGGTAAATTTATCGACACAATCGTTCCCGAAGCTGAACTTCCTAAGACTTTGACAAGCTATTCACCATGTTTCCGTAAGGAAGTTGGAGCTCACGGTATTGAGGAGCGCGGTGTATACCGTATTCACCAGTTTGAAAAGCAGGAAATGATTGTTGTATGCAAGCCTGAGGAGTCAATGGATTGGTTCCACAAGCTTTACAGCTATACTGTTGAATTCTTCCGTACACTTGATATCCCCGTACGTACTCTCGAGTGCTGTTCAGGAGACCTTGCAGACCTTAAAGTTAAGAGTATCGACGTTGAGGCATGGTCACCCCGTCAGAAGAAGTATTTCGAGGTTGGAAGCTGTTCAAATCTTGGCGATGCACAGGCGCGCCGTCTGAAAATTCGCGTTAAGGGTGAGGACGGAAACAAATATTTTGCCCACACCCTCAACAATACAGTTGTAGCTCCTCCCAGAATGTTGATTGCATTCCTTGAAAATAATCTCAACGAGGACGGAAGCATCAGAATTCCCGAGGCATTAAGACCTTATATGCGCAAGGACGTAATTGCAGTGCCTGAAAAGTAAAAAAAATGTGATAAATAGTGCGAAATGGCTATATATGGTTATTTCGCACTATTCTTTTTCACTGAGTTTAGAAGCGGCACACATACACATGGCAAAAGCGCCGATTGTTCCGCCTACCACACTTCCAACAATAAAACTAATCAAAAAAATCACCTCCCCTTATAGTATGCACCATTTAGGGAGGTGTAATCATTTTTTT
Source organism: Ruminococcus sp. (assembly GCA_017521805.1). Classification (GTDB taxonomy): domain Bacteria; phylum Bacillota; class Clostridia; order Oscillospirales; family Ruminococcaceae; genus Ruminococcus. The sequence continues at coordinate 28,506 of JAFXDK010000007.1, read as the reverse complement.
AGATATTCAACATTTTAAGAATATCGTCTTTTTCCTTGTAGCCTACAGATATATTATGAATCGCGCCGTCCTTTACAGCAACAAGCATAGGAATACTTTCACAGCGGAAAGCAGCAGCAAGTTCAGGCTGCTCATCAACGTTTATCTTGCCTACCTTGATTTTTCCAGCCATTTCCTCTGCAATTTCAGCAACAGTAGGGGCAATCATCATGCAAGGACCGCACCAGCTTGCCCACAGGTCAAGGAGCACAACTCCTCTATAGTTGCGTACTTCATCGTCAAAATTTTCTTTAGTAATCGTAATTTCAGCCATATCATTTCTCCTTATAGTAAAGCATACAGTGGCAGAATCCCTCGAAATCAGGGTCGGCAATCTGGTCGCGGAATTCTTTGCACATACATTTATTTTCGGGTGTTTTAGCAAGCCTGCATGGACAATAGCCGTCCTTTTTTTCAAGTCCCTCTTTTATTCTTGCAACAACAGCCTCATCGGGATTTATTTTTACTTTCATAATGTCACCTTATTTCAGAAGTTCGTCAGCCATAGCCTCAATCTGAGCAATATTTTCAAGTTTTAAAGCTGATTTAATAGAAACGATTGTATTTGCAAAAGTTATATTTTTTGATTTTTCGAATTTAGATTTGATAACTTTAGCAGCCATAGGAGCCCATGAACCATTTTCGATAATTCCAATTGTACGATTTTGGTAATTTCTTTCAACTAATGAATCAATAAACTGATTCATAAATGGGAAGATTTCAGCATTGTATGTTGTAGTTGCAAGTACAATTTTTCCATAACGGAAGCCGTCCTCTACACATTCAGCCATATCTTCACGGGCAAGGTCAGCAATAGCTACTTTAGGACAACCCTTTTCGATTAGCTTATCGCGGAGCAGTTCAGCCGCTTTTTTAGTGTTGCCGTAAACGGAAGTATAAGCGATGAAAATGCCCTCAGATTCAACGCCATAACTTGACCATGTGTTATAGAGGTTGAGATAATAGCCGAGATTTTCTTTAAGAATCGGACCATGGAGGGGACAGATAGTCTCAATATCCAATGCAGAAGCTTTTTTCAGAAGAGCCTGCACCTGTACGCCGTATTTTCCGACGATGCCGAAATAGTAGCGGCGAGCCTCACAAGCCCAATCCTCATCAACATCAAGAGCACCGAATTTTCCGAACGCGTCAGCGGAGAAAAGAACCTTTTCCGCGCTGTCGTATGTCAGCATAACCTCAGGCCAGTGAACCATGGGAGCAGTAACGAATATCAGTTCATGGCTGCCGAGGGAGAGTTTTTCGCCGTCCTTGACGATAAGTGTGTTGGAGAGTTCAAGATTCGGGAAGAATGCGCGGAGCATATCAAAGGTTTTAGCATTGCCAACAACGACGACATCGGGGTATTTGTCGAGAAACTTGTCAATGCAAGCAGAGTGGTCAGGCTCCATATGCTGAATAATAAGATAGTCGGGAGATTTATCGCCAAGAAGCTCATTGATATTTTCCAGCCACTTGTCACCGAATTTAACATCAACGGAATCCAGAACAGCAATTTTCTCATCAGCGATGACATAAGAATTATATGCCATACCATTAGGTACAATGTACTGTCCTTCGAACAGGTCGATTTCGTGGTCATTTACACCCACATAGAAAATATTATTTTTGACGTTTTTCAATTTAAATTACCTCACTTTTTTATTATTTATATATCTTTAACTTTTATGTATTCAGTTTTATGACACTATAATTATAACATATTCTACAGAAAAATAAAAGTGACAAATGCAACAATTTACAAAAATTAATTTCCTCCCCTGACGTGATTTTAGTACTCCCCTTGAATTATATTGCTCATGTGCAAAATGACGCTATTACGTTTTGAGAGACTGGGGGAGAGGGGGTGAATCGGATTATATTGCAGTGGGTGATGCCTTGTAAATGTTCCACGTGAAACTTTTTGGGGAGAAGAAATTTTCTTGACATAAGCCTTGTACTATGATAAAATTATAAAGGCAAATGAGAATAAAAGAGGTGAGAGTATGAATCGCATTTTTTACATCATGGGTAAGAGCTCCAGCGGCAAGGACACCATTTATAAACGCCTGCTGAATGATATGGAGCTTACTCCAATTGTTCTGCATACAACCAGACCAATGAGAGAAAATGAAAAGCAGGGCAGAGAGTATCACTTTGTTGACCGTCAATGCTATGAAGAAATGAAATCGGCAGGCAAGGTTGTGGAGTCTCGGATATATAACACTGTTCACGGAGAATGGATTTATTTTACCTCCCGTGACAGCATAGACCTTGAAAATGGAAATTGTCTCGGAATCGGCACGCTTGAAAGCTACGTGGAAATCAAGGCGACTTTAGGCGAGGCAGTTGTACCCATATATATTGAAGTTGAGGACGGACTTAGGCTTATGCGCGCAATACAGCGTGAACAGCTTGAACCGTCACCGCGATATGCAGAGTTATGCAGAAGATTTTTGGCAGATTCCGAAGATTTCTCAGATGAAAAACTAAAATCCGCAGGCATAAAAAAGCGATTTTCAAATAACGGAGCTATTGAGGATTGCATAAGTGAAATAAAATCGGAGATGAAAACTTGGAAAGAGTAAAAAAATTCGTAAAAGAACAGCCTGTTCTTGTTATATCTTTTATAGCGGCATTGGCAACGGTATTTATAATTCCCCCTGACAGCGCATACGGAGGGTACATAAACCGAGCCGTACTGATACAGCTTTTTTGCCTTATGACAGCAGTTGGCGGATTCAGAAGCATCGGAATATTTGAAAAAGCAACATCGATGTTGCTGAAAAAAGCAGGAAATATCCGCAGACTTGGCATAATTTTCACGCTGATATGTTATTTTTCGTCAATGCTTGTAACAAATGATGTGGCACTTATCACCTTTGTGCCGCTGACGCTTATGGTATACGAAAAGATCAGGGACGAAAAAAGCCGCATACTGACAATAGTACTTGAAACAGCAGCGGCGAATCTGGGAAGCATGGTAACACCATTCGGAAATCCGCAGAATCTTTTCATATATGACAAATATAAATTGACATTAGGGGATTTTTTCGCAACGATGCTTCCCTCTGCGGCAGTAAGTCTTGGGGCATTGCTGATATTGTGCTTATTCCTGCCGAAAACGGAATGTAAAGCAGAATCAGCGGCAGTGCAGGAGATTTCAAAGGGAAAATCCGCAGTATATTTTGGATTATTTGCGGTATGTCTGCTGTCGGTATTCAGAGTAGTTCCCGATTGGGTATGCCTTATAATTGCTGTTGCAGTAGCGCTGATATGCGACAGGAGACTATTATTAAAAGCGGATTACGGACTTCTTGCAACATTTGTATGTTTTTTCATATTCGTAGGAAATATAGCGCGGATTGAAGCGATAAGCGGATTTGTTTCTGAAATTTTACAGAACAGAGAAGTTATAGTATCCGTAGTATTATCGCAGATAATAAGCAATGTTCCTGCGGCAGTAATGCTTTCAGGATTCACAGAGAACGGCAAAGCGCTTTTGCTTGGCGTTAATACAGGAGGATTGGGAATGCTAATAGCTTCCTTGGCAAGTCTGATATCGTTTCAGTATTACAGAGCGGCAGAAGGCGCAAAAACGGGGAGATATATGGCAGTATTTTCCGCAGTAAATTTCGGATTATTGGGAGTACTGCTGATTTTTCAGGCAATATTAAGCTGAATTTTCACAAATAAACGGGCGGTCATTCACGATTTGAAATGACCGCCTGAGTTTGTCGAAAAAGCCGTAACAAGAAAATTTATTAAGGGGACGCTCTCACTTGCAGAGCGTCCCCTCTTTTCAATTCAATCGCAGTCAAATCCAAGTGCGATATACCCTCACGTTCAAACAGCATCCTGCCTCACGTTCGGGCAACCCCTTGCAGAGCGCTTAAAGGCATCGCAGAGCTTTGCTCTGCATTGATGCCAGCGGGGGCTCCCCGCCGCTGTCCCATACCCTGCCAGAGACGCTGTCTCTGGACTCTGCTAAATGGCTTCGCCCTTTAGAATCCCACCCTTTTTCGTCTTTGATTTTATCTTTTTGCATTAACCAGCATAAGCTTTATGCGGTTCTCCTGATTAACTCTCGTTGCGCCTGGGTCATAGTCGATAGCAACAATATTTGCATTTGGATTATCGTCCTTGATAGCCCGTGACATTCCCTTTGCAACGATATGATTTGGCAAACATCCGAAAGGCTGAGCACAGATAATATTTTCAACACCCGATTTTGCCAGAGCCGCCATTTCCGCAGGAATAAGCCAGCCCTCGCCCATAACAACGCCCTGATTTATATATTTATCAGCTAATTTGCGGAGATGCTCGAAGTCGTGGAGAGGCTCAAATTTTCCATGCTGTTTCATGATGTTGATAAGCTCTTTTTGTTTAGCATAAATCAGCTTATATCCAAGCTTGAACACCATGGATTTCATATTTTTGCTGTCGTAAAGCGCCGCATTGTTAAAGTTGCTGACAGCACAGTACATTACAAATTCCAGAAGCGACGGTACAACAGGCTCACAGCCCTCGGATATGAGGAAATCTTCAAGGTGATTGTTGGCAAGAGGTGAATATTTAACGTAAATCTCACCCACAATGCCGACTTTGATTTTATTTTCACCGCTGAGCTTTATAGCTCCGAAATCATCAAGGATATCGCGGTAAAGCTTTTTAGTTTTGGTGTATCCCTTACCCTGACGGAACATTTCGCCAAGAGCGTCCTGCCATTTTTCAAGAGTAGCTTGAGCATCGCCCTTGTTTACCTCGTATGTACGGCACTTGTTGTAGCAAGTCATAAGCAAATCGCCATAGAGAACAGCATAGAGGAACTTGAAGAACATTGGCGCAGTGATTTTGAAACCGCTGTCCTTTTCAAGTCCGCTGAAATTGAGGGACACAACAGGCACCTGCGGAAAATTCTTGTCAACAGCCTTTCTCAGCAGGTGAATATAGTTGGAAGCACGACAGCCGCCTCCCGTTTGAGTTATAAGCAGAGCCGTTTTGTCGAGGTCGTATTTTCCGCTTTTGAGAGCGTCCATAAACTGACCGATAACAAGCAGTGCAGGGTAACAAGCGTCATTGTGAACGTTTTTCAATCCCTCATCAACGACAGCACGGGAATCGTTCTGCAAAAGCTCCATGTGGTAGCCCTTGCTTTCAAAAATAGCGATAAGCAGCTTGAAATGAATCGGCAGCATATCGGGAACGAGGATAGTATGGGTTTTTATCATATCCTCAGTAAATTTTGCATATTCAGGCATATAGATCTCCTCTGAATAGAATAATTTCAAAATTATCAAAAATTTGAATTTCGTTCCGAAATTGCGGTCACGGCGTGCCGTGTCCGTTATACAATATACATATTTCCAAGCAATGTTCGGGCGGATAATATCCGCCCCTACAATTCTTCATTCTTAATTAGTTTGTTCCATAGCGGCAACAAGGCTTCTCAAACGTATTCTTGCCGCACCTAAATTATTTATCTCATCAATTTTCAGCTGTGTATACAGCTTTCCGCCGCTTTCAAGTATATTGCGGACCTCGTCGCCTGTTACAGCGTCAATTCCACAGCCGAATGATACAAGCTGAATAAGCTGCATATCAGGCTGAGTTGTGACATACTGTGCGGCGCGGTAAAGTCTTGAATGATAAGTCCACTGATTCAGAACTCCAAGCTCGGGAGTTTCAGCCAGAGCCGCAACGCTGTCCTCAGTTACAACAGCCATACCAAGACTTGTAATAAGCTTGTGTATGCCGTGATTTATTTCGCGGTCAATGTGATACGGTCTGCCTGCAAGAACGATTATATTTCGCTTTTCAGCTCTTGCCTGCGCGATTATTTCCTCAGCTTTTCTGGAAATATCAGATTGCTGCTTGTTGTATGCCTCAAAAGCCTTATCCACAGCTGCGGCAATTTTTCCGCTGATGTTGTATCGTTTCAAGGTCTGCTTCATAACGCGGACGATATTTTTCTTATTGTTCATATCCATGTATGGACGGAAGAAATTCTTGTCGTTGAGCCTTAGATTATTAGCCGCAAGAAGTTCGGGATAATAGGCAACAACAGGGCAGTTGAAATGGTTATCACTGCCGCCCTCGTCAATGTTGTAACTCATACAAGGGTAGAAAATGAAGTCCACGCCCTTATCCAGCAGATATTCGATATGTCCGTGAGCAAGCTTTGCGGGATAGCAAACAGTATCCGAGGGGATAGTATGCTGACCGAGATAGTAAACTTCACGGGAACTTTCGTCGCTTATCACAGTTTCAAATCCCAACTCATTAAAGAAAGTATGCCAGAACTTCATCTGCTCATAGAAACTTAAAGTCATAGGCAGACCGACTTTAGCAACGGGATTTTTCGGCTGTTCAGCAGTTTTCAGAGCGAGAATGCTGTTATATTTGTATTCATAAAGATTGGGGATATTATTCTTTTTCGCCTTGCCGCTGCCCTTTTCACAGCGATTACCCGATATGAAATTACGTCCCTTGCCGAAATTGATTATGTTAAGACGGCAGTTTGCAGTACAGCCGCCGCAGCTTGCGGATTTTGAAGTGTAACTGAAATTCTCCAGTTCCTCAGCAGAAATAAGAGTTGAAACTCCCTCCGTGCGCTCCTTAGCGTACAGCGCACAGCCAAGAGCTCCCATAAGTCCCGAAACAGCAGGACGAATAACATTTCTTCCCAGTTCCTTTTCAAAGGAGCGCAAAACAGCGTCATTTAGGAAAGTACCGCCCTGAACGACAATATTTTTTCCCAGTTCATCGGGAGAATTTGCACGAATAACCTTGTATATGGCATTTTTGATAATAGACGAGGACAAGCCTGCGGAAATATCCTCAACAGTAGCGCCGTCCTTTTGCGCCTGTTTAACGGAGCTGTTCATGAATACTGTACAGCGTGAGCCGAGGTCAACGGGGTGCTGAGCGAAAAGTCCCAGCTGAGAAAATTCAGAAATATCGTAGCCAAGAGCCATAGCAAAGGTCTGTATAAACGAGCCGCATCCGGAAGAACAAGCCTCGTTGAGCATAATGCTGTCAATACTGTGATTTTTTATGCGGAAGCATTTTATATCCTGACCGCCTATGTCAATGATAAAGTCAACATCAGGGCAGAAATAAGCCGCCGCCTTGAAGTGAGCAACAGTTTCAACAATGCCGTGGTCAACGGAAAGACCAGCCTTTATCAAATCCTCGCCGTAGCCTGTAACAGCCGAGCCCTTTATGGTAATATCGGGATTCATTGCCTCATGGATAGCCTTTACCTGCGCGGCGATTTTGTCAAGAGGCTGCCCCATATTTGAGGAATAATGGTGATAGAGAATACGGCAATCGTCGGTAATCAGCACAAGCTTTGTAGTGGTAGAACCTGCGTCGATTCCGAGGTAAGCATCACCCTTGTATGTACGAATATCAGCATATCCCAAGTCGCATTTTTTATGGCGGTCGATGAACTCCTCATATTCAGCCTGCGAAGCAAAGAGGGGGTCACCTGTAATGATATCGTCTGAAGCTTTTGCATTTCTGACCATATCAATCATTTCATCAACAGTATAGCGTTCTTCAAGCTGAGCGCCATGGAGAGAACAGCCGTAAGCCACGAAAACAGGACCGTCCTCTGGAAATACAGCGTGTTCATCATCAAGTCCAAGAGTTTTAACAAAGGCATTTTTCAATCCCTGCAGGAAGTGGAGAGGGCCGCCGAGGAAAAGGACTTTTCCCTCGATAGTACGTCCCTGAGCAAGACCTGAAACAGTCTGGTCAACCACAGCCTGAAAGATACTTGCGGCAATATCCTCACGGAGCGCGCCCTGATTGAGCAGGGGCTGAATATCAGATTTTGCAAAAACTCCGCATCGTGAAGCTATGGGGTATACTTTCTGAGCATTGAGAGAAAGAGCGTCAAGCTCATCTGCGGTAATACCGAGGAGAGTTGCCATCTGGTCGATGAAAGCGCCTGTACCGCCTGCACAAGAGCCGTTCATACGCTGTTCAACTCCGCCTGTAAGGAAAATGATTTTAGCGTCCTCGCCGCCAAGTTCAATAACAGCGTCAGCATCGGGCGCTTTTTCCTTTACAGCAAGGAAAGCCGCGTGAACCTCCTGCACAAAGGGGAGATTTGCTGAATTTGCCAGTCCCAGACCTGCCGAGCCTGTAATGCAGACAGTGAAATCGTCGTCGGGATAAGCTTCACGGATAAGAGCAAGCTGCTCCGTGACAGTTTCCTTGACCTTGGAAAAATGCCGCTGATAGCGGGAATATATGATATTTTTTGCCGTATCGGTAATGACGGTTTTAACGGTTGTAGAGCCTACGTCAATACCGAGAGAATAATTTTTCGCCATAATATGCAATGCCTCTTAAAATCAGATTTGGTGAATTCACGGATATATTAAATCCGTAAAATCGTATACATAATTATTATACACTATTTTATAAAAAAAGTAAAGCGGAATTAAACGACAAATATAACAAAAATATCTATTTTGAGCTGTTAGTCGTTAGCTAAAAGAGTTTGCAATGGGAATAAAAATATTCGGGTGAATAATCCACCCGAATAAATGTCGTTTATTATTGCTAATGGCTAAAGCCTTAAAAATAAAATATATCCTCAAATTTTTTATCAAGAGCAATGCAAAGAATAAGCGCTAATTTAGCAGTAGGGCTGAACTGACCTGTTTCAATGGAGCTTATAGTATTTCGTGATACGCCCACCATTTTCGCAAGCTCCGCCTGAGATATTTTTTTCTCGGAGCGTATTTCTTTCAGGCGGTTTTTCAGAATTAAGCTGTCTTCCATTATTCCTAAGATTTAAAATATTGCTAAAATAGAACTCATAGCAGCAATTACAGCGGAAATAGTCCAGCAAATCATAGCAATTTTGTTTTGCTTTTTGTTTTCTTCCGACATCTTATATTTAGTTGATGAGTAAACAGCATTAAGAATAAGTACAGGTGCGTATAATTCAATTTTATAACCATTTCCTGCAATAATATTCAAAACAAAAAGTAGAATGCAAAAAATAAGGAGTGTATTTATTCCGATTTTACTTGCTTTATTTTTTATTTCAAGCTCGTATAAATCCTTGTCCTTGTTTTCCTGTCTGCTCATTTCAAGAATTTTTTCTTTTTCCATAGTGTTTTCCTCCATATCATTTTTTGATTTATAATTTCATATGTCCGAACATCGTGCCAAGTTTTCTTGACAAGATTAGTATACCATAGCCAAGTAAACTTGTCAACGGTTTTGCCAACAAAACTTTGCAAATCTATATTTTGCACAATAAACTTGGCAGAAAATGACAAGTTTACTGTGCATAAAGTTATAAAGGCACAAAATAAATTTCATAAAATTCTCAAATCAGCTATTGCAAAATACGACAATATATGCTATAATGTGAGAATGGGGAACCAAATAATAAATGATATAAGGAGAAAAAAATTTATGGCAAAATGTCACAATTGCGGCGCAGAATATAAGGGTGACTACTGCGAATACTGCGGAGCGACTTCCACCGCAAGAACACGGAATTACAGCGGAACACCTCAGTACAACACAGATTTTATGAGTGGAAATACTGAAAATAAGAATTATTCATATACACCGATAACCAACAGTGAAAAGCCGGTTTCAACGCTTAGCTGGATAGGCTGGCAGCTGTTGGAAATGATACCATTAATAGGACTTTTAATAATGCTTATTTTTTCAGAAGATGAATCTGTAAAGAACTATGCAAAAGCAAGACTTATCCTGTCACTTGTGGCAATTGTCATTGCGTTAATAATATTTGCTTTATTTTCGGCATTGATATTCAGTCTTATTAGAAGCATTGCATAAAAGAAAACTCCGCCATGCAGGCATTACAGCTTGCAGGCGGAGTTCTTATTTCCACGTATGGTCAACCCCTCGTCGTAATTGTCGAGGAAATGGTGACGATTTTCCCCGATATGATAGGAAATCAGTGTTTGCAGATTTACATTTTCCGCACTTCTGAAAATATTCATATCAACAGCAGGATTAGTTTTTCTCAGCTGTACAAGGAGAGCTTTAATTTCCGCCCGTTTAGAGCCCTGTTCAGTTTTTTCCGACATCGAGCAGGCACAGCGGATAAATGACAGATTATTGAACCCTGTCCATTCCACAATATCAGCCTCGCGGACGAGATACAGAGGGCGGATAAGCTCCATTCCGCTGTAATTTTCAGAATGAAGTTTAGGCATCATAGTCTGCATCTGCGAGCCGTAAAGCATACCCATGAGAATCGTTTCAATGACATCATCGAAATGATGTCCCAGCGCGATTTTATTACAGCCGAGCTCCTGCGCCTTTTTGTACAGCCAGCCACGTCTCAGACGGGAGCAGAGAAAGCAGGGATTTTTCGGGGATTTTTCCGCAGAATCGAATATATTTGTTTTATAAAAGGAAACAGGCAGGTCGAGGGCACTGCAATTTTCCTTTATTTTTTCGGCATTTTCGGGACTATAACCGGGGTCCATGACGATATATTCCGCATCAAAGGGGATCTCGCCATTGCGCTGAAGCCGTCTGATACAGAGAGCCATAAGGATAGAATCCTTACCGCCGGAGATACATACAGCAATTTTGTCACCGTTGTTTATGAGTTTGTAATCCCGAACACCGCGACGGAACTTCGTCCATATTTTTCTGCCGAACTCATGGCAGATTGAATTTTCAGCCTGATTAAACATAAATATCACCCACAATAATTATAGTATTAAACAGGTGAATTTGTCAAGTATGTGTAAAAATTTCGTAAGTAAATAAAATATGTAGTTGTAGAAAAATTATAAATATAATGGGATTCTAAAGGGCGAAGCCCTTTAGCAGAGTCCAGAGACAGCGTCTCTGGCAGGGTGTGGGACAGCGTCCCACATAGCGTTCAAGCGCTCTGCAAGAGAGAGCGTCCCCTTGAAAGAATGTCTGATTTTACCTTTTCTCCCAAACATTGCCTAAATTTATTTTACACATACATTTGTCAAGATTCTCTTGAATTTTTAATATTTCTGTGTTATAATAATTATAAATAATTATTGAGATTGTCGAAAAACTGTAAATAAAATAGGATTCTAAAGGGTGAAACCCTTTAGCAGAGCCAAGAGACAGCGTCTCTTGCAGGGTATGGGACAGCGTCCCATGCAGAGCAAAGCTCTGCGATGCGTTTAAGCGCTCTGCAAGGGGTGAATTTCCAAACAGTCCACAGGACTGTTTGGAAAGAGGGGACGCTCTGCAAGAGAGAGCGTCCCCTTAAAAAAACTTTTATTGTAACTTTTCTGACAGACTGAATAATTACAATCAATAATCATAGGATTTTCACATGAATACAGATAATAAAAACAATCTTTCAGCAGAAAAGATATCAGCTGAAAACAAATCCCGAAAAATCGGGAAAAATATAATAATCCTGCCTGAAACAGCCTCCACAAATACCTACGCAAAGGAGCTCGCGGCAAAAGGCGCGGCTCACGGAACTGTGATTCTTGCTGAATCCCAGACCAATGGCAAAGGCAGACTTGGCAGACGCTTCGAATCCCCGTCGGGAACAGGACTTTACATGAGCGTTATTGTCAGACCTGAATTTGATATTTCCAGCGCGCCGTTGATAACCTCAGCCGCCGCGGTAGCCGCTGCAGAAGCAGTGGAAAAGCTGTGCGGCGAGGACATCCGCATAAAATGGGTAAACGACTTATACCTCAACGGACGGAAAATCTGCGGAATACTTACAGAAGCCGCCCTCGAATCAAATAAGCTTGCCTATGCCGTTATCGGTATCGGTATAAATGTCAGAAAGAGCATATTTCCCGAAGAAATCAGAAATATTGCCACATCAATAGAGGCTGAAACGGGAAAAATAATTGACAGGAATATATTATGCGGCGAAATTTTCAGCCGCCTTGAATATTACCTTGATAATATTGAAAAAAAAGAACATCTTGGCGAATATCGCCGCCGTGAGTTTCTCACGGGAAATCATATAACAGCAAATATGGGCAATGAAAAAATCGAAGGATTTGCTGTGGGAATTGACGACAACGCAAATCTGATTTTAAAACTTCCCGACGGAAGCGAAAAAAAGCTGACCTCGGGAGAAGCTAATTTATGCCGTATAAGGAGAGCGAAATGAATAAATATAAAAAGCTTGCATCAAATACGATGATTTTTGCCGTGGGAAACTTCGGTGCAAAAATTCTTGTAATACTTTTAACCCGACTTTACACAAAGCATATCAACCCTGCGGATATGGGCACAAAGGAACTGCTGGAAACCATGGCGCTGTTTTTACAGCCGATTTTCACCTTTGCATTGCAGGAATACCTGATACGCTTCGGACTTGACAAAAATTACGATAAAAAAGCCGTATTTACCACATCAGCCTGTCTGACCTTTACGGGAATGGCGGCAGTTATACTTATAGTCCCGGGATTGCGGTTTATACCGTTTCTGGATTTTATAACGGGATATTCACTGCTGCTTGCCATATACACCTGCACATCGGCATTGCGAATGTTATGCGCTCAGTTTGTTCGTTCAAGGGATATGGTAAAGCTTTATGCCGTTGACGGAATATTAGCAACAGGCACTCTGCTGATATTCACATTTATATTCATCGTCGGCATGAAAATGGGAGTTAAGGGTTTCCTGCTTTCCGTAATCTGCTCTGACCTCTTATCCGCGGTATTTCTGTATGTTACAGCTCAGCTTAATAAATTCTTTAACAAAAGATATTTCAGCATAAAGCTTGCAGGGGAGATGATGAAGTTTTCAATTCCCCTTATTCCCACAATTGTAATGTGGACAATCACAAGCCTTTCCGACAGAATTTTCCTGACATATATGCACAGCAGCAAGGTATCACTGGGAGAATCCGCGGCAGGAATATACGGACTTGCCAACAAGATACCGAATCTTATTTCAATGGTATCGACTATATTCTTTCAGGCATGGAATATGTCAGCAATTACCGAGAATGATTCTGCCGACCGAAGCAAATTTTATGAAAGAGTGTATTCCGCATACGAATCCATGCTTTTCGTAGCGGCAGCAGGACTTATAATGCTGACAAAGCCTGTAACCTCATTCCTTGCAACATCTTCCACATATTCAGAATACGGAACAGTATTTATCTACACTCCGCTTCTGATAATAGCGGCAATATTCACCGCGCTGAATCAGTTTCTTGGCGGTATATACTCTGCCACAAAGCACACGCAGAACAGCTTCTGGACAAGCTTTGCCGCTTGTTCTGTAAATCTTTTCCTGAATTATATTATGATACCCGTTATCGGCATACACGGTGCGGCACTTGCAACTCTGCTCAGCTATTATCTCTGTTTCTGGGCAAGAATCATTGATGCAAGATATTACGTACCCTTTAAGTTTGACGGAGTGAGATGCCTTGCAAATACAGGACTTCTCACAATAATGAGTATCATAGTTATAAAAAGCCCGCCGCTCTGGGCATTATGGCTGATTATGATATTTGTTGTTGTAGCTGTATACAATTTCAAGCCTATGATGACAACAGTAAAAAAGGTTTTAAACCGATAAAAAGGAGGAAAAAATTATGCCAACACCCCACAACAATGCAAAAAAAGGAGAAATCGCAAAAACGGTGCTTATGCCCGGCGACCCCCTGAGAGCAAAATTCATTGCTGAAACTTATCTTGAAAATCCAGTGTGCTACAACGAGGTTCGCGGTATGCTTGGATTCACAGGCACATACAAGGGAGTACCCGTTTCTGTACAAGGCAGCGGCATGGGAATGCCATCAATGGGCATATACTCCCATGAGCTTTACACTGAATACGACGTAGAAAACATTATACGTATCGGCACAGCAGGCGCAATTGCGGATAATATAAATCTCCGCGAGGTACTTATAGCAGTAAGTGCAAGTACAAATTCCAACTATGCCGCACAGTACAGACTTCCGGGCACATATGCCCCAACAGCCTCATGGAAGCTTATATCCGCGGCAGTAAAATCAGCTGAGGAAAAGAGCTGTATATTCCATGCAGGAAATATTCTTTCATCTGATACATTTTACGACGATGCAAACAGCCTTGCGGAGTGGAATAAAATGGGAGTTATGGCGGTTGAAATGGAATCGGCGGCGCTTTACATGAACGCGGCAAGGGCAGGAAAGAATGCACTTTGTATCCTCACAGTTTCCGATTGTCCGCTGAGAAATCTTTCTACAACAGCAGAGGAGCGCCAGACATCATTCCGTGACATGATGGAAATAGCGCTTGAAACGGCTGTGAAAATTAAATAATAATGGGATTCTAAAGGGTGAAACCCTTTAGGCGGAGAGCCTCCGCGGGCATCATGCATGGTGTGGGACAGGGTCCCACGCAGAGCAAAGCTCTGCGATGCGTTTAAGCGCTCTGCAAGAGACAGCGTCCCCTTAATTTAGTCACTAAATTGATTTAAGGGTATCAGCCTTGTGCCGATACCCTTAAATTATACATTATTTCTTGAACTTATCGAAAAGGTCACCGATTTTATCGCCGATATCGTCAAACTTTACCTTTGCCTTAACACCGTCAGCGATTTTCTCAATCTGCTCATTGGGAAGATCGATTCCGAGAACTCCCTCAACAGCCTTAACGGGATTTTTCTTGAACTCGTCACCAAAGTTCTTATCATTCTTAACCTTGTTGACTAATTCCTCAATTTTTTCTTTGATATCCATAATAAATTACTCCTTTATTAATAGTATGGTATAATCATTATATCATACAGGAAATAATAAATCAATGGAAATGAAATAAGTTTGTAATAATTGTTAAAATATAGACATTCTATTTGTGCATATCGGAGAAAATTCAAAAAGTGATAGCTTTTACAACAGGTTTTTATCTATTCTGCAACATATCTCTTGACATATAGCTGAAAATGTTATATAATTATAATAATAAATACTAAAAAAGGAGCATTATTATGGACTACCTTGAAAACCGTGAACTTTCATGGCTTAAATTCAATAAACGTGTTATTGGAGAGGCTGTGGATATCAACAATCCTCTCCTTGAAAGACTGTCATTTTCAGCCATATATCAGAGTAATCTTGACGAATTCTTTATGGTGAGAGTAGGCTCCCTCACCGATGAAGAAAAGGAAAATAACAAGAAAAAGGACAGCAAATCAGGCATGACGCCCTCTCAGCAGCTGGATTCCATATTCACCGCTGTCCGCCGTCTCCAGCCAAGAGTTGAGGACGCATTCAGAAAAAATATGGAGGAGCTTGCGCCTTACGGCTTCGAGCACGTATCATTTGATACAGCAACCGATGAGGAAAAGGCATTTTTGGAGCTTTATTTCAAACGCGAAATAAAGCCGTTTATTACGGGAATCCTCGTCAATGACGCTTTGCCTTTCCCGTTTCTGAAAAACAAGGAGCTTTATGCCGCAGTTCATATCGCCTCTAAAAAAGGCGCAGTAGTGGGAATTATCCCAGTAGCCCATGAGCACGCAGACAGAATCATACCTCTTGGCAGGGACGGAAAGAGATTTATCCTCCACGAAGAAGTTGTCCTGCATTTCGCACACCTCATGTTCAAAGGCTGTAAAATACAGGACAGAGCCATAATAAGAGTTACAAGAAACGCCGATATTATGGTAAATAACAAGGGCGCAGACTTCCGTGAACGCATGGAGGAGCTTGTAGTAAAGCGCACCAAGCTTGCCGCAGTCCGACTTGAAATCACAAACGAATTCAACCGCGAGGCATTGGATTATATCTGCAAGAAGCTGAAAATCAAGAATGTCCGCGTTTTCAATTCGAATATACCTCTTGATTTGTCATACCTGTACAGACTTCAGGAGCTTGACTTATCACCCGAGCTTCATTTTGAAAGCCGCCTGCCGCGAAAAACGGCAATGCTTGCAGATAATCGCTCTGTATTTTCACAGGTGAAAGCAAAGGATATACTTCTCAGCTATCCTTTTGAATCAATGACAACGTCGTTTATACGACTTTTAGAGGAATCAGCCGTTGACCCGAAAGTAACATCAATCAAGATAACTTTGTACCGCCTTGCGCGCAACAGCAAGGTTATCAGCGCACTTTGCACCGCCGCAGAAAATGGCAAGGAAGTCCTCGTTATGATTGAGCTCCGTGCAAGATTTGACGAGGCAAACAATATTGAATGGTCAAAGATACTCCAGAAAGCAGGAGTAAAGGTAATTTACGGACCAAAGGAATTCAAAGCACACTCCAAACTGCTTCTCATCAAGAGAAAGAATACGGGAGATAAATTTGACTACGTTACACAGATAGGAACGGGAAATTACAACGAAAAAACATCGTCTCTGTATACTGATATGATGATACTCACCGCAGACAGAGCCATCGCCGAGGATGCAGAACAGGTATTTGACTGCCTCCTTAATGGCACCTTTGTAGAAAATACAAACAAGCTTCTTGTATCGCCCTATGCCTTGTTGCCGCAGGTACTCGTCATGATTGATGAGCAGATTGAAATTGCGAAAAACGGCGGAAAGGGATATGTAGCCGCAAAGGTGAATTCTCTCAACGATAATGCCATAATTGAAAAACTTGTGGAGGCTTCACAGGCAGGTGTAAAAATCGAACTTATTGTAAGAGGAATCTGCTGTATTATCCCCGGAGTTGAGGGCTATACCGAGAATATCACCGTCCGCAGTATCGTGGGAAGATTCCTCGAGCACAGCCGTATATTCATTTTCGGCAAAGAGGGCACAGAGCAGAAAATTTACATCGGCTCAGCGGATTTCATGAGCAGAAACACAATCCGCCGCGTAGAAGTAGCCGCACCCATTGAGGACGAAAAGCTGAAAAAGCGTATCCGCAGTATGTTTGCGGTTATGCTTGCAGATAATGTAAAAGCAAGGGAACTGCAAAAGGACGGCAGATATGTCCGTGTAGAGTGTCAGGAGGGCGAAGAGCCGTTGAATTCGCAGGAATATTTCTATGAGGAAGCATATCGCAGACTTGAAGAAAAGGCGAAGAAGCAGGAGCGCATGAAAGAAGTCCGCGCAAAAAAGAAAGCAAAAAAGCCTGCTGTCAGAAAAACCAAAAGGAATCCAAAATAATAACAAAACCGCCGTGTCAAAAATGATACGGCGGTTTTTTTCATATTCCTTAGATAAAGGCTAACAGCATTTATTTAACATAAACTCCTACAATTTCCGCAATATAAGCGCGGTGATAAGGGTCTTTACCGAAAAACTGTGCAGGGATACCGTCATCAGTAAGGAATCCGCTTTCCTGCATATCGTATGAATATAGCTTACGGCAAACAAGAACGAGGTCAGCCTGTTCAATGCCTACAGCACCCTGTAAATCAGCAGGGGAAAGCCCTGTTTCAGCCATTTTATCGCAGTCGCGACCGGAGTGAGAGCCGCAGAAAGCTAAAGCCTTGCGGTATTCCTCACCTAAGAAAGAGGCTGTAAACAGCTCGCCCTTTTCCACAAAATCGTAGGTGTAGCGATTGGGGCGGATATAGCAGGTAAGCACGTTCTTGCCCCAGAGAACGCCAAGCTGTCCCCATGAAGCAGTCATAGTGTTGAAGCTGTCCATTGTACCGCCTGTGAGGAGCATCCACTCCTTGCCGATTTTTTCAAAGGGGTTGAATGAAAGTTCCGATAATTCAATTTTTCTGAAAGACATAATAATTCTCCTTAATGGTTTCTTAATACCGATTTATAACGCAATCGTAATTTGTCCGTGATAAGAGCAATAAACTCCGAATTTGTAGGTTTGCCCTTACAGGTGTCTACGGTGTAGCCAAAGAACGAGTTGAGAGTATCAACATTTCCTCTGTCCCACGCGATTTCAATAGCATGACGTATTGCTCTCTCGACTCGTGAGGAGGTAGTATCGTATGTATTGGCAACTGTTGGATAAAGCATTTTCGTGACGCTTTCAAGAAGCGCCTTGTCTTCGATTGAGTAGAGTATAGCCGATCTCAGATAGTGATAGCCCTTTATATGAGCAGGAACACCAAGCTGATGAATGATATCGGTTATAACGATTTCCATATCGTCGCTTACGCTGTTGGCTCTGTCGCCAAGAGCAGAAGATATGGCACTGAAAAGGTCATCTGCATCGCAGGGTTTTAAAAGGAATTTAGAACAGCCGTTTTCCATAACCTGACGTTCAATAAATTCGTTGTCAAACTCTGATGTTACGATGAATGCAGGGAATTTAACTCCAAGCTCTCTGACTTTTTTCATAATAGAAACAGCATCACCGTTCTGCGCCGTAACATCAAGAACAGCAACATCAGGGGGATCATTTCGGATAGACTCAACAATCACGTTGAAGTCCTTTTTTCTGGTGTAAGCATACATCCCCTTTTCTCTGAGCTTGTTTGCCATGCTTACACCTGTGTTCGCTTGGTCGTCGCCGATTAACACCTTTATTTTGTTATTCATTGCTTTTTCCTCCGTAGTGAAAAATATTATTGCGTCGAATTTTCTGTAATCGTTAAAGAACACTGTGAATCTTATAAGGATTATTATGGCAAACATAATCTATAAGTTATTCAACGTGTCACTTTAAATCGAAAAACCATTAATTCAACAAGTAAATTTTATCACAAAAAGAGGCAAACTACCAACGATATAATTTTTGTTTTTTTAGAATGATTAATCGAAAAATACGACCTTTTTTTAGAGCTGAAATCTGCCGTCAATACATGAACAAATGACTATATATAGCTGTTTTTCTTGTAGGGAAATCTGTATTTTTCGTCGGATTTGTCTGGTAATGTCTATTTCTTTTTCCGTTTCATTTTAAACAGCATACCGTCAGCTATATTACGTACTCTTGTACCCGGAGGGAACATTTTATCCGCAAGCTTTTCAAGGCTGTTCTGTTCTGTAGGACGGTCAAATTTAGGTGCGGCAGGAGCGTCGGTAATGGATTCTTTCCACGCATTATGGGCATTTTTTTCCATATTGCCTTTCAGCAGTCCCACATCCATTGCACCGCCGTGAGCCGTGAGCATTTTCAGCGGCAATTCAAAGCCCTTGTTGTTGAGTTTCCCTGCAATATCCGCGGAATGACGGCGATATAGTTCAAGGAAATCCTCTCCGCCCCGACGCATTTCGTCATTTTCGGCAATGGCATTTAAAACGTCTCTTTCCCTGTCGGACAATAGCGAAATATCAGCTATTTTGCAGCAGCCGTACACGATAAATCCCAGTATATAGGCATTTCCGCAGAAATCGCTCTGTACTGCTTTATTTCGGGGAATATCAAAAATATAGGCTGAATAAATACCAAGCGCCATATGAAGTCCCAGATAATCTGCCGAATCGTAGTCAAAAATACGTTCCGACTGAACAAAACCGCGGATTCTGCCCGATTTTATCATATTTGCTCTGATATCTGCAAGAAGCAGAGCTTTTACGCCTTTCATAATAGGAATTTCCACATCTGCGGCAATATCACCGCCGATATGAATATGCGCAGAGGGGGAAGCCTTGCCTTTTTTCAGAATTGTGCTGAAAATCGAATCATTTCTGTTTTCGCTGCTGTCGATTTCATTGGAAATCAGCAATTTTCCGCTGATTCCGCACTTTTCCATAACAGCAAGAACAGTTTCACGGGGATATATGGTATCGGCGATAATGACGATATTCTTACCCTTTTCAGCAGCTGTATCAAGGAGCTTTTTGCCGAAAGCCCTCGGAAATGCAAGACTTTCCACAAGCTCACATTCGCGTTTTATAAGGGAATCCCGAACATCGTCGGAGATTTTAGCTTTTTTCGCCAGAATGGTATATATTTCGCTTATTGTAACGGAGCATTTGCCTGTATTACGTCGTTTCGCCTCTGCCTCAGCCTCAATTCTCAGGTCTGAAAAGCTGTGTTTCGGGGTGCTTATATTATTAAAATCCGACGAAATTGTATAAATTATATCGCTATTTTCTGAAAAGGGGAGAAGAACAAGAGTATCAAACAGTTTGAAGCTTACAGTTTTAATGGCGGAATCGCTTACAGCAGAGGTCATTTTGTCGAAAATCTCACGCTGTTCCCTCGACATAGGGATATTTATTTTGAAATCGTTGTTCAATATATCATCTCCTTTACCATACAGCAGCAGTAGTTTCGGTATAAGCTGTAGTATCAGATGTATTTGTGGAATCTGTTGAAATCTCAGTAGTCGCCGCTGTAGTTACACTTTCATCATATTGCGGTACAAGCTTTTCGCCGCCGCGGAGTATAGTATACTCGTCAAGGGTAAGCACTCCGTCGGAATTGTAATTCTTGATAAAGGAATCCTTTGATGTGTAAGTTTCAGAGAAAGCTCCTGTTTCATCGTGGAGATACTTGCCATACCACAAGCCGAAGAATGACCACACGGAATTGTCGCGGAATGACATATCAGTATCGGGGAGGGTACTGCATTCGCTGAGAGCAATCAGCTTTTCTTTTCCTACTATATTCTGCAGTGCAAGGAACTGTTCGTATCGGCTGCCGAACTCCTTTTCTGGTGAAAGGTAAATATCAAGGGAAGCAATATCGAAAGTATCCTTATCCACAAGAGTTTTTTCGCTCTGACCGTTCCATACCCAGATGAGATTATCCAGCTGGAAATATTCGGTATAACGGGTATACATCAGATTCCAAAGCCATTTGTAATCCCTGACGGAGCCTGCACCCCACCAGAACCAGTCTCCCGAAGCCTCGTGGAGAGGTCTCCAGAGAACAGGCACACCTTTATTTTTAAGGGACATAAGCTGACCTGCCATATTGTCGAGGTCAAGGATTATGCCGTAACACTGCTCGGAAATTTTACCCTCGCCGTAAAGTCCGCGTATTTCCTCCTGAGAAAGCTTTGCAATGTCAATATCCGTAACAGCCTCGGAGAGCTTGAAATCCGTTTCCTTTGCGTATACCGAGGGCTTTTTGGAGGGAGCTTCCCAGTACCACATAAGACCGACTATACCGCCGCGGAAATACCAGTCTGCACAAGCGTCGATATCCTTGAATGTGCTGTCGAAGCTGCTGCCTGAGTTATGCATAGCGGAAAAGCGTATAACAGGATATTTTCCTGTAGTCTGATAAATCAGGTCAAGCTCCTTGTTTGTCTCATCTGAGGCATACTGTCCCGTAATGGTGTATTTTCCGTAGTTTTCGGTGAGAAAGCCCATAAGCTCCTTTGCCGATTCTTCAGCCTCTTTGTTGGAGAGATTGCTGTCAGCGTCGTATTTTATTGCGCTGAGGGAGGTGTTATTGGACAATTTAAGGTAGTCAAGCTTCATATCGCCGTCAAGTGAACGAAGCTCAATGGAAGTTTTACCCTTTGTGAGAAATACGCCGTAAAGGGTAATGAGAGTGAATTCGCTGTCCTTGACGGTCTTGAATGTAGCCGTTTCCTTGTCGTTTACAGATACGCGGCAGTTTACCGCCTTATCCGAAGCAATACTGAACGAGATGTCGTAGTGCTGATTGCTTGGCGCGTCAACTTCAAAGATAACGTACGAACTTCCGTCTTTTTTAAAGCCTCTGACATAGCCGTCGCCGCTGTAGTGCTTGCCGCTTATGGCGATATCGTCGCTTTCCTCTGTTGTATCCTGTTTTTTCTCGGGAATAGTATCATCGAATACAAGTCCCTCTGTCATGAGAGCGTCCTCTGCCTCGTAGACATTTCCCATTCTTTTTTTCTCGATTACGGGATATGTAACGGGATAGTCGGGATAAGTCTCAACAGGCACGGTAGTAAGAGCTGTTTCAGTTGCCTCAGCAGTAGTTTCGGCATCAACTACGGATATTTCTCCGCCGGGAACTTTTTTATTCTTGCTGTCGCAGGCGGCAAGAGCAGCCGTCGCAACAGCCGCCGCCATGCAGAATGACAGTGCTTTTTTTATTATCATGTCAGTTTATCCTCCGCTGTTCAGGTTATGATTGTGTATTTTTCGCCCTCTGTCGTATCAAATACGATAATGCCGTCCTCAATGCGCGAATTTACGGTATTTTCGCCGCATACAACGCTGGCGGTGCAGTTTGTTCTGATACGGCATTCAGAGCCGTTGAGGGACATAATTTCAGCAGTTTTCAGCTTGTTTTTCTCCCAGAATATGCTGATTTCAAATCCGCCCTTTGCCTTGATTCCCCGTATACTGCCCTCGCTCCATTCGTCAGGGAGAGCAGGAAGAAGTGTGATAACTCCGTCTGTGCACTGGAGCAAAGCCTCGGTAATTGCGGCAGTACCGCCTAAGTTTCCGTCAATGCGGAAATGTGGCTGCTTGTTGAGCAGGTTGGGATATGTTGAATGTGTAATAAGCTTTTTGATATTTTCGTATACCATATTTCCGTCGTAAAGACGCGCCCACATATTCGTTATCCATGCACAGCTCCAGCCTGTATGACCGCCGCCGTGTACAAGTCGGCGGACGAGAGTTGCTCTTGCGGCATCGGCGAGCTTAGGAGTTTTTGAGGGAGTTATAAGGTCAGCAGGATGCAGGGCGAAAAGCTGAGATACATGGCGATGACCTGCCTCAACCTCGTCGTAGTCAACTGCCCATTCCTTAATCTGTCCGTATCTTCCGGTTTCAGGCTTCGGCAGACGTTCAAGGAGAGCTTTCAGCTTATCTGAAAATGCGCTGTCTCTGCCGAGAATTTCAGCCGCTTTTATAACATTGCTGAAAAGCACGGTGATTATCTGGGAATCCATAGAGGGTCCCATGCAAAGAGAGCCCATAACGCCCTTGTCGGTGCGGTACGTATTTTCGGGGGAAACTGAGGGTGATGTTACCAGTCTGCCCTCGCTGTCCTCAATGAGAAATTCCGTGAAGAATTCTGCTGCTTCTTTCATGATGTGGTACTTTTCTTCGAGGAATTCACGGTCAAGGGTGTACTCGTAATGCTCGAAGATATGGAGTGCAAGCCATGCGCCTCCCGTTACCCATATAGTTGAGGGAATCCACATATCCTGCGGCGCTGTATCGCCCCATATATCAGTGTTGTGATGACATACAAAGCCCTTTTCAATGCCGTACATTTCTCTTGCGGTGATACGTCCGTTTTCGCAGACGCGCTCAAGCAAATCGAACAAAGGGAGGTGACATTCGGAGAGATTACAGCTTTCAGCGCACCAGTAATTCATTTCCGTGTCGATATTAAGTGCATAGCGGCTTCCCAGAAATGCCTGCATATCCTCATTCCAGATACCCTGCATATTGGCAGGCTGTGTACCTGCACGGCTTGCGGATATCATGAGATATCTGCCGTAGTTGAAATACAGCTCAATCAGCTTGTTATCGTGGATAAGACGCTCACAATCGGTGCTGTCCATGATATCGCCTTTAAGGCGGTTAAGACGGCGGTCTGTGGAAAATCCGCTGAGATTTTCGCCGCTGTTGTCGTTGAGTGTAAGCTCTACACGGTCGAAAAGCTCTTTATAATCGGAAACATGGCGGTAGTAAAGCTCATCATAGGAGCAGTCAAGAGCCATTTCTGCATCAACTTCTGCGGATTCCACATAATTATCAGTATAAAAACTTGTTCTCGCAGAGAGTACAAGCATAACTGAATTTGCGTTTTTAATTGAAATTTTATTGCCGATAGTGCGCACTTCTCCGCCCTCAGCCTTTGCACCGAGACAAGCCGCAAAGAATATTCCGTCAGAGCTGCCTGTTCCTCCCGTGAAAATCAGCATATTATCAGCGCATGGGCGGTTTTCGTCGTAGTAGTCGTCACGTCCGCCGAGACCGCAGGTCAGATTAATGCTGTTGAGGGTATCGCTGTGGATATCAATTACCATAACCTGATCGGGCGCAGAGCAGAAAACATTTCGGGTATACATCACGCCATTAGCGGTAAAGCTTACACCTGTTACAGCGGTGGAGATATCAAGAATACGGGAATAATCCCTTGCCTTGCCTCCGATATCCATGGATATAGTCAGGTCGCAGAGGGGCATATACCTGCGCATATTCTCGGGAACTCCCTGCAGCTTTTCAAAAGCTTTCTTTTCAGCGGCGGGAATATCTCCTTGCCGCAGAAGCTCACGGACTTCTGCCAATCCCTCTTTTGCATTGGGATTGATACGGTGGCGCAGACCGCCTGACCAGACGGAATCCTCGTTGATGCGGATAAGCTCATCAGCCGCCCTGCCGTAGACCATACCGCCGATTCTGCCGTTTCCTACGGGAAGTGCCTCGCCGAAATCCGAAGCAGGTGATTTGTATTTGATTAAAGTTTCTGACATAAATTTCTCCTGAACCGTAGTTCATCGGGTGGATACAGATATACACCATAATTATAACACAGATTCGAATAAAATGCAACTGTCACAGAAAATCGAATCTTAATTTGAAACAACCCCTCTCACTAATGGGCTGAAATGAGCCTTTTTGCAACGGAAAAACGTTGCAAAATGAAAAATAATTTTTATTTTCTGCTTTTTCACTAATTATCAACAGGCAAATTTGTGTATTAGCAACAGAATTTACAGTTATATCTTTTGCAATAAATAGTTATATATTATTAAAATGAAGTCGTGAAATTTGTTGTTTTATCTGAATTTTTTAAAAATATCGGACACGGCACAACCTGTCCCTACAAAACGGCTATTTTACGTCATTTCGTGTAGGGGCGGATATTATCCGCCCGCAATTTCGGAACGAAATTCAGTTTTTTTGACAAACAAAAAGGACGCTCCGAAAAGCGTCCCTTGAAATATTACTTGATATCTTCGTGATGTGCCTGTAAGGACTTCACGCTGATTTCCTTGTTGGATTTCATATACTTGATACCCTCAAGACTTGCCTTGGCTGCTGCCATAGTTGTGATATATGTTATGCGGTGCTTGATAGCAGACTTACGGATATAGCTGTCATCATGAATACTTGTCTTGCCTGCGGGAGTATTGATAATAAGCTGAATCTCTCCGTTTGCAATTTCATCTGCAATGTTAGGTCGTCTGCCCTCATAAATCTTGAAGATTCTCTCGCAGGGAATTCCAGCCTCAACAATAAGCTTGTAGCATTTGTGAGTTGCAAGAAGCTTGAAGCCAAGCTCGTGGAAGCCCTTTGCAATGTCGATAAGCTCAGGCTTATCTCTGTCACAGATACTGAGAAGAACTGTTCCGCTTTCGGGGAGATAGTTCTTTGTAGCCTCCTGAGCCTTGTAGTAAGCCTCTCCGAAACTGTCAGAGATACCGAGAACTTCACCTGTTGAACGCATCTCAGGTCCGAGAACCGGGTCAACCTCGGGGAACATATTGAATGGGAATACAGCTTCCTTTACGCCGTAGTGGTCAATCTGACGGTCTTTCAGCTCGGGAACAGGTGAGGGATTGCCTGTGATAGAAGATGTGATAATCTCTGTTGCAATCTTTACCATGTTGATATTGCATACCTTTGAAACAAGGGGAACTGTTCTGGATGCTCTGGGGTTTGCTTCAAGAACATATACTGTATCGCCCTCGATAGCGTACTGCATATTCATAAGGCCGCGTACATTCATTTCTACAGCAATTCTTCTTGTGTAATCCTTGATTGTTTCAACGATTTCAGGTGAAAGATTCTTTGAGGGGAGAATGCAAGCAGAGTCGCCTGAGTGTACGCCTGCAAGCTCGATATGCTCCATAACAGCGGGAACAAAGCAATGTGTACCGTCGGAAATAGCGTCAGCCTCGCACTCTGTTGCGTGGTTGAGGAAACGGTCAATGAGGATAGGTCTGTCGGGAGTTACACCTACAGCTGCATTCATATATACGCGCATCATTTCATCGTCGTGAACGATTTCCATGCCGCGTCCGCCGAGAACGTAAGAGGGACGAACCATTACGGGATAGCCGATTCTGTTTGCGATTTCAATTGCCTCGTCTGCATTTACAGCCATTCCAGCTTCAGGCATTGGGATTTCAAGCTTATCCATCATTGCGCGGAAGTGGTCTCTGTCTTCTGCAAGGTCAATAGTCTCGGGAGTTGTACCGAGGATGTTTACGCCGTACTTTTTAAGGTCGTTAGCAAGGTTAAGGGGTGTCTGTCCGCCGAACTGAGCAATAACGCCTACGGGCTTTTCCTTGTCGTGAATAGCAAGAACATCTTCAAGTGTAAGAGGCTCGAAATAGAGCTTATCGGAAGTGTCATAGTCTGTTGATACTGTCTCAGGGTTGCAGTTTACGATAATTGACTCGAATCCAAGTTTTTTCAGCGCAAGTGCGGCGTGTACACAGCAATAGTCGAACTCGATACCCTGACCGATTCTGTTAGGTCCGCCGCCGAGAATCATAATCTTTGGCTTTTCTGTGCTTACAGGGCTCTTATCTTCTTTAAGATGATATGTTGAGTAGTAGTAAGCAGCATTTTCTGTGGAGCTTACGTGAACTCCCTCCCATGCCTCGCAGATACCATAGCCGATACGTGCGTTTCTTACTTCTTCCTCTGTAACTTCAAGGAGTGAGCTGAGGTAACGGTCGGAGAAACCGTCAAGTTTAGCCTGTCTGAGAATGTCCTCCTCGGGAACAGCGCCCTTTAATGTGAGGAGCATTTCTTCTTCCTCAACAAGTTCAAGCATCTGCTCTAAGAAGTACTTCTTGATTTTTGTAAGCTCAAAGATTTCGTCAATTTCAGCGCCCTTGCGGAGTGCCTCGTATATAATAAACTGTCTTTCGCTTGTGGGATATTTCAGCAGGTCAAGGAGTTCTTCCTTTGTCATGCTGTTGAAGTTTTTAGCGAATCCAAGGCCGTATCTGCCTGTTTCAAGGCTGCGGATTGCTTTCTGGAATGCTTCCTTGTATGTCTTGCCGATACTCATAACCTCGCCTACAGCGCGCATCTGAGTGCCGAGCTTATCCTCTGAGCCCTTGAATTTCTCAAATGCCCAGCGAGCAAACTTGATTACGATATAATCGCCGTCGGGAACGTACTTATCAAGTGTGCCATATTTGCCGCAGGGGATTTCATCAAGTGTAAGACCGCAGGCAAGCATTGCGGAAACAAGTGCAATGGGGAAGCCTGTTGCCTTGGAAGCAAGGGCGGAAGAACGTGAAGTTCTGGGGTTAATTTCGATAACGGCAATACGTCCTGTTTCGGGGTCGCGGGCAAACTGACAGTTACAGCCGCCGATAACCTCGATAGCCTCAATGATTTTGTATGACATTTCCTGGAGTTCTTTCTGAACATCCTCGGGAATTGTAAGCATAGGTGCTGAGCAGAAGGAATCTCCTGTATGAACGCCGACAGGGTCGATATTTTCGATAAAGCATACAGTAATCTTGTTGTTGTTGATATCACGGACAACTTCAAGTTCGAGTTCTTCCCAGCCGAAAATACATTCCTCAACGAGAACCTGACCAACGAGAGAAGCCTGCAAGCCTCTTTCGCAAACGACTTTAAGCTCATCTACATTGTATACCATACCGCCGCCTACGCCGCCCATGGTATATGCAGGACGAAGAACAACGGGATATTTTAGATTTTCAGCGATTTTAACAGCTTCATCAACAGTATAGGCAACCTCGCTTCTGGGCATGCCGATACCGAGGGCATTCATGGTATTCTTGAATTCGATACGGTCCTCGCCTCTTTCGATGGCGTCAACCTGAACACCGATTACACGAACGCCGTACTTTTCCAGAACTCCTGCCTCATCCAGCTCTGAGCAGAGGTTAAGTCCGGACTGACCGCCAAGGTTAGGGAGGAGAGCGTCGGGGCGTTCCTTTTCGATTATCTGTGTAAGTCTTTCCACGTTGAGCGGCTCGATGTAAGTAGTATCAGCAACGTCGGGGTCTGTCATAATTGTTGCTGGATTTGAGTTTACGAGAACAATCTCGTATCCCAGATTTTTGAGGGCCTTACAAGCCTGAGTTCCCGAATAGTCGAACTCACAGGCCTGACCGATAATGATTGGGCCTGAACCGATAATCATGATTTTGTTAATATCCTGAATCTTTGGCATTTTTTTCTCCTGACCCGTGCTGGCAGCACGTTATATTTTAGGGGCGTTTCAGTTTTTCACGCTGATTAGCTCCTAATATTCTACCCTATATCATACCACAAAATGAAAAAAAATGCAAGGGGTGAAATAGCATTTCAGCAAATTTTTATAAAGAAATTCTCACTATTTGAAAAAAATACGATTTCATTGATGTTTTGCACAAAAATATCAGGGGTTGCCCCCTGATATTTCGGCGTATAGAAAAAATCTGAATTTTGGTCTGAAATTGTGGACTGCCAAAGGCAGCCCCTACGCAGAATAATGTAGAATAGCCAATTTGTAGTACATTGTAGCATCTTAAACTTTACTTTTTCTATTTATAATAAATACAAAAGGGTAATTTATCACCAGAGAGGACAACCTACGGTGGCAAAAGGGAGGGAAAAACAAAACTGGTACAAAAGTCGGGCGGACAGCGTCCGCAGGCAATTTGTTCTATACAAATTTTTCATCAGAATAAAAATTATCGTGCTAATGTGCATTTTCCAAAGCCCAAAATGTCAGCGGCG